>NZ_JBQFYL010000003.1:0-446821 GCF_056541465.1 Ruegeria sp. AH12 | reverse complement strand
CTCGATCTCGTCGCGCTGACGGCCCAACTCGGATGTGATCGAGCCGAACAGCTCAGGGTCACGGTCGGACAAGGACTGGGTGAAAAAACCCTGGGTGCGTTGCGGGGCGTTCACGTTGAAACCTCCTGAAAAGGGTTAGCCGGTCCAGCCGAGGCCAGCGGAAATGGCGTTCATGGATTGCAGCAAAGGCACAGGAACCGATCCTGCCTGCGGCTCGCTTCGGGCTTGTCGCAGCAGCTCGACCTGCAGCGCGTGAATGCGGGCCAGTTCGGCCCGTTTACGATCAAACCGCTCGCACAGACGAGGAAAACGGTGACCGATGGTCTGACCGCCGGTCAGAAACTGCACTGCGCTGCAGGCACTGTCGTATTCCGTTTTGATAGCCCGCGAGATGCGCTGGCGGGTCTCAGTATCAGGGACAAGGTCGCCGTATTGTGCGGCGATATCCATATCCGCCTGATAGAGCGATTTTTCCATCTCATCAACGGCGAGGCGGAACAGGCGAGAGTCATTAAACATGTCCTGCAGCACTTCATCACCGCGCGCTCCACGGAATTTACGAAAGCTGATCATGGCGGCGCCAAACCCGTACCAACCGGTGATCAGGTGACGGTTCTGCGACCATGCAAAAACCCATGGTATGGCCCTCAGGTCATCCAGACTGGCTGCGCCAAACCGGCGGGTCGGGCGGGACCCGATTTTCAGGCGGGCAAGTTCTTCGACTGGGCTGGCTTGCTGGAAATAATCCAGAAAACCCGGCATCTGCAGAAGCGAGACGTAGGCCGTCTGCGACAGTTCCGACAGGGCATCCAGCGCATCGTCGAACTCGGGCCGGGCAGGGGTTTCGCCAGGGTTGGCGGTATGGCGTAGCGTGCTTGAAAGCAGCAATTCCAGATGCGCTGCAGCCGTTCCGCGGTTGGCATATTTGGTTGAAACAACCTCGCCCTGTTCGGTTACGCGCAATCGCCCGGCAATTGTTCCGCTGGGTTGCGCGGCGATGGCGCGTCCTGTAGGTGCGCCGCCCCGGCTGACCGAGCCGCCGCGACCATGAAAAAATGTGGCCTTGAAGCCTTGCGAGGCCAGTGCCGACACGATCCGGCGTTGGGCACGTTCCAGTTCCCATGTTGAGCAGAAGTAGCCGCCATCCTTGCCGCTGTCCGAATATCCCAGCATCACCTCAATCACGTTACCGTTGGTTTTGAGGCTGCGGCGGGCAAGCGGAACGCCCAGGACATCCAGCAAGATCGCCGGGGCGTTCCGCAGATCGGCAATCGTCTCAAATAGCGGGACCACCGAAATATCTAGTGTCTCGGACCCGAACCCGGCATAACGGGCCAGCAGGTAGACGCCAAGCATATCATCGGCAGAGCGGGTCATAGACAGGATGAACGGGCCGATTGCCTTGGGATCTGGCCCTGATCGTACGCTGTGGACCAGCGCCAGAAGAGCGAGCAATTCCTGTGCCTGATCGCTCAGCGCATCGCGGCTTTGATAAGGCAGGTTCTGATCCGACAATTCGGTTCGCAAACGGGCAGACCATTCGGCCGTGCCATAGTCCGGAGCCTGCCCGGATTGTGACCAGATTTCGGCCAGAACATCAGTTGTGACGGTCGAATTCTGACGGATATCCAACGTTGTGGTTCGGAACCCAAAAACCGTCGCGGCACGGCGCAGAGGGCGGATATGCCGTCGCGCCAGAATATCGGCGTTGACCGCGCACAATGCGTTATCAAGCGCATCAAGATCGCTCACGAATTGTGAGATGTGACCATAGCCGCCATCTGTCAGCCGCTGGCGAATGGCATTGAGAGCCTGCCGAAACGGTTCGTTCCGATTTCGGCCAGCATCCGGAACCCGGTCGATTATTTCTTGTATACGCGCTTTGTTGGGTTCGGGCAGCGGCAATATGAGTGCACTGATACTCAGCCTGCTTGCAGCTTGATCAAGGGCCTGACGGTAAAGGTCCAGAACCGTTTCGCGCCCGCGTTGCAAAGCCAGCGCGGTCATCTCGGTCGTGACATTCGGATTGCCGTCCCGATCGCCGCCGATCCAGCTGTGAAAGCGGATATCGGGTGTTTCATTCAGGGTCTGGCCTAGCACATGCAGGCAGGCCTGATCGAACCGATCCATGACCTGCGGGACGGCGTCAAAGATTGCATCCCGGAAGAATTGCAACCCCCATTCGATTTCATCGTGCAGGCTTGGGCGCGACAGTCGAAGTTCACCCGTCAGCCACAGAAGATCGATCTCACCCTCCAGGCCATTCAGCAGTTCGGCGCGTTCGGTCGGGGTCCAGCGTTGGGTTTCAAGACCGACAAGGTTGCGGTAAATCCGACGGTGAATTTCCAGAACAGTGACCCGTTTGGCCTCGGTCGGATGCGCGGTCAGGGTGGGACCGGCGCACAGATCAGCGGTCAGCTTTTTCGTCTGGCGATCCGTCAGGGACAGGTCAGACAAAACCTCGGCGAATCCGCCTTCGACCGCTTCGGCCCCGCTTTGGGTCTCGGTCAGGCGACGGTCCCGGACTTCTGCGTTTTCATCAATGATGCGCAACAGTTGAAACCAGATCGACAAGGCCTGCAAGTATGGTGTTGCTTCCCGCCCGGCGGGGATGCGTTGCAACGGCGTGGCCTCGGCCCAGGTCGCCACATGGGGCGCCCGTTTCAGCAAGATGTTCCGCCACAACACCCGCAATTCCGAACGCAACCCTTCGGCATAGTTCGAAGGTTCCGGGGTGGGCTGAATACTCCGCGCCAGCGCTTGCATCAGATCACCTGATCCCGCGGAGTACGACCTGCAAAAAAATCGCCGAGATTGTCGAGAACGCGAAACCCCATGGCTTCGCGGGATTCGCGCGTGGCGCTCCCCAGATGGGGCAACATCACCAGATTGTCGCACTGCAGCAGGTCCGGGCTGATCCGGGGTTCGCCGTCAAAGACATCGAGCGCCGCGCCGCCGATCGTGTCGAACATGAGGGCTTGTACCAGAGCGTGCTCGTCCACAACTTCGCCGCGGGCGGTGTTGATAAGGAAGGCATCAGGCTTCATCAGGTCGAGCCTACGCCCGTTGATCAGGTGTCGGTTCGTCGATCCTCCGGGGCAGTGCAGCGAGACGAAATCGCATTGTGGCAGCAAATCATCGACCGTTTCGACCTGCGTTGCGCTGAACTGTTTCAGCACCTCGGCTGACACTGCGCTGCGGTTCTGCACCAGAATTTTCATGCCAAAGCCATGATGCGCGCGCCGCGCCATTTCCTGCCCGATCCGTCCAAAGCCGATAATGCCAAGCGTCTTGCCGCTGACCTTCGTGCCGACTAGGTGGGTCGGACGCCAACCGGACCAGTTTCCAGCGCGTAATTCGCGCTCGCCTTCGCCCGCGCGACGGGCAACCATCAGCAGCAATGTCATGGCCAGATCGGCCGTACATTCGGACAGGACATCCGGTGTATTGGTTACGGTCATCCCTAGATTGCGCGCCGATGGTTCGCAGATATGGCTGTATCCAACGCCGTAATTGGCGAGTATTTTGGTCTGGGCCGCAGGCACGTCCAGCGCCTCGGCGCTGAGCGTATCCGTGACCGTAGGCAAAACCGCGTCATAGCGTTTTAGCGCATCGCGTATTTCGGCCGAGGACATTGGTTTGTCCCCGGTATTGAGCACGGCGTTGTAGTTCTCGGCCAGTTGCGCCTCGACGGCGGCAGGCCAACGACGGGTGACAAGAACCGAAGGCTTGACCATCACGCAGCCTTTCCCATGACACGGGCGATTGTTTCACCGATGACGGCAGGGTTTTCGGCAACAGTCACACCGGCGGCGGACAGAATCTCGACCTTTTCCGATGCACTTTCTCCAAAAGCCGAGATAATCGCACCGGCATGGCCCATGGTCCGTCCTTTTGGTGCGGTCAGACCGGCAACATAAGCAATGACGGGTTTGGTAATGTGATCGCGGATGTATTCAGCCGCTTCAGCCTCTTGCGGCCCGCCGATCTCGCCAATCATGGCAATAACCTCGGTGTCCTCATCCCACTCAAAGCGTTCGAGAATGTCACGGAACGAGGAACCATTGATCGGATCACCCCCGATGCCGACACTGGTCGAAACTCCGATACCGCGCTCTTTCAGCTGCGCCGCAGCCTCATAACCCAGCGTCCCCGAGCGGCCAATGATGCCGACATTGCCGGGCAGGTAGATATGCCCAGGCATGATCCCCAGCAGCGCCTTGCCTGGGCTGATGGTTCCGGCGCAGTTCGGGCCGGTCAATACCATGCGCTTATCGCGGGGGTAGCGGTACATGTAGCGCTTGACGCGGATCATATCCTGAGCCGGAATGCCGTCGGTGATGCAAACGCAATAGCGGATACCGGCATCTGCGGCTTCCATGATCGAATCTGCCGCAAATGGGGGCGGGACAAACACAAGGCTCGCATCCGCGCCGGTGGCTTCGACAGCTTGTTTCACGGTGTCAAACACGGGCACACCCTCGACGGCTTCGCCACCTTTTCCGGGAACGACGCCGCCGACTACGTTGGTGCCATATTCCAGCATGTCCTTGGTATGAAAGCGCGCCATGCGTCCGGTGATGCCCTGAACGATTACGCGAGAGTCGCGGTCGAGAAGAATGCTCATTATACAGCCCTCACCTTGGTGTTTTGTGTCAGGTCGTTCCGCCAGGCACCCACCGCCCGTTCGGCGGCTTCCATCAGCGTTGTGGCACGGATGATCGGCAGGCCGGACTTGGCGAGGATCTTCTGACCCTCTTCGACGTTGGTCCCGGCAAGACGTACAATGACAGGGATGTCGATCTCCAACTCACGCAGTGCCTGTACGACGCCTTCGGCGACCCAATCGCAGCGGTTGATACCGGCAAAGATGTTGACCAGAACCGCCTGAACATTGTTGTCGGACAGAACCAGACGGAAGGCCTTGGCGACACGTTCCGGCGAGGCGCCGCCGCCAATGTCGAGGAAGTTCGCAGGCTCGCCACCGGCCAGCTTGATCGTGTCCATCGTGGCCATGGCCAGACCTGCACCGTTCACGATGCAGCCGATATTGCCTTCAAGGCCCACATAAGACAGCCCTCGGTCTGCCGCGCGGCTTTCGCGCGGGTCTTCCTGACTTTTGTCGCGCAGTTCGGAAATCTGGGGATGCCGGAACAAGGCGTTGTCGTCAAAGCTCATCTTGGCGTCCAGCGCCAGAACCCGGTCATCGCCAGTGACGACCAGCGGATTAATCTCAACCATGGTTGCGTCCAGTTCGCTGAAGGCGGCATAGCAGCCCTGCAGCGTCCGGACCATTTGCTGTACCAGACGGGGCTCAAGGCCCAGATTGAACGCGAGCTCGCGGGCTTGGAATTCCTGTAGCCCGACGGCGGGTTCCACGATGGAACGCACGATACTGTCGGGGCGGTCCGCCGAGATTTCCTCTATCTCCATGCCGCCTTCTGAGGAGGCTACAATCATCACCCGCTGGCTGGAGCGGTCCAGAACGAAACCCAGATAAATCTCGCGATCGATCGGCACGGCGGATTCGACATAGACACGATAGATGCCCTTGCCGTCCGGTCCGGTCTGGTGGGTCACCAGCTTGCGGCCGAACATCTCGTCGCAGGCCGTATGAATCTCATTTTCGCTGTTACACAGCTTGACGCCACCCGCTTTGCCGCGGCCGCCTGCGTGGACTTGTGCTTTGACAATCCACTTGTCTCCGCCAAGCTCTCGGGCGCGATAGGCTGCCTGTTCAGGGCTATAGGCCAACGCGCCGGACGGTATGGCAACACCGAAGTTCGAAAGAACTTCCTTCGCCTGATACTCATGAATATCCATCTGCATTCCTCCCGTTTATGCAGTGCGTTCAAGCAGCGATCGACGTGCCGTAACGGCTTTCGAGCAATGCCTCGATCTCTTCGAAGTCGACGGTGCCACCCAATTCGCGCATGGCTTCGGCGAACAGACGGATGATCTGGCTGATCGCCTGGCGGTTCAGTTGATTGAGGATGCCGATCCGGACCTGTACCGGTGCGCTGAGGGTTGGCCAGATGCCGAACCCGCGCGCCCGGCAATTCTGGACCAGCTCCATCTCGCGCCCGGCCAGCTCCGGCGGCAGGTTGAGGACCAGAAGGCTGGGCATATCCGAAGTCACTTCGCAACCCATCGCGGTTACGGCGTCACGCAGCACCTTTTCATGCGTACGGTACGAAGCTGACCGCTTCGCCAATCCTTCAGTCAGCGTCAGACGAAGGGATTCATGGAAGGCAGCCACTGCGTACCCGGAATGGGTCCGGTGATATGTCCCTTTCTCGACGTCCTGTCCGTCGACGATTCCCCAATGACGGGCCTCGAAAATGGGATTGTGGACATAGCTGTAGGCGCCAGTTGATTTCAGGCTGTCAATGTAGTCCTTGGAAAAGCTGACCGGTGCATAGGTCAATGGCAAGCAGCAAAGGCCCTTTTGCGGGCACGATGCCCAGCCGGCGATGCCCGGATAGTCATCGATCCGGAAATCTTCGACACCCAAAGACGAAACGGCATCGATCAGACCCATTGCGCAATGACGTTCACAGGCATCCGAGAATCCGCGCAGATCATTGATACGGCCCGAACCCGTCTCCCAATGCGCCATGAAGGCCCATTTGGGCTTATGCTCGGCCAGTGCGGCCTCGACCATTTCGCCGGTCACTGACTGGCCATGCGGAACGTCGATGACGGTGACACTGGCGGCCTGCGGGTCCAGAGGGTTGGCGACATGCTCCTCCGGCGTTGCCGCCTTGATGCGCAGGGTCAGGGTGTCAATGCCTGAAAAGGTGCCGTTGTTAAATGCAACAACCTTGTCGCCAGGCATGACGGCGGAGAACATGGTGTCCAGTGCGCTCCAGCCCGTGCCTGCGACCGCGAACGTATATGTATTCGAAGTGCCCCAGATCTCGCGCAACATGTGCTTGCATTCGACCATGCCGCGCAGAACGTCGCCCTGCATGTGATCCGCAACTCCGGCTTTGGAGAAGGCCTGAAGAACGCGGACATCGGTGTTGCCCGGCCCCGGACCAGCCGCCAGCGTCTCGGGGATTTCGAGCGTAGGGTAAATCTGGAAAGTCATTCGATCCTCCTTGACCGTCGGGGTGGTCGACCACGCCCAAATATCGTGTTGTGGATCAGAAAAGCGTCGCTTGCTTCATCGCGCAACGTAACTTACTACTGCTTTAGGCCTTCTAATAGGATGGGTAGAAACCTACCCATTTTGGCAAGAATGCAAAAGTATACTAAGAAATGCCCTACACTAATGGGTAGCATTTCTGGATTTTGGGTGTAAAATCAATGGCAGAGCCTGCTCAGGAACCGATTGACGTAATGCTTGCCGACAATAATCCGCTGGTGTTGTCGGCCATGTCAGAGATCTTTGAACGTGATCCGCGATTCTCTCTGGTGGCCACATCGGCAACCGCCGAAGGGTTTCTGGGCGCGGTGATGAGAGTTCCGGTCAAGGTTTGTGTAATTGCCTGGAATTTGCCGGTCCTGGGTGCGGCCAAACTGATCGAAGTTTTGCGTGAGCAGGAGAGCGCGCCCCGTTTTGTCGTCTACGGTGATGAAGCAGGAGATGTTCCGCGCCTCGCAATGCAGGCTGGCGCAGCGGGGTTCGCTTCGCGGTCGGGTGAGGTTGAGCATCTGTTGGAAACCTGTGCAGACGTAGCGGCTGGCAAAATGGTGTTCCCATTCATCGACGTTCGGAAAATGCAGAGAGACCCGATCCACACCTTGTCTCGTAAAGAGCGCATCATACTTGAAGCACTGGCCAAGGGGCTATCGAACCGCGATCTTTCGAAAGACCTGCAAATCTCAACCAACACGGTCAAGTTTCACCTGTCCAATATCTACGAAAAGCTCTCAGTAAAAAATAGGGCTCAAGCGATTGCATTCTTCTACTCTTCTGGCGCAGCCTCAGGTTAATTGAATTGCTCCAATAGCCGAGCGTGTACTGTCGGATCACCCCTTTGGTGAAACTGGATTGCCGGCAAAATCAGATACTTAGAGCTTTTAGATTTTTGTGAAACCAGAATCCGGGATTTGCTAACCAAACAAATAAAAAGCAGTCCTTCATCTATGCGGCGGCTACTGCGCAGGGATGGTACGCGGAAGCCTATGACGACGTTTACGACCGCCTGGCCAATGAAAACAGTTTTCCGTGTGTTGGTTCAAAGAACGCGATTCGTAAGGGCCTACTGAAGCTTATCTTTGTCGAAGGGAATGATCTGGGCGATATGAAACGTTTGGCAAGGGGGTTCATTGCATTTTAGAGGTGAGTTGAGGTGCTTTTTGGGCAGGGAATGACGCGGATCGATGCGATGTGCGAGGTGCGCTCAACTGAGCAGACCCACTACCGTTGGCACAAGTAGTGTGGCGGTATCTCCCACCTGCACCAGAAACCGTCGTCCAGATGGACCAAAGGTTAGCCGCGCACTAACAATCAAAACGGACCACTTCAGTGGGGCCGATCAGCGCGTTTTCAAGGACGGCATCTTGCTCTCCGGTGCAAGGGTGTCTCGGCCTACCCCGGAATGGTCCGGTGCCGGCAATTGCTGTCAGACGTGAAATAGAGCGTCTGGCGCGGCCTTATGCTCTGGACGCATTCAGAGCCTGTCGAATGTGCGACGCTAAAGTCAAGAAAGACGATGAACAGCGCACCCATTCGCTAGCTGGCGCGAACTTCAATGACTGCTTTGCGATCTACCACTACAGAAGCGAGGCCGGTTGGCGAATGTCTCCTTTGGGCTGCGTCTACTTATGCAGGGAATAAAGCTATTTTCGGCAGGTCTGTTCATTGCTTGCGATCTCAAGTTACCCGGTCATTCTTGTTTGGCTTGAACATCCAAATGTCGGAATAGAACTCTTGGGATGGACGGCTAAAACCTACTGTGATCCTATGGCGTCGCAGTTCATGGGCAGTCAATGCGATCAGCTTCTTATATTGTAGGTATTTTAGTAGCCATTGCCGCCAGCATTGGCCTTTATTTGGTTTCTTACCAATACTTCGTCTCAGAAGAGCTTTCGAAAGCGCAGGGCCGTCTCTCTCTCTACCAAAGCTCGGTGAATAGCGCACTCGAACGTTTTTCCCATCTCACATACGTGCTGTCACAAGACTCCTTTGTAATTGGAACAGCCGAAGGCGATGGCACCGGAACCTTAAACCGACGCCTCGAGGATTTTGCAGACCAGGCCGGTCTGGATGCGATCTACCTGATGGACGAAGACGGGATCACGATTTCCGCATCGAACTACCGCGACAAAGGGAGCTTTGTTGGCCAGAACTACGCTTTCCGCCCGTATTTCCAAAGCGCCATTTCTGGCGAACAGGGCCGTTTCTATGCCATCGGGGCGACGACTGGTCTGCCAGGATACTTCATCGCCAACGCAGTGCTTGACGACCAGGGAACTTCAACTGGCGTCATAGCGATTAAGATCGATTTTTCTAGTCTTCAGGATAGTTGGAAAAACTCGGGCGAACAGGTTCTTTTGGCCAATGAAGACGGCGTCGTTTTGCTTTCTTCGAACTCGGATTGGCAATATCGCGCGTTGACACCATTATCAGAACCACAGCAAGAACGGATTCGAGATGCCAGGCAGTTTCCGGGGCAAGACTTGGATGCGTTGGATTGGGTTGAGTTGCCGGGAGGGCAGGCCAGAATTGCGGGGACGAAGCGCTTGCATCTTGCGGCTACGGATTTGCCTCATGGCTGGTCGCTTCACTATTTTGCAAGTGACGATCAGGCCGTAGCCCGCAGTTGGCTTGTAACCGCAGTTTTTGTCCTTTTGGCGGGGCTCGCATTTATCTTTTTCCAGATACAACGCGCGAGACGCGTTAGCGCGGCCTTGGCGCGGTCCGAAGAGGAAGAAGCAAAACTGCGGGAGGCAAACGAAAGGCTCGCTATCGAAATCGACGACCGCAAGACAGCCGAGCGGAGCCTCAAACGCACCCAAGGCGAGTTGGAGCGCGCAAGCCGACTGGCGGCTCTGGGGCAACTCTCCGCGTCTGTCACACATGAATTGGGCCAGCCCATCGCTGCGATGCGCAATCACCTTGTGGCAGCAGAGATCTCATCTTCAGGTGAGACCAAGCTACCGCAAAAAATCGGAAGCCTCGTCGACAGGATGGAAGGGATCACGCGCCAATTGCGGTTCTTTGCACGGTCAGAGAATGAGGCGTTCGACGACGTAGACTTATGCACTTCGGTCAATGCCGCTGTGGCTTTGGTTGCGCCAAACATCGAGCAGGGCAGGGTGAAAACCTCAATTGATGCGCCGACCGATCCGGTCTTTATCCGGGGCAGTGCCCTAAGGATCGAACAGGTCATCACGAACCTTTTGCGCAATGCCATAGACGCTATGGATGAAGCGGATGCGCCTGAAATCCATATCGCCGTCAAGGCTATTGATGATGAGGTCGTGTTGGAAATTCAGGACAACGGTCACGGGTTGGGCGAGGCAACGCTGGCTGAGTTGCAAGAGCCATTTGTAACTGCAAGAGAAAGCGGGAGAGGCATGGGCTTGGGACTGGCCATTTCCACCAGCATTGTCAGAGATCACGATGGCACAATGACGGCCCGAAATCGTGATGACGGCGGAACAATTTTTCGTGTCAGCTTCCCGATAGCCTCAATCAATGAAGAAACGGACGAATGACTCAGCAGCAACCCTTCAAAGTTCTGGTCGTTGACGATGACAAATCAATGCGACAGTCCCTTGTCGAGTTGCTCGAAGCCGCCGGCTGGACAGTTAGCGCCTTGCCACGTGCGACACAGGTGACGGAACATCTGGCCAACGCCTCGCCCGATGTCATTCTATCCGATGTGCGTATGCCCGGCATGTCGGGTCTCGAATTGCTGGCCAGCCTGGACAGGGATGTGGCGCCTCCGGTGGTATTGATTTCGGCGCATGGTGACATTCCCATGGCGGTTCAGGCCATACAGGACGGGGCGTATGGGTTCATCGAAAAGCCATATGAACCACGTCGATTGCTTACGGTGCTAAGGCACGCGGCTGAACAGAACCGGATGCGAAGAAGTAATGCCCGCCTCAAAGATCGGCTGTTCAAACTGTCAGGCCTTGACCGCATCCTGCTGGGCCAAACAGACACCATTACAGACTTGCGACAAGACGTACTTGATCTTGCTGATACATCGGTTGCGGTTTTGTTGAAGGGGGATACGGGCACCGGGAAAGAGCTGGTAGCTCATGCTTTACATGATTTGGGCCGTTCGCCCGAGGCACCGTTTCTGGCGCTGAATTGCGCCGCATTGTCGGCTGATACGTTTGAGGCGGAAATGTTCGGCGTCGTGGGCGAATCCGACGGAAGGCTTGTGGCAGCTTCGGGCGGAACCTTGTTTCTGGATGAAATCTGCTCATGCCCACCAGCGGCTCAGGCCAAGCTATTAAGGGTCATCGAAGATCAGCAGGTGCTACCGGTGGGGGCTGTGTCGCCGGTGCCGGTAAGTTTCAGGGTCTTGTCAGCAACCAACGAAGACGTTCAATTGGCCGCCGAGGAAGGCCGCCTGCGTCAGGATCTATTGTTTCGATTGAATACTGTCGTCCTGTCCTTACCTCCGCTACGGCAAAGACGGGATGATCTGGTTCTGTTGGCAACGCATTTCTTGAGCGAATACGCGCAGGTTTATGAGATAGACGCGCCAGAACTCGATCAGGACGATTTGGCCGCTCTGCTGGCCCATGAGTGGCCCGGCAATGTGCGTGAGTTGCGTCATGTCTGCGAACGGCGTATTTTGGCGGCCCGGCGCGGAGGAGGGTCGGTCGTGGAGGCTATACATAGCGATCAACACTTTGACGAAGTACCGGATACGCTGCGCGAAGCGGTTGCTGCTTTTGAGCGCGAGCTCATCGGCAAAGCCATCAAGGCACACAAAGGCCGCATGGATGCCGCCGCCGAAGCGCTAGGGATTGGCCGCCGGACGCTCAATGAAAAGATCGTCAAACTCGGTCTCGATAAAGAGGCGCTGTTGTAGGAGAAATCACTCTGCGGATATCCGCAGGGACTCCGAAGTTTCACGCGCATTTTCCTTCATGGGCAGGCTGCTGTCCATCCTGGATACTCCACCCAAGCGAATTGCGTGATCTGGGAGGAGCCATTATGCGCAAACATCTTAACCGGGCGGCCATTGCTGCCCTGTCACTGACCGTTGCATCCGAAGCGCTGGCTGTCGAATGGAACGTTTCCCTGTGGGGCAAGCGTCGTGCCTTTACCGAACACGTCGAGAAACTTGCCGAACTGGTGAGCGAAAAGACGGACGGTGAGTTCACACTCAACATCAGCTATGGCGGTCTGTCGAAGAACAAAGAAAACCTCGATGGGATTTCGATCGGTGCGTTTGAAATGGCCCAGTTCTGCGCGGGCTATCACCGCGACAAGAACCCTTCGATCACTGTCTTGGAACTGCCGTTTCTGGGCGTGACATCCCTTAAACGGGAAGTCGACCTGTCGATGGCCGTTTATCAACATCCGGCCGTTGTCGAGGATCTGGCCCGCTGGGACGCGACTTTGCTGATGCCGTCGCCACTGCCGCAGTACAACCTTGTTGGCGTGGGCGACGCGCCGAAATCTCTAACCGATTTTGAAGGTTTGAGCGTTCGGGCGACAGGTGGCATCGGTAAAGCGATGGAGACAGTTGGGGCAGTTCCGACCTCGATGTCTGCGTCCGAAGTGCGTCAGGCAATGGATAGTGGCATCGTCAAAGCGGTCAGCTTTGCGCCACATGCGCATATGTCCTTCGGGACTATTGAAAACGGCACGTGGTGGACGACGAACCTGAACCCCGGAACCGTCAACTGCCCCGTCGTGGTGAACACGCTGGCGCTGGAAGACCTATCTGACGAACACCGCGAAGCGCTGCTGGGATCGGTGGACGAGGCACTGGATCACTACGTGAGCCACTACCAGACCAAAACGATGGAAGCGTGGGGTCCTGAGTTGGATCAACGCGGCATCGAACGGGTCACTTTCAGCGATGAAGAAATTGCAGCGTTCAAGGAAGCTGCTGCCGCCCCCGCGGCCGAGGCCTGGATTGCAGAAAACACCGAGCGTGGCCTGCCAGCACAAGAGCTTTATGACCTTGTGACTGGGAAGATCGCAAACGGCAGCTAATCCACTCACAGCCCGGCGTCGGCCAAGCTGGCGTCGGGTGCCTTTTCCCCGACAGCGGAGTAAAACGATGGCCGGGTCATCCCAGGTGCTGTCTGACGACAGCCGTCTCAGCATTCTCGATCAACGTCTCTACAAACTGGAGAGCTTTCTGGCTCTGATCAGCGGTCTTGCAGTGTTCTCGCTGATGGTCATGGCCGTAGTCTCCGTTGGTGGTCGGAACTTCGCCAATGCGCCACTTCCCGGTTACGTGGACTGGATCGAGCAGGCCATGCCATTGATCGCCTTCATGGGGATTTCCTATGCGCAGCGTGATGGCGGCCATATCCGAATGGACATGGTTGTTGGAGCGCTCAGAGGCCGGACGCTCTATATCGTTGAGTTCATCACGACCGCTGTCATTCTGGCGCTCATCGCCTTGCTGATCTGGGGGAGTTGGGCGCATTTCGCACGCAGCTTTGACTTTGGTGCTCCACTCTGGAGCCGCGACAGCTCGATCGACATAGGTATTCCGCTGTGGCCCGCAAAGCTGTTGGCCCCCGTCGCCTTCAGCGTGCTTTGCCTAAGGCTTGTTCTACAGCTCTGGGCCTACGGTCGTGCGATCCGGCACCCCGATCAGGCCCCTATTGCTGTCCCGCTGATAGCTGACGCAGCCACTCAAGCTGCAATGGAAGCCGAGCACGTCTCGGGCCACGACAACTGAGGTTAATTCTGATGGAACCCATTGATATTGGTTTGATCGTTTCGGGCGGTATGCTTGTTCTTGTGGTGCTGGGGATGCGCGTGGCCTTCGCCGCCGCTACAGCTGGCATGGTTGGTCTGATCTGGATCTTCTGGGCCAAGTTTGGGTATGACCCGGCGCGGTTCGGGAAGGCCGTGACTGTGGCTGTCAAAACAGCGGGGCAGGTGCCGCACTCCAAGATTTCAAGCCAGGCGTTGAGCCTTATCCCGACCTTCATCCTGATTGGTTACCTCGCCTATTACGCAGGCCTGACCAAAGCCTTGTTCGAAGCCGCGAAGCGTTGGCTGGCATGGGTCCCCGGCGGGCTGGCGGTTTCGACCGTTTTCGCAACCGCTGGGTTTGCGGCGGTATCTGGGGCCTCGGTCGCCACTTCCGCTGTGTTCGCCCGTATCGCCATCCCCGAGATGCTGAAGATCGGCTACGACAAGCGTTTTGCTGCAGGTGTCGTCGCTGCAGGTGGTACACTCGCCTCGCTCATCCCGCCTTCGGCCATTTTGGTCATCTACGCGATTATCGTGGAGCAGGACGTGGGCAAACTGCTGTTGGCCGGATTCATCCCGGGCATGTTCTCGGCTGTGATTTATGGCTTGCTGATCATCGGCATGGCCGTCGTGATCAAAGGATTTGGTCCCGCAGTCACCGGATTCACATGGAAAGAACGTTTCCTCTCGTTGCCGCCTGCATTGCCCATCGTGATTGTCGTCGTCACCATCATCTTCTTTGTCTACAACCCGTTCGGCGGCGATGCCTGGGGTACGCCAACCGAAGGCGGCGCAATTGGAGCATTTGTGGTGTTCCTGATGGCGCTGTACCGGGGCATGCGCTGGGCCGAACTCAAAGACGCGCTTTTGGAAACCGCCAAGCTGAGCGTCATGATTTTCACGATCATCTGGGGCGTTTTGGTTTACGTTCGTTTTCTTGGTTTTGCCGAACTGCCAAGTGCGTTCTCCGACTGGATTACCTCGCTTGAGATGTCTCCGATGCTAATCCTGATCTGTATTCTTCTGGCATACGCGGTGCTTGGTATGTTCATGGATGCGATAGGTATGCTGCTGCTGACGTTGCCGGTCGTTTACCCAGCCGTCATGGCTCTGAACGGTGGTGAAGCCGTAAGCGCAGCCGAGAGTACCTTTGGTATGTCCGGGCCCATGTGTGCCATCTGGTTTGGCATTCTGGTTGTCAAAATGGCCGAGTTTTGCCTGATCACCCCACCTATCGGGCTGAATTGCTTTGTAGTGGCTGGCGTGCGCGATGACCTAAGTGTTCAGGATGTCTTTAAGGGTGTAACGCCTTTCTTTCTGGCGGATGCTGCGACCATTGCGATGCTCGTTGCTTTCCCTGCAATCGTTCTATGGCTTCCAGGACAGGTTTGAACCACATGGGTTGATTTTGGTGTGTGGTTTGCCGGTGCAGCTAAGGCCTGCATCAATCAGCTCCGCTGCAGAATACATGACACTTATTGAGTGTCCGTTTTGGGCCGTCTTTAACTGAGTGAGACGGATCTCTCGACAAGATGCAGCGCTGGCACCGACGTCAGTGAAGAGCCCAGGTCTACCACACAAAGCTAAAGGGCGTGCGCTAGCTCTGTTCGGTAAGTCGGGTCACAACCTTGACATTGGCGACCAGCCTTTACAATTTCGAAGGGCGCTAAAATGCGAGCCTTCAATGTCGCTTCCAAGCGTTTCTATGGTGTGGTCGTTATTCGAATTTTTCTGACTTCGCGGTCGCGTCAGCCGAACAATTCAACGACGCGCTATTTGGCAGGTATTGAGAGAACTTGATCCGCGATCCAGTCAAACACAAGCCTCGGACCTCGACCCGTGTTGGTTTGGCTCCGTGACATGACATAGCCTGCGTCGCTTGAGACCAAGTCGTCCGTAACGGTCACCAGAGAACCCTTGCTGAGCAGTTCGTCGATCAAGCCAATCCAACCCAAGGCTACGCCATCGCCGGACAAAGCGGCTTGGGTCACCATATCATAGTTGTTAAAGCTTATATAATTCCTCTTTCTTTCACCCACTATGCCTAGACTATCAAACCAGCCTTGCCAGGTTTGCCAAGCAGCGGTTGCAGGTTTTGACAAGCTCAGAAGTTGAACATCCAGTAAGTCCGCGGGTGATCGGATTGGTCTAATCTTCTCTAATAGCTGCGGGCTGCATACCGCCGCCACTACCTCTTCCAACAATAGTATTTCGTCGGCTTTGGTTTGGTCTTTGGGTGCAACATGGATCTGAATGTCGCAATCCGTATCATCCAGGCCGGGTGGCACGGTTGAAGCTAGAATCTGAATCTCAATTTCATCCCCAATCTCTTCTCGCAGATAACCCAAGCGAGGCAGAAGCCAGAACGTCGAGAACGCAAAATCAGCTGAAATCCGAACCCTGGGTTTCGACTTGCGCTCAATCAAAGAGCCAACTGCATAGCCCATTTGCCGCATCGCCGGGCTGACTACGTTAAGCAGCCTGAGGCCTTCATTTGTCAGCGAGACACCTCGGTGCTCGCGTTTGAATAAAGCAACACCCAGATCGGCCTCCAGCCCCTTGATCCGCTGCGAGACCGAGGATTGCGTTAGACCAAGCGCTTCGCCCGCGCTGGTAAAGTTCCCATGTTGAGCGACCATTTCAAAGGCATATAGCGCCACCAGATTTCGGCTGAGATTGGTATTAATCCTGCTAATGTCATCCATAACCACTCAGGTACTGCAAAAAGGACCGGATATGTATCAAAAAATGTTGAAAAGGGGCTCTTAAGCAGCCTCAAAACACAAGGGAGCCCAAAAATGAACAGCCCTAGCTGTGATCAATCCGTCCATCCTGCGATCGCCATGCATGCCACTGAAGTTGCTGACGGCACCCTCAGTCGTCGCGAGTTTCTGACACGCGCCACTGCGTTGGGTCTTTCAGCTTCGGCGGCCTATTCGATGATTGGATTGTCGCAACCTGTGCAGGCTGCAGCCGATATCCAGCCAGGTGGGACCATTCGTATTCAGCAGGTTGTGCGCGCTCAACTTGATCCGCCGCTTTACAACTGGCCACAGCTTGGAAACGTAGTGCGTGGTTTTTTGGAATACCTTGTCCAATACAACGCGGACGGCACGTTCGAGCCCCGGTTGCTTGAGAGCTGGGAAGTGAACGACGATGCGACGGAATATGTTCTGCGTATTCGGCCAGGCGTGAACTGGAACGATGGCCGTGGCACGCTGACAGCAAAGGATGTCGCGTATAACTTCGGTAGATGGTGTGACGGTAGCTGGGAAGGCAATTCCATGGCCGCGCGTATGGGTTCTTTGCAGAACGAAGCCGGAGATGGCCCGGCGGAGGGTGCTTTGGAGGTGGTCGACGATCTGACGTTGAAACTGAAGCTGACGCGCCCTGACATCACCATTATCCCCGCCGTCACAGAGTACCCGGCAGCAATCGTGCCCGATGGTTGGTCTGGTGATCCCGCGAATGACCCGGTTGGTACAGGGCCATACAAACTGGTTGAATATCTAGTTGGTGAAAAAGTCGTTCTAGAGAAAAACACAGATCACGAATGGTGGGGCGAAGGTGCCTATCTAGATCGGATCGAGTTTATCGATTACGGCACCGATGGCGCAGCGCATTTGGCTGCGGCAGAAGCTGAAGAAATCGACATGACCTATGAAACGGTCGGTGAATTTGTCGATATTTACGAAAGCATCGGTTGGAACCAGAGCGAGTCCGTTTCGGCCAACACCATGGTATTGCGAACAAACCGAGATGCTGAAGTGGACGGACTAAAGCCCTATGAAGACGCGCGCGTACGACGCGCTTTAGCAATGGCTTGTGACAACGCCATTTTGCTAGAACTTGGGTACGCCAACCGCGGGACGCTGGGTGAAAACCACCATGTTTGTCCCATACACCCTGAATACGCAGATGTTGGAGCACCCGAAAAAGACGTCGAGGGCGCACGGGCATTGCTCGAAGAACTCAACATGCTCGACTTTGAGCATGAGATTTTTTCCATCGATGATGACTGGCGCCGCAACACAACTGATGCATTGGCCGCCCAGCTGCGTGATGCCGGTTTGAATGTCAAACGCACAGTCTTACCGGGGAATACGTTCTGGAACGATTGGAACAAATACCCGTTCAGTTCAACGGACTGGGGGCATCGACCGCTGGGTGTGCAGGTGCTGACCCTGGCATACAAATCAGGTGTGGCTTGGAACGAAACCGGCCTCGCAAGCGCGGAATTTGACGCGATGTTGGAAGAGGCGTCAGCCATAGCTGATGCGGAAACGCGCCGTGGCCACATGGAGAAAATCGAGCAGTTCTTGCGCGACGATGGCACGATAATCCAGCCCTACTGGCGCTCGCTCTATCGCCATTCCCGTCCCGGAGTAATCGGCGCAGAGAGCCACCCGATCAACGAGATTCATGTGCATAAGTTGGCACTTGAATCCTAAGTGCTTCAAAAGATGAAGAGTTTCTCCCCGAACTGCATGAAGCTGACGAAGCGCACATCGTGCTTCGTCAGCTTCATGTCTTTTTCGGGCAATAGCGGGCAATCAGTTCAATATCAGCTGGTTGCTAAGACAAACAGATCAACAAAAGGGAGAAGTTGATTATGGCGATAAAGCCACCTCTTTCGGAACTTCCGATTAAGACCGCAGACAACGGTTTTTATCGGGGGTTCAGCGTCAATGTGACAGTGGTCAGTAAGATCATCATCAGTTTGCTGGTCGTGTGGTGCATCGTGTGGCCGACCCAAGCCGGCAGGATTCTCGGGGACTGGAACGCAGCCATTCTGGCACAGTTCGCCGCATGGTACATTTGGGTTGTAACTGGCTTTGTTATCGTCTGTATCGGTTTGGCAATCTGGCCAGCCGCAGGACGCCTGAACCTGGGCGTCGAAGGTGAAAAGCCGGAATTCTCCAACTTTTCATGGTTTTCGATGATGTTCGGCGCTGGCATCGGCGTTGGGATGCTAACATGGGCCGTTGCAGAGCCGGTGGCCCACTTCAAGAACAACCCATCGGTTATTCAAGGCGTCACCACTGCCCTCGATGCGGACAATGTGCGCACAGCCTATGTTTGGTCCTATCTGCACTGGGGTTTGGGCGCTTGGGCGTGCTACGCGATTGCAGGTCTCGCGCTGGCGTTCTTTAGCTACCGCCGTGGACTGCCGCTGACGATCCGATCATCCCTTACACCGTTGTTTGGCAAAGCGCTTTCGGGCAACCTTGGTCACATCATTGATATCGTTGCCGTTGTTGCGACGATTCTTGGTGTGGCGCAGACACTTGGCTTTGGTGTCGAGCAGTTTGTGGCAGGTTTGACGCGAATTGGGATCGGAGGCTTGGCAAACGGGGACGGTTCGGCAACGACGCTGGGCATTATCGTCGCATTGCTCGTTATCATGGGGGCCTCGACCTTGTCGGCTTTGTCCGGTGTAGGCAAAGGCATCAAATGGTTGTCGAACATCAACATGGCGCTGTCGATATTCCTGCTGGGTTTCTTCATCTTGTTCGGCGCTACCTTCTTTGGTGCAAAGGCCTTCTTTGTTGGCATTTGGGACTATCTCGTCGCTCTGCCATGGCTCAGCTTCAACGTCTATGCTTCGGACGGTGTCGAAGGATCCGAGGCCTTCCTGTTGGCGCAATGGCAGGGCTGGTGGCCCGTGTTTTATTGGGCATGGTGGATCGCGTTCGCACCCTTCGTCGGGTTGTTCCTGGCGCGCATCTCGCGCGGCCGATCCATCCGTGAGTTTGTGCTGGGTGCGATGATCGTACCTTCACTGATGTGCTTTGTTTGGTTCGCTTGGGCCGGTGGTACTGCCATCGACTTAGAGCTGAACGGCGGCGCAAATGGCGTTATCCTTGATGCGGCCAATGGCGACAAGATCTTTGCCATGACCACTTATATGCTCGCACCGATCGCAGAGTTCCTCGCCTGGGCGATGGCCGTCGTGATCGTGATCCTGCTGATGACGTTCCTTGTCACCTCAGCGGACTCGGCAGTTCTGATCGTCAATACGATCAACGCAGCCGGTGACGAAGGGCCCAAGGCTCGTCCGCACATCATGTTCTGGGGCGCCGCACTGGCATTGGTGGTCGGCGGCCTACTGATCTCGGGCGGGACCGGGGCCATTCAGACCGCGATGGTGATCGGAGCATTGCCGTTCTCTATCGTCATGGCTTTGATGTGCATCGCTTTGATCAAAGCAATCTGGAACGACGGACGTCGCGAAGCCGCCGGTGTCGCATCAACAATTGATCCAGAAACATCAACGATGCCAGCTGAATAGCATTGGCGTATCCAACTGTGACCCCAGGACAGAACTGGGGTCACAAATAGGACAAAAGCCTATAGAGAAATCTACTAAAATGAAGGTATTACGACGGATTTGTCACATTGATATCATCCAAGAAAATCTTGGAAGTTTGGCCGTAACTCTGCACAGTATTTGCATACAGTATTGCACGATTTTCCCGAAAAAATGTACATTCGCCGTTCCGGTGTCCAACTACATCCTTCCGAAAGTCTCTTTGAGTTCTGCAACTTGAGCTACATCCAGCAACCGGGTTGGCAGGCCGCGCAAAGCTACTAGCAGCTTGGCTGTTTCTTCTAACTCTTCTGCTGCACAGACCGCCGAGAAGAGATTCTTTCCCGAGACCACAGGACCGTGGTTGGCCAATAGAACAGCGCTATACTTGCCGTCCAGTTCGCGGATTAAATCACCAGACTTCGGGTCGCCCGGCTTGACGTATGAGACCAGTTTGACCGTTCCTACGCGCATGACCACATACGGCGTCAGCGGCGGAATACAGTCATTAGGATCGGTGTCTTCCAGACACGACAGTGCAGTGGCCCAGGTCGAATGCAGATGCACCACTGCACCAGCTTCTGGCCGCGTCTCATAGAAGGCTTGATGCAGAAAAACCTCTTTGGTCGGCTTGTCTCCCGAGACGTGCTTGCCATCCAAATCAATCTTGGCGATGCGCTCGGGGTCGATATCGCCCAAGCTGGAATTCGTTGGCGTCATGAGAACCCCGTCATGTAAACGCGCGGAGACATTGCCCGCAGTGCCAACGGAAAAGCCACGTGCAAACAGTGAGGCGCACAGTTCCGACATCTGTTGTCGTAAAGCCAATTCTTCAGAACTCATCTGCCTGCCTCCATCATTCTGAGGGCCTTCGCGAAGAAGTCCGGAGCGCCAAAGTTTCCAGACTTTAAAGCCAGCGCAATGGATTCAGTTTTTCCAACGCTCAAGGCTGGCACGCCCGGGTCGATCTCTGGCCCAATTGACATGGCGAGAGACCCAAGTGCCTCAGAGACGGCCTTGGCAACAGCTCCCGAGGTCTCCCCTCCTGCCACCACCAATCGCTTGTAGCCCTTCTGAACAAGTTCTCGTGCTGTATCTGCAAAAAGACTGTCCAGCTTTTCCGCCACAGCTTCCTGACCATATTTGCTTTGGATCGCACGCACATCATCCGGACTTCCCGATGAATATGCGAGCGGCGCCTGATCCGGATGCGCTCCAAAGAAATCCATAAGCGTTTGCGTGGTCACTTCCCCGGACATGACGCCTGGAACATCAATGGCGAAGGTCGGATGGGATTTCGCGTGAACATCGATCTGCCCACGGGTTGCACCTGAGCAAGACCCAGCAAGGATCGCGGCGGGCCCAGTGATACCTGTGAACACAATGCCACCTTTTTTGGACGAAGCTTTTCTGACGAAGTTTCTGGGTAGACCCAATGCTATCCCGGATCCCCCTGTAATGAGTTTAGCGTCTTTTAGAGACTCACCCCACGCCAACAGATCTTCGTCCGAAATCGCATCACCGATCAAAAAGCGTTCGTTTGCGTTCTGCAAAGCATCAAGAATCGCCTCTGATCCTTGCTTCACGGCGTCGATCGACACCAACCCAACCACTTCTTCGGTCTGATGCTGCAACCATCTCCTGATGTTGGCATCCGTCATCGGAGTAAGTGGGTGGTTTTCCATCCCGGACTCGTGCAACAGCTTGCCGAGCACAAAAAGATGACCTTGATAGACGGTACGCCCCGTTGTCGGAAAGGCCGGACAGAAAACCACCTTTTGTGCATCCAGTTCGTTGGCCAGCGCTTCCGCGACAGGGCCGATGTTTCCCTCCATCGTGGAATCAAAGGTCGAACAATACTTGAAGATGAACTGCTGGCATCCTTGATCCGCGAGCCACCGCAAAGCACTCAAACTGTCTGCAATGGCCTCCTCAACCGGTGCGGTGCGGCTTTTGAGCGAGATCACACCCGCTTCAATCTCTTCGTCGGCCGGGATATTCGGAACACCCGGAAATTGTGCCGTTCGTAATCCACCTTCCGGCTCAACGCCCTTGGCCAAGGTGTTCGCAATATCACTCGCACCAGTGAAGTCGTCTGCAATGACACCGATTTTCATAATTCAATGTCCCTCGTCGGTCCTGGATCCAACCTATGGATATGCGGTGCCGCACCGACGGGAAAAATCTCACGCACAAGTGGATCATGGCCGGGCACGATAAGTCGAGGATGCGAGGCCAACCTCTCGAGCGTCTCGAAACCATCCATCATGTCTTGCAGGTCGACGACGATGGGAAAGGCTTTGCGCGCCATGAAATTCTCGTAGTAGTGCGAAGCATCAGAGGCGAGTACCATCCACCCGGCTGCCGTTCTTACACGAACGCATTGCAAGCCGCGCGAATGCCCACCGATGCAGTGCACCGTGACCCCATCTGCAATCTCGGCTTCTCCATCGTAGAACACGACTTTGCCTGAATAGAGACGCTGTACGACCTCGCAGACATGGCCAGCTGTGAAAGGCGCACGCAGGTCGTCATGGCACATGCAGGGGCCTGTGGCGAAGGCCATTTCCGCCGACTGTATGTGCAACTTCGCGTTAGGGAACATATGCAGCCCCCCTGCGTGGTCATAGTGAAGATGGGTCACGATGACCTCAGTCACCGCTTCCGGTGCAATGCCTAGGGGCCGCAAAGCCTCGCGAGGGTCCATCGCGATAGGACGACCGCGAGCGGCGGCTTCATCGGAGTCGTAACCAGTATCGACCAGAATGACTTTGTCGCCGCGTTTGAGCACCCAAACGAAATAGTCCATCGCATGAGGCGCGTCGTGATTATCATCGATGATGAAACTGTCAGCGCGCGTCCGGGCATTTCGATCCGCGTATTTTACGGCGTGGATTTCCCAATCGTTCATCGGATGACCTCGGAGTACTGGTGAACTACCTTGGTGGCGATCATATCAGCCACTGCCGTATCGAAAGACTGAAAATGTGCGCTTTCTAGGTGGGCGGAGAACGCCATGCTGTCATCATAAATCTCATAGAGAAAAACTGTCTCGGGATCGTCGCCGAGGCAAACGTCAAACTGCTGGCATCCGGGTTCTTCACGCAAAGAGGTTGAAGCGTTTTCGACCATCAGCGGCAAAAAGATGTCTCTCGTACCGGGCTTGAGGGTGAAGGTGACAGTAACCGCAAACATCAGACAGAAAGTCCTTTCAGACGTGAGAAAGCGCGCTTTGCAACAGGCAGTTGGCTGAGGATCAGACCAATGTTGAGCACCAGCAGAATGGCTGCACCGGGTCGTGAAAAGAAGACTGAAAGATCCCCGTCCGACAAGAACAGCGACCGGCGGAAGGTTTCGTCAAACAGGCTGCCCAGAATAACCCCGATCACCAACGGCGCGATTGGGTACTTCATCAGGTTCATGAAATAGGCAACTGCGCCCACACCAAGCATCAGATAAAGATCGTTAATGCCGCCACCAACGCTGAAAGACCCAATCGTTGTCAGAACCATCACGACGGGCAAGAAGATAGTCTGCGGGATGGCAAGTATTTTGATGAATACCCGAGCGGTGAAAAGCCCCATCAAGAACATTGTCAGGGAGGCCAGCACCAGGATCGCAACCACGCGCAGAATGATCTCGGGGTCAATCGTCGGACCCGGGATCACGTTGTTGATCTTGAAGGCCCCCATCAAAGCCGCGGCGGGTGGTGAGCCGGGAATGCCCAACACCAAAAGCGGGATCAGGGCGCCCCCAATGCAGGCGTTGTTTGCGGTCTCAGAGCAGAGCAGACCTTCCAACGAGCCTTTTCCGTATTTGTCGCCCTCGGCGGATACCGTCTTGCCAACACCGTAGCTGACCCAACCAGCTACATCTTCGCCTACTCCGGGAAGCGCTCCTACCCCCGTCCCAATTACTCCTGACCGGCCAATGGTGGGCAGGTAGCGTCTTATAGAGCGAAGGTTCGGAAGGATATGACCTTTCAGGGCCAGAACCTTCCCGGCCTCGACGTGCCTCAAACCGTCGATAATTTGGGGGATGGCAAATGCCCCCATCAAAACTGGCACGACCTGAAATCCGCTCATCAGGTAAGACCAGCCAAAGGTATAGCGAGGTTCAGACAACAGTGGATCGAGACCCACCATGGACATCGCAAGCCCGATCAGACCGGCGATCCATCCCTTAATCACCAGGTCTTCGCTCATCAAAGTGCCAGAAAGCAGAATGCCGAAAAGGGCAAGCAGGGCTTTCTCCGGGCTTGCGATGTTCTTTGAAACCAGAAGCAGCGCCCAGACGAAAATCAACAGCGTGATGGTCCCGATAACTGTGCCAATAAAACTCGCCGTTGTGGTCAGCCCAAGTGCTTCGCCCCCTCGACCCGCTTTAGCCAAAGGGTAACCATCCATGGCCGTCGCCGCGCTGGCTGCTGTGCCAGGTATGTTCAGCAAAATAGACGGGTAAGAACCGCCGTAAATCGCGCCAACATAGGCGCCGAGCAATGCGATGAGTGAATAATCCAGTGGGATTTTGTTGCCAAAGAAGCCCGTCAGGATCGTCACTGCCAGAGTTGCCGTAAGGCCAGGCAATGCGCCGAACGTGATGCCCAGGAACACGGATGCGATCAAATACAGATAGGTCAGCGGGTCCACTGCCAGGCCTACGAAGGCAGCCCCGAACCCAGCAAGTTGCGAAAGGATAAAGTCCATCCTGTCAGTCTTTCCATAACGGACGAAGTGTCACGTAATAGTGGTATTCGATTTGCTTGAAGATCAGCCCGCCGCGCGCCGGCACGTTCTGCCGAAAAACAAAGGCCATGGCGCAAACAAGGATGAGCGGGGCAAGTATTGCCACCAACGGAACGAACCGCAAAACGCGTTCCGAAGCCGCTTTGGTCAACACCAAAAGTGTCAACGCGACCCAAACGACCAATGTAAACCAATCATCACCGTGCGCATTCCAGTCCGCCTGCGCAGGAAACACGGCGAATGCAAACAAACCGGCGATGACAACTGCGATACAGGCCACCAAAGCACGCCGCGCATGACCGCCGTAGAAGCCAAAGGTTAACGCCGTGATCAGCAAGCCCGAGCACAAAATAAAATCCACTCTGGGAACCAGCCCAACGACATAGGCCAGAAGGATTAAGCCTATTGTTGATGCTCGGTAGGCTTCGGACTTGTCCCACCCGATCCCTACGGCGCTAAGCGCAGTCCGGGCGCCTCCCGACCGGATCGAAATGGTCAACAGTACAAAAGCCAAAACAAGCAACCCGCCAAAGATGAACAGTGGAACAATTGCGGCTGAGTTGTACCAATCCGAACCACTTACGCCTGCGCGGTTTTCACCCCAAAGGGGTATATCTGATGTTTTCCAAAGGAAAAAAACTGACACTGCTATCAGGACAATCGACGCCCAGAAATCGCGCGTCCGCATGACCAGTTTTCCGTCGCTCTTGTCCATATGCCGCCTCCCATTGGAAAGGGTGCCGAGGGGGTAGAGGCACCCTTTCCATAAAGCTCCGGATTCAGATCAGGGTTTTTCGATACCCAACGATGCGGGGTCGACTGTGGTCGCACCCAGATCCTGAAGCGTATAGGCAAACGTGGCTTCCAGAGTGGCGAACAACTCTTGCGCTTCGGCACCATGCTGGCCACCGACATCGTAGTTGTTTGCCGCAGCCCATTCAGCGACGGTTTCAGAAGCAATCGCCTGCTCAAACGCATCGCTCAGAGCGGATTTCACATCATCCCCGGCCGAATTGTGTACGGCAAAACCAATCGCCTGCTTGAGCGGAAGATACTGATCGAGACCGTCATAGATGCCGAAGGCAGACGGGACCGTCGTTCCAGCAATCTGCGCGTCTTCAGGCGTCAGCATCGCAAGCGGCTTCAATTGCCCACCTTCGATCAACGCAGCCTGTTCCGCCAACGAGGTCACAACCAGCGCAACCTCTCCTGCGATAGCAGCTTCCTGCCCAGGTGCTGACCCTTTGTAGGGTACAAACTTGAACTCGGCACCTGAGCCTTTTTCGATCGCCAGAAGGTTCAGGTGATGAATAGACCCTGCACCCGAGGCGGCAGCCGGAATTGTGCCCGGTGCTGCCTTCGCAGCGTCGACTAGCTCTTCTAGAGTATTATAGGGGCTGTCAGCAGGAACCGAGATCAGATCAGGCGAACCGCCGACAATAAACGGGTACCAAAAATCGAATTTTTTATCCCAACCGCCCTGCACAGCAGCGGTAACGTTCGATTCGGACAAACCTACCAATGTGTAGCCATCATCTGGTTGGTTCATGACATAGACCATACCGTTGGAGCCTGCGACGCCGCCTGTTTGATTGATTACATTAATCGAGACCGGAAGGTGCTTTTCCATCTCGGCCATGATCATCCGGTTGATCGTGTCCGTGCCTCCACCGGCTCCCCAAACCACGGCTGTGGTAATATCCCGGTACGGGTAATCCTGCGCAGAAGCAGCCCCTGTGATCCCAGTCGCAATCACGGCTGCGGCCGCCAACTTCACAAGCTTCGATTTCATTTCCAGTCCTCCCAAAACAACTTCGCGTTTGTTATTGCATTTATTTGCGTATACATTAAAGAATGCATTGTCAACAAACTGTAGTGAAAGCTGCTGTCGCGCTATGAATGCGTAACGGGAAGGAAACGGGCGAAGATGAAAAAGACCTACGATGTCGCAGTGTTCCACGGGGATGGAATTGGTCCTGAAATTATGGCTCCTACGCTTAAAATTCTGCGCCAGATTTCCGACAACAATCCCAGCTATAACCTCGTGTTCACGGACGCGCCGGCAGGCGCTTCTCACTACGCAAAAACCGGGGAATCATTTCCTCCCGGATCGCTTGAAACTGCACGCAATGCTGATGCGATTCTTCTATCTGCAATGGGTTTGCCCGATGTTCGCTATCCTGACGGAACCGAGATTTCGCCGCAGATCGACCTGCGAAAACAGCTCGGACTATTTGCAGGCGTTCGTCCAGTAAAGGTCAGCAATGGGCAAAGGACACCACTATCACTTCCTGATGGAAAAGAGATTGATTTTGTCCTCATTCGCGAAAGCACCGAAGGGCTGTTTTTTACTCAAGGCTCGGGTGAAGTCACAGAGCACGAAGCGCGTGAAACCCTCCTGATCACCCGCGAGGTATCCGAAAAACTATTCCGTTTCTCTTTTGAACTTGCCCAAAATCGGAAAGCTTCCGGGCGAGGACAGGGGCGGGTTACATGTGTCGACAAAGCCAATGTATTCCGCGCTTTTGCATTCTTCAGATCTATGTTTGATGCTGAAGCCGCTCACCACCCCGATTTGCAAGCTGATCACGCTTATGTTGACGCTACCGCTCTTTGGATGGTCCAAAAGCCGTGGGAGTTCGATGTTCTGGTCACCGAGAACATGTTCGGAGACATACTTTCCGATCTGGGCGCCGGTCTCATGGGTGGTCTTGGATTGGCGCCATCCGCAGATATTGGGTTGAACCACGCTGTATTCCAACCCTGCCATGGTTCCGCGCCCGACATTGCTGGACAAGATATTGCTAATCCTTTTGCGATGATCCTATCAGCGGCAATGATGCTTGAGTGGTTGGGCTTGACCCACGACCACCCGGAACTGTCCAGCGACGGTGCGCGTCTACGCGAAGCCGTGGAAAAGGTAACAACAAACGGTCACAACCTGACGCGAGACTTGGGTGGCACAGCTGGCACGCAGGACGCCGCCGCATCGGTCATGGAAGCGTTGCGAGCATGACTACTCAAGGAGGCATCAAAGTTGCATGTGTAGGAGCGGGATACTTTAGCAAGTTCCACTATGAAAGCTGGGCACGAATGCCCGAAGCAGTTCCAGTTGCATCCTGTAACCGCGATATTAGGAAGGCCAAGGAAACTGGACTGACGGCTTATAATGATCTGTCGAAAATGCTGGAGCTGGAAAAACCGGACCTCGTAGACATCATTCTTCCACCAGTAGCACAGGCTGACACGATCCGAACTGCCTTGCGCTTGGGCATCAAGTGGCTCATCTGTCAAAAACCTTTCTGCAAGTCCCTCGATGAAGCCGAGCAGGTCGTTTCAGAGGCTGAAATGGCGGGGGCAACGATTATCATACATGAGAACTTTCGCTTTCAGCCTTGGTATCGTGCGATCAAAGCGGCGATGTCCGAGGGTCGAATTGGAACGCCCCTACAAGCGACTTTCCGACTTCGCCCCGGGGATGGACAAGGGCCAAACGCATATCTTGACCGACAGCCATACTTTCAAGAAATGTCGCGTTTCTTGGTTCACGAAACAGCAGTTCACTGGGTGGACACGTTCAGGTTTTTGTTCGATGCGCCCAGCGCGGTCTACGCAGACTTGCGCCAGGTTAACCCCGCTATCGCGGGCGAGGATGCAGGTTACATCCTGTTTGATCATCCCAATGGTTTGAAAGCTCTTTTCGATGGGAACAGGTGCCTAGACCACCGCGCAGAAAATCTGCGTCAGACCATGGGCGAAGCACTCATTGAAGGCACTGAAGGATCACTGGTTCTTAGTGGCGACGGTTCAGTAGAACTTCGCAATTTTGGCAAACAGGAGCGGCAGCAGATTCTACCGCCCAGCGTTCATGATGGATTTGGCGGAGATTGCGTCCACGCCTTGCAAAGTCACGTTGTTTCAGGCCTTTTAAGGGGCACGCCGCTGGAAAACACGGCCCGAGACTATTTGGACGTGATCCGCATCGAAGAGAAAATCTATCATTCGGCTGCGGAGGGACGAAAGGTAAAGTTGGAGACGCCGTGAAGGACCAGGACACCAAAACTCTTTCCAATACACAGCGCGCTGTAAGGGACTTGCGGCGGATGATCCTGTCCGGCGAGCTTGCAGCCGGGACTGACCACCTAGAGTCGGAACTCGCCGAAACGCTGGGAATGTCCCGCACCCCGATACGGGAAGCTGCGCTGATGTTGGAGAGTAAAGGGCTGCTGGAAATGCGGCCTCGCAAAGGTGTGCGAATACTGCCGGTTTCATCAGACGATATGCGTGAAATTTACGAGATACTGACTGAGCTAGAGAGCCTTGCAGCACAGCGCGCTGCCGAAGCGGGGTATTCAGAAGCTGAATTGGCGGTACTTGCTGGATCAATTGCAAAGATGGACCAAGCCATCGAAACCGAAGACCTGGAAGCTTGGGCAGAGGCCGACGAGTTGTTTCATCAGGAGCTCGTTCGGTTGGGCGGCAACAAACGGGTCGAAGCTATTGTGGCAATGATGAGCGACCAGGTCCGTCGCGCGCGAGCAACGACGTTGTTCATTAGACCTCTACCCGTTAAATCCAATGAAGATCACCGGATTGTTTTTCAAGCGATTAGCGAAGGCCGTCCAGATGCCGCCCGTGAACGTCATCGAGAACACAGGCTACAAGCACAGGCTATGCTTTGTGGGATACTCGAAAAGCATCGGCTTAACAGCCTCTGATCTACTCGTGTCTGTCCATTAGGCGTCTAATTTAAAGCTTTTTAACACTGTCTTAGTCCCTCACAACTGTACCACTATTTTTCGGGCACGGATGGTGTGATTTATGGCCTGGAAACGCTTTTCGGGTGAGGATGCGCTCAAGAATGGCAGCATACCATGACACGTCGTCAGCTGCTGTGTTGCTTAAAAAGTGTACGGGCCGCGCTTATCAAACTCCACATATTGGAGTAGCCTTCTCGGGTAGTGTATCTGGGTTTGAAATCGAATATGGAAAAAGTACTGGGCTTTGGCGGGTTTTTCTTCAGGGCAGACAAGCCCGTCGCCTTGGCAGAATGGTATCGTGACAATTTGGGCATTGACCTCGTACCAAACGATTATGAATCACCGTGTTGGACGCAGGAAGCAGGCGAGACTGTATTCGCCCCGTTCGAAAAAGTGACAGAGTATTTCGGGAACCAAGAAAAGGCATTTATGTTGAATTTTCGTGTACGCGACATTGAGAAAATGATCGCACAACTCGAGTCTAAGGGTGTTGAAGTCCGTCGCGATCCAGATTCGCCTTATCCAAATGGCAAGTTTGCGTGGCTCAATGATCCGGAAGGAAACCCAATTGAACTTTGGGAACCCGCCTAGCATTCGATTAGCGTCTCGTGGTTCCAAATGGCCATCTTGCGATCTCGTATTGTGGATCAGTTGTCGGATTTGCATGTCCTCGCGCGTCCTTGCACCATGTGAATGAAGCATGGAGGCGAAAATGATATACGCAATCACGATTTATGGAGAGCCGGGCGTGTTCGAAGCGCTGCCCAAAGATCGCCAGAACGAAGTGATGTCAGGCCACGGCGCACTGCAAACCGCGCTATCTGAGCGTGGGGAGTTCGTGTCGATGAAGTTGATGCCGCCGACCTCTGCCGTGATGGTCGAGCCCGCTTCGACCGAAGGCTCAGCGCCATTGATCACCGACGGCCCATTCGCCGAGACCAAGGAGAACTTCCTTGGGTTTTATGCTGCCGAATTCAAAGACCTTGATGAGGCGTTGGAATACGCAAAAATGATCTCATCCCCTGTAGCAAGGCTTGAGGTGCGACCGGTGGCCTGGGCTGGCGGTGTGATCTCGTCGGAATAGGACATGTCGGACTGGCTCGAGGCCACTTTCACTCTGCACCGACCGCGTGCCCTTGCAGCCCTGACCCGTTTGTTTCGGGATATCGATATGGCGGAAGAGGCATTTGCCAACGCCTGCCTAAAGGCTCTGACGGTTTGGCCCAAAGACGGAGCTCCGCGCGACCCGTTGGGGTGGTTGCTTACGACGGCGCGCAACGCGGGTCTTGATGATTTGCGCAAATCGCAGCGCCGCGCGGCAATCCTGTCGCGCCACAGTGAGGAGTTTCAGCCGATGCCTGCCGAAACCCCGGACCCGGACGAAATGCGCGACGATGTTCTGCGGCTTCTGTTCATCTGCTGCCATCCCGAACTGGAACGTCGAGATCAGATTGCCATTGCCTTGCGGGTCGTCCTGGGGCTGAGCGTCGATGAAATCGCGAGCGGTTTTCTAATCAAGCCGAAGACCATGGAACAGCGGATTACCCGAGCCAAAAAAAAGATCGCGAGCAACCCGGTTGCTTTCGAAACACCCAGCCCAGCAGAACGGGGTGCGCGATTGGGTGAGGTGTCTCTGATGGTTTACTTGATGTTCAATGAAGGGTGGTCAACCTCGGCCGGTCCAACGCAAATCAAGCTTACCTTGTGTGAAGAGGCGATCCGTTTGGCACGTCTGCTTGCGGCACTGTTTCCGGCGATGGGGGAACAGGCCGCATTGCTGGCATTATTGCTGTTTCAACACGCGCGGCGACATGCGCGCATTGATCCAGAAGGCAAGCTTGTCGCGTTGGACGATCAGGATCGCAGTCTTTGGGATCGTACGAACATTGCCGAGGCGACTGGTCTTTTGCAAAAGGCCCAGCGGATAGGACATCATGGTGTCTATATCATTCAGACTGCAATCGCAGCGACCCATGCCCATTCGGCCTCGGTTGATGACACAGACTGGTCATCGATTGAAAGTCACTACGCTGCCCTCTATGCATTGCAACCAACGCCTGTCGTCCGACTTAACCAGATTGCAGCGCAGGCCAGGCTGCATGGCCCGCATTATGCGCTGAAAGCGATGGAGCCTCTGAAACAGGATTTGTCTGCGTATCGCTGGTTCCATGCAATGCGCGGTGGCTTGTTGCAAGAAACGGGTGACCACCGCGCGGCGATTTCTGCGTTTGAAACCGTTATTGCACTTGGCCCTACGGCTCTCGAACGTGATGCAATTGCAGAGAAAATTGCAATCAGCCAAGAAAGTTTGCGCAACATGTAGGGATCGCGGTGCGTCGTGCGTCCTTGGATCAGACCCGTATGTGGCGGGCGCAACCAAGGGAGAAGCACATGAGTATTCTTGAGATGACCACCATCGGGAACTCCGGTTGGATCGGACATTCCGGTCCCGATCAGGGCAAAGCCAAAGCCTTCTATCAAGAGGTCCTGGGCTGGACGATCAACGACATGCCCATGCAGGATGGGTCAAGCTATTCCGCCGCCGTTGTGGGAGAAACCGCGATTGGCGGATTTTCCCCGATGCCGGAAGATCACGGCAGCTGGACGATCTTTTTTACGGTTGCCGACGTGGAGGCCAGTGTCGCCAAGGCTGAGGCCAAAGGGGCCGCAATTGTTCAGCCGGCGATGGATATGCCGGGGGTCGGCCGCATGGCCACTCTGACTGACCCGCTAGGGGCACGGTTTGCGCTCATCACATATGAGAGCATGGCGTCTTAAGCGCGATCAAAGAGGAGGCATCACATGGGACAGTTTCCGCAGATCGCACTGGCCGTTACGGCAGTGTTTGTTTTGATGAGCATTCCGATGGCGATTGCCGTTGGTGTGCGTCGCACCAAGACGGGAATTTCTTTGCTTCACGGTGAGGATGAAAGCCTCCTGCGGCTGATGCGGGCGCATGGAAATTTCATCGAATACGTGCCGCTTGCGCTGCTGGCCCTGGCAGGGGCTGAGATTGCGGGAACTGCACCCTGGCTGGTCGCCACCTGCGGTGGCGTGCTGCTGCTTGCCCGTCTTATCCACTATTTCAGCCTCAGCACTTCGGTGAATGGCAAGGGGCGCGCGATTGGCGCAGCGCTCACCACTATGGCAATGCTGGTGCTTGCGCTGGCAATCCTCTGGCAGCTTTGGATCGGCATCTGATGCCCGTGGATGAAACACTCAACGCCCGCATGCGAGACGCTCTGGCCGCGCATGTGGGCATTTCCGAAAAACGAATGATGGGTGGTACGTGCTTCTTTTTGAACGGCAACATGCTTTGTGGTGCGCGCCGACATCAGGATGGCGTGGGTCGGTTCATGTTCAGGGTGGGAAAGGTGAACGAGCCCACGGCATTGCAGGACCCCACGGCCCGCGCTGTGATTCACGGCATCCGCAAGCTGGGTGGTTTTGTCCGTGTGGACGAAACAGATTGCGATGGGGCAGCGTTGCTACGGTGGCTGAACTTGTGCCTCGAACACGCCGCGGCGTTGCCCAAGAAAGACTGAACGGAGGATCTTATGGCCCAATTCGATTGTTTTACCGCCGAGGCAGTAGACTTCCTGAAAGAACTGAAGGCCAACAACACCAAGGACTGGTTTGCAGCGAACAAGGTGACGTATGAGAGCCACATCAAGGCACCCAGCAAGCTGTTCGCCGAAGATATGGCGTTGGCACTACGTGACCTGACCGGTCAGGATCATAGCAGTAAGATCTTTCGGATTCATCGCGATGTTCGGTTTTCCAAAGACAAGACACCCTACAACGCGCATCTGCACCTTGCGTTCCTACCGACAGGACAGGCGGTTCAGCCGCCAATGTGGTTCTTCGGCCTTTCCCCAGAAAAGCTGTCCCTCGGTTGTGGGGTGTTCCAGTACGACAAAGGGGCTTTGGGCGTTTTCCGCGATGCGATGGCGGGTCCTCTGGGCGCAGAGTTAACCCAGACCACCATAGAGATGCGGAAACAGGGTTTCCGGATCGGTGACCCACAGTTGAAGCGCATCCCGCCCGGTTTTGACAAAGATCATCCCCATGAGGAAGCGTTGCGGCGCAAAGGCTTTGCGGTTTGGATGGATGCCATGTCCTCTAACTTTGTTCACGAACCAGACCTAACGGAACGAACAGCAACCAAGCTGGCTGAACTAATGCCGGTGTTTCAATTGCTTTCACGGATCAAGTGACCCCACCATTGCGAACGCAGCATATGGCCGCTTTGAAGAGCGCACCGCTACTTGGCTCTGGTTGGATGAACGGCAGGAATGGGCCACCCTTGTTGGTGCGGATAAGTGAACCGCTGCGGAGCCCGCCCCTCGGAACTGCGTCCGTCTTCTAGCTTCACTGGTGCAGCGAAGGTCTCTTTCGACGGGCTACACCGCAGAAACAATAGTCAAAGTCGAACGACCGCAATGGGCCGTTCCCTGCCTTAGCCTGACTGGCGGCTTGCAGCGACCGATCTAATGATCGCAGAGAGCCCAAGGCGATCATTGAATATTCAAGAAATCGGGACAGCTAAGGAATAGGAATCTGCAGGAAGCATGGCAATTTCGCACAGCCTTCCGCAGTCAAGAATTGGTTCCGACAGATGGCTATAGACTTTTGCACTGATTGGCGTTTTTTCAGCTCAAGACTTTGAAAGCGGTTTGTTTGTCCAAAAATTAAGCAACGTTCTCGCTATCTCGGTCTGGTGGTGAGCATAGACCACCACGTCGAGCTTCTCCTGACCCAATTGGTTGCGTAGGGAGATCAACTCGCCGCTTTCAATTTCCTTATGCACCATGCTGAACGGCAACCAACCAACACCGAGACCGTTCAGGATCATTTCCTTTGCACCACTTGAAAAGGCCGTCTGGCAAACGGGGTATTTGCTGAAATCGGCGGTTCCGAAAGGGAGTTTGCTTTTGTTCAATGCTTCGCCGAAGTAGCTGTTTTCGGGATAGACGATCGCCGGGGTATCCAAAGGCAAGTCACCGTTTCCGCGCACTGCATAGCGCAATCCGCCACCAATGACCGGAATGAGGTAGTCGTGACCCCAAGTGCCGCGACGAATGCCTGCTCCGAACGGCATTGGGGCGACGGTTTGCGCCTCATAGCATAGCAGCATGTTGGTGTCGCCGCGCAGGAACAGAGTGACACAATCGTTCAGATTGGCAGTTCTGAGCCGAAACCGGAGCCCCTTGAACCTGGCACGTGCACGCAATGCCATATCGGGGAAGGTGGAGACGACCGACGCGTGTGTCGCGGCGATAGTTACAATCGAAACGGTGGGGCCATGTTGCGCAATTTTTGTGCGTAGGTCATTTAGCCTTGCGATTAAAGAGCGGATTTCAGCTTCGTTTGAGGCCAGTGCCGGACTGATCTCGACCCGGTTCGATTTGCGATCAAGAACTTCAATCCCCAGCCACTCCTCAAAACTGCGAATACGCCTTGAGAACGCGGGTTGGGTGATGTTTCTGCGGGCCGCGGCCCGCGTCATGTTCCGCTCTTCCAGAAGGGCCAGAACATCATCAAACCACAGCATATTCATCCGCACCTCCCCAGTACCCAAAGAAAATGTATGGGCAGCCTGCGAAATATGCACTGTTTTTCTTCTTTTGCTTTTGAAAGTGTTTGGCTGTAGGCAAAAGTTGGGAGAGTGTGGTGGCTGAGACAATTCAAATGACCGACAGTGACGCGATGGTCGGGCCGGAGTTGGTTTTGAGCTTGTGCAAGGAGTTATCGCTGACGCTGGCGAAATTTCCTCGGGTATCGCTTGGCCATCTTCCTACGCCTTTGGAACCAATGGATCGCCTGAGCGAGGTTTTGGGTGGTCCGCGTTTATGGGTCAAACGGGATGATTGTACCGGCCTTTCGTCGGGTGGGAACAAGACTCGTAAGCTGGAATTTCTGATGGCTGACGCGGTCCATAAAGGCGCAGATACAATCATCACGCAGGGGGCGACGCAATCCAATCATGCGCGTCAAACAGCAGCGGCGGCCGCAAAACTTGGCATCGAGTGTCACATCCTGCTTGAGGATCGTACGGGTTCCAATGATCCGAACTATATTCTGAATGGAAATGTCCTGTTAGATCGATTGCATGGCGCTAGTGTCTCCAAGCGTCCCGGTGGTGCGGACATGAACGCCGAGATGGAAGCCTGCGCTGCGCGGATGAAGACAGAAGGCAAAAACCCCTACATCATTCCGGGCGGTGGATCGAACCCAATCGGGGCTTTGGGCTATGTGAATTGCGCGCGCGAGTTATGCGAACAGGCCGCCAATGCCGGGTTGAAAATTGATGCGTTGGTACATGCGACCGGCAGCTCAGGCACGCAAGCCGGATTGGTCGCGGGTCTTGCCGCCCTTGAAAGTGACATTCACCTTCTGGGCATCGGCGTGCGGGCCCCACAGGACAAACAGGAAGGCATGGTCCATGATCTGGCTGTGCGCACTGTCGAATATATGGAAACGGGTACGCCCATTGCGCGCGAAAATGTGCGCGCAAATTGCGACTACGTTGGTGCAGGATATGGTCTTCCGACCAAAGGGATGATCGACGCGCTTAAGCTGTTGGCCCGCACCGAAGGGCTTTTGTTCGACCCGGTCTATTCGGGTAAAGGGTTGGATGGTCTCATCGACCAAACCCGCAAAGGCTATTTCGACGGCATGGACAATGTCGTGTTTCTGCACACCGGCGGAAGCGCAGCCCTGTTTGGCTATCCCGAAACCTTTGAACTTCCTGGCTACGTGGCCTGAAATCTACAACAAACCAACAAGGAGATATCAAATGAAACTAAAAAAATACTTGATCAGCGCGGCTTTGGTTTCAGCTCTTGGCGCGCCACTCGCCGCTGAAGAGGTTAAGATCGGTGTTCCCACTTGGACCGGAGCACAGGCCATTGCCCATGTCTTAGGTGAGATCGTGACCACCCGCATTGGCGGCACGGTGGAGTATGTGCCCGGTAACAATGCCACGATCTTTCAAGCGATGGATCAGGGTAAGGGTGATATCGATGTGCACCCCGATGTATGGTTGCCAAACCAGGAGGCGTTCACCAATCAATACGTTGATGGTGCTGGCACAGTGACGCTGTCATCGAACCCTTATCAGGGCAATCAGGGTTTCTGCGTCTCCAAAGACTTTGCCGCAGAGATGAATATCACCGACATCGCGGATCTTGGACGCCCCGATGTGGCGGCTGCGATGGACAGCGATGGCAATGGCAAGGGTGAGATGTGGATCGGTGCCCCCGGCTGGGCCTCGGCCAATGTGAACGAGGTGAAGGTACGCGACTATGGCCTGTTGGATTTCATCGATCCGATCCGCGCCGAGGAAGCTGTGAAGACCGCGCGCATCAAGGACAGTATCGCCAAAAAAGAAGGATATGCCTTCTACTGCTACGAGCCGCATGCTGTCTGGTACATGTTTGACGTGGTGATGCTGACAGAGCCGACTTATGACCCTGAAAAATACGTCATGGTGCAGCCCTCCGACGATCCTGACTGGTACAACAAGTCGATGGTAGCCAGCAAGGACGCCCTGAAGGAAGTGCAGATCGCCTGGTCCAACTCGCTAGGGGATCGCTCGCCGGCGATTGCGGAGTTCTTTGCAAACTTCTCCCTGACCGCCGATGACGTGAGCTCGCTGGCCTTCGAGATCAGTGCCAATGGTCGCGATGCTGAGGAAGTTGCGGCCGAATGGGTTAACGCCAATTCCGAGCGTGTAGACTCGATGCTGGGTCTCTGAGCCAGACCTAAAACAACGGGCAGCACCTAGCGGTGCCGCCCCATTTGAAGGCACGTACGGGTGGGCGGATGAGCGACGAGACTGTAATCGAAATTTCCAACATCTGGAAAATCTTCGGGGCAAAACCTGAGGCCGCTTTGGAAGCCATTCGTGCGCGGGGGCTGACCAAGGCTGAAGTCCTTGCTGAGTTCAACGCGGTGGTGGGCGTGGCCGATGTCAGCCTCAACGTCAATCGCGGTGAGATCTTCTGTATCATGGGCTTATCAGGGAGCGGCAAATCCACACTCGTGCGCCACTTCAATCGGCTACTCGAACCAACGGCTGGTAAGATCGAGATCGAGGGCACGGACGTCATGGCGCTCGGCACCAAGGATCTTCAGGCTTTCCGCAACCGGAAAATCGGGATGGTGTTCCAGAATTTTGCGCTGATGCCTCACCGCTCGGTCCTTGATAATGTAGCAATGCCGCTGGAAATCCGTCAGGTCGCCAAGAACGAGCGTATGCGACAGGCAGCCGCCATTCTCGACATTGTCGAATTGGGGGCGTGGGGGTCGAAATTCGCTCACGAACTCTCTGGGGGCATGCAGCAACGTGTGGGGCTTGCCCGTGCGCTCGCGGCCAATCCTGATGTTCTGTTGATGGATGAGCCATTTTCCGCACTTGATCCCCTGATCCGACGGCAGTTGCAGGATGAGTTCATCCGGCTTTCCAAAATCCTCAAGAAAACAACGATCTTCATCACCCATGACCTTGATGAGGCTGTCCGCATCGGAGACAGGATTGCGATCATGCGTGACGGCAAGATGGTGCAGATCGGCTCGGCTGAGGACATTGTCATGCATCCCGCTGATGACTACGTCGCTGAATTTGTGGCCGGGATATCGCGGCTGAAGGTGGTGCATGCTCACGCGGCGATGCAGCCCTTGGACAGCTATCTCGCTACGCACGGCCCACTGCCGACTGACATCGACCGGGTGGACCACAATGAGACACTTTCCGCACTAATAACGCGTGCCATCGACGACGAACGGCCGGTTTTGGTGTCCGAAGGTGGCGAGGACAGAGGTGTCATCACTCGCGCAGATCTGTTGCGCACTGTGATTGAAGGGACGGAAATGTCATGAGCGAAGATCTTGGTGTGAACCCCCTTGAAGACACAGAAAGCGAAGCCGCGCAGGCCTACGCCGAGGAACGCCGCGAGAATATCCGCACTTTTGTGCGCACAAGCCACGATTACTACATCCGCAATTTCGACAAGATCGGGGCGTCCGCACGCTTTACGGCAACCTTCAACTTGATGGCCGGGCTCTTTGGTCCGATCTGGTTCGGCGCGCGCGGGCTTTGGTCATGGGCATTGGCCTTTCTTGTCGTCGAAGCGATCGGCTTTGTGCAGATCGCGCGGGGCTTGTTCGGAGATCTGGGAGCGGACGCACTGGCTCGTGTGACCTCGATCGAAGGCACGCTCGATTTGCGCTACCAGCAGCTCGCGGCAGCCCAAGAGAGCGGCTCGGATCGAGCCGCGGCCATCCAACGCCAGATCGAAGGGCTGGAGGCCAACATAGAAGGCTTCCGCGCCGAGGCTGAGTTGCTCGCTGCGCAAGGTCCGTCGATTGCACTCACCGGTGTTGCCATCTTGCTTGTGGCCAAGCTCATACAGGCTGTGGCCGCAAACTGGGCACTGGAGGCCCGGTTTTCTGACTGGCTCTCAGATCGCACCATTCGCTCTGGCATGCCGGTCAGCCAGATTGTCTTCAGCGCGGGTTTCATGATCCTGTTGGTCGCGACCGCAATGATCCACTACAGTTTCCCGGGTCGTTTTTCATTTCTTAGCGAATTCCCGACAGATAACTCAATTCGCCTGGCCAGTATTGACGGCGTAGAGGCATTTATCGCCTGGTGCGTCGCCAACAGTGTGGCGTTCTTTGATGGGCTCACCGCAGCCATTCGCTGGTTGCTGGATGCCATGGAGGTTGCATTGGTTCAGACCCCTTGGATCGTGGTGGCCGCGCTGATCGTTCTGTTGACCTGGCTCACAGCTGGCTTGCGCATGGCTATTTGGTCTGGTGCCTTTCTGGCCTACATGGGCCTTCTCGGCTTCTGGGAAAAAGCTATGACCACTTTGGCGCTTCTCGGCACCGCGGCGCTGCTTTCCATCGTGATTGGCATTCCCTTGGGCATGTTCTCGGCGCGCCGACCTCGGTTTTACGCTGTCATCCAGCCAATCATGGATTTCATGCAGACCATGCCTGCCTTTGTCTTCATGGTGCCTGTGATTGCCTTTTTCGGGGTTGGCAAGCCAGCGGCAGTCATTGTCACTATGATCTTCGGCGGGACACCCGTGGTACGCCTTACTGTTTTGGGCCTGCGTGGTGTTCCTGAAAGCGTGCGTGAAGCTGCGATAAGTTTTGGCGCCAACAAATGGTATCTTCTCACCAAGGTCGATCTGCCGCTCGCCAGCCCCTCGATTCGCGCAGGCATCAACCAGACAATCATGCTGTCACTTGCCATGGTCGTGGTGGCCTCACTTATTGGCGCGAAAGGGCTGGGCGAAGACGTCCTCGAGGCGCTGCAATATGCCAATGTGGGCCAGGGTATCCTCGCAGGCTTTGCCATTCTCTTCTGCGCGATGATCCTTGATAGGATCGTTCAAGGTCAGCGAAAGTGATCCCACTCGTCCTTGTTCATGGTTTCATGGGGGGCAGTGCACAATGGGATGGGTGTCGCGATACCCTGCAACAGCATGCTGATGTGATTGCAGTTGACCTGCCCGGTTTCGGAGCAAACGCACATCTGCCGCCAATCGACAGTATTGGCGGATATGCAGATTGGGTCGTCCGGCACCTTCGCGGCCTTGGAGTCGAGAAATATCATCTGCTGGGTCACTCCATGGGTGGCATGATCGCTCAGGAAATTGCCTTGCGCGACGGTAAAAGGATTGACCGTCTTGTGCTATATGCAACTGGCGCGGTCGGTGTCTTGCCGGGGCGGTTCGAGACCATTGAGCACAGTAAAAAGCGCGCTGCGGAAGACGGCCCGGCGACCACCGCACGTCGGATCGCAGCGACTTGGTTTCTGGATTGCGAAGCTGCGCCAGGATACGAACACTGCGCTGGGATCGCCGCTCAGACCAAACTGGCCTCCATAAATGCTGGGCTTGAAGCGATGCAATCCTGGTCAGGGGAGCAGAACCTTAGCCGAATCCGGCAGGAAACACTTGTACTTTGGGGCGATCGAGATCGGACCTATTCGTGGAGCCAAATTCAAATACTTTGGGAAGCAATTCCCAATACATCGTTAGCAGTTGTGCCAGGCTGCGCTCACGCTCTACATGCCGAGAGACCTGAGTTATTCATACGTTTAATCTCCGACTTTTTGGACCGCTGTCCGCTACGGCCTGTCATGTGGACAAAGTGACTTTTCATTCGGTCACTGCTGCGTTGTCTCCAAGGTTGGTTGCGCACCTACGGAAGCCGTCCATTCAATCCTTGATTAAGTTACTAATCCACTCGGTCGCATAACGCAAAAACGTATCGCTCACCTTTTTGTCAAGGGCTGGAAGCGCGGGTATCTGGTGTCGTTGAGCTTCAACGGGCGCCACGAGCAGAGCTGCTCCCTGACTCGTTCCCGTCGAGCTTTCTGTTGGGACAACAGGAGAGGAGGCTGCCACTCCGAGCATCTTAAGATACGCTGCATTCCGTGCGAACGGTCCTTCAATGATCACAGGGCCTCTATGGCCAATTAAATCAAGACAATGAGACGTCACCAATGCAAGGTAAAACCCGACTGCAGCACTCCGTTGGCCCGACCCTTTCGGCGGTTCCCCACCAAGCCAATGCGTTTGGTGTCCGGCGAACGGCCCTGTCTCTGATATTACAGCAGGCAAAAGCATGCTGCCGTTGCTCAACACCTCAAGCATATCAGACGCCTTAGCCTGAACAGCCGGTCCACCAAGGGCAAGATCGTGCTCTCGCCCCCCCATAAAACGTGCTGAGGGCACCGCATCGCCAAAGGCGTTGACGTTGACCAGCGTATCAAGCGCAGGATCGAGCGTGACGGGTTTACCGCCGACGGCCATTGCGATCACCCAGGTGCCGGTCGACACCACGCTGTAAGGAGGTTTTCGGGTGACGAGATGCGACAATAGCGAGGCATTGGAATCGTGTATGCCGCAGAAAACGGGCGTCTCCACACATAACCCCGTTCGCTGGGCGACCTCTGATGTGATGGTCCCAAGAACGTCACCGGGCTTGCGAGGCGGTGCGATCTTTTCAGCGATCCCAAGCGTTTGAGGCAAGGAAGAAAACTGATGCTGAAACGGGTTCCAAAGATCCGTGTGGCACCCCAGAGATGTCACGTCTGTAGCGAGGACGCCCGACAGGCGATGCGCCCAGAATTGCGGGTAGGTCACGATATGGAAAACCCGTTCTCGGAGCGACGGGTCATTCGTAAACTGCCAATGAAGTTGCGCACCGAGGTTCAGACCCATCGATAATCGGGGTGACCCGGTTTCGGCAAATGGCGGACGGATCGCATTGTACTCGCACGCAAGATCGTCTGGACCTGTGTGTTCATAGTCAAGGATGGGAGCTGCCAGCGATCCATCCTTGGCAATGAGAGCGCCTGCTGCGCCGTGCGTTGTGATTGTGATTGCTGCGACACCGTGCTCGGTATGGAAGGATGCGAGCCCGTCCAAAATGAACTGCCAATGCCCTTCAACATCGAAATGCGGATAGGGTGGGCCGGGCAGGGCCGCATTCGGCCGCGTGATTACCGAGATCTCGGACTGGTCGGAACGACGTACCAGCGCCAGCTTGGCATTCGTCTTGCCGATATCGATGACGGCGATATTGCCACTGGTCATGGCATATGAAAGACGGTGGTTAGCGGCACGGCTACGGGCTCGTTATTGTCGTGGGTTTCCATGATATCGGCCATGTGCGCCCACCACTGCTTCATGACCTCATGGGATGGAAGATCGTCCATACCGTGGTCATCCCGGCGCCAGAGAACACCGAACAGGATACTCGTCTCCTCGTCGAGGTGGATGGAATAGTCCGTTACACCTGCCTCCTTCAGAAGTGTCACAAGTTCGGGCCATATCTCGTCATGCCGTTTCTTGTATTTGTCTTTCATACCGGGATTGAGGCGCATCTTGAACGCATACTTTTCCATCACGCCCTCCACTTTTCCCAAAGGCGCGGTAGTGCAATGACCCCTATCAGCAGTAGGCCGATAACGATGGACATTACGATGCCCGGCACGTTGAGAAGACCGAGCCCGAAGGTAACGAGCCCCATAACGAAGGCCGCGATCACAACACCGGGGATCGAGCCCGAGCCTCCGAGTATGCTCACCCCACCAAGAACCACCATAGTGACGATCTCGAGCTCCCAGCCGAAGGCGATAGACGGGCGCGTCGAGGCCAGTCTTGAAGTCAGACAAATTGCTGCCACGCCGGACATGAGCCCAGTCAGGAGGAACAGGATGAATTTTATACGAGCGACGCGAATGCCCGAGAATTCGGCACCGATCGGATTGTTCCCGATGGCATAGACCGCCCGCCCAAAGTTCGTCTTGTGCAGAAGTCCGAAGTAGATCAGTGCGATAATCGCGAACAGCACGAACTCGAAAGAAATCACCCAGAAGACGTAGCCCTGTCCGAAGAAAGAGAAATCCGACGGGTAACCGCGATAGGCCTGATCCCCGAGAACGATGTAGCTGATCCCGCGAAAGAGGCTCATCGTACCGATGGTCACAACAATGGATGGTAACCTCATTTTTGTCACAAGAAATCCGTTGAACGCCCCGCAGATCAGTCCGACACACAGCCCAATCAGCACAAGCCCCGCAGTACCCAAGCCGATCTGCACAGCGGCGCCCATCGCCGTGGACGCGAGCGCAATGATTGAGGCCACGGAAAGGTCGATCTCGCCTGCTATGATCAAAAGCGCCATTGCAAAGGCGATCATCGCTTTTTCTGTAAAGTTGAACGTCATATCGCTCAGGTTCCAAGCGTTTAGGAAATAGGGCGATGTAAAGCTGTTCACGATGAAGATCGCGACGGCGACAGCCAGAAGCAGGGTCTCCCAGCTTTTCAGGCGTCGCTCCAGCGGCGATTGAAGACGATCCGGAATGAAGCGTGTGGTGTCGGTCATGTGGCATGCTCTGCGCGTTTGAGGATGATCCGGCCCTTCTCGCGGTTTGCCTGCGCATTGAGAGCAACCGCGATAATGATTGCGCTGCCGGAGATCGCCAGTTGCCAGAAGGGCGAGATGTTCACGACCGGCAATGCGTTACTGATAATGCCCAAGAACAATGCGCCAAGCATTGCCCCGACAACCGTGCCGATACCGCCCATGATGGCAACTCCGCCAATCACGCAGGCGGCAACAACACTAAGTTCAAACCCTCCAGCGAGGTCAACGAAGGCGACCGCAAAGCGCGATACCCACAGGTATCCAGTCAAACCCGCCAGCGCCCCTGATATCGTGAATGCCCAGAACTGAGTGCGACCTACGTCGATGCCGGCATAAGTCGCCGCATGTGGGTTTCCACCAGCGGCATAGAACGCTCGGCCAAGGGTGGTTCGCGACATGATGATCGAGAAAATGACAACGGCGGCGATGGCAATCCAGCTCATCAGTGGCAGCCCAAGAAGCACTGTTCGAGGGAATGCCTTGAACGGATCGCTAAACTCATGTGCGTTGATCCACTTCCCCTCGGAAAGCAGGAAGATGGTGCCGCGGAAAATCGTCATCGTCCCCAGGGTGACAACGATAGGGGGGATCGCCAGTTTCCAGACAAGGATACCATTCACCATCCCGAGCAGCGCGCCAAAGACAACTGAGATGACTATGATCGCTGGTACCGGTAGCCCAGGCATAGCGACATTGATCATGGACACGACCATACCTGTGAGGGCTAGGTTGGCGGCAACACTTAAATCGATGCACCGCGTCAGGATCACGATCATCTGACCGATGGCCAATAGGATCAAAGGTGCAGTGTCATTAAACACGTTCGCAAGATTCGATGGCGCAATGAAAGCCGGGAACCGAGAGGAGATAATTATGAGAAGAAGAAGTATTGCGCCGGTCAGCAGGACTTCGCGGGACATGAGGATTTGCTTCGACATGCTTGTCCCTCCTAAATTCCCGCTGCGTATCGTACGAGCGTTTCTGGGGTCATCTTGTCGTCTGATAGTTCTGCCGCTATCCGACCTTCGCGCATCACGATAACGCGGTCGGACATGCCCAGGATTTCTGGGATTTCCGAACTGACCATAATGACCGCCAATCCCTGAGCAGTCAGCTCCGCCATGAATTCGTGAACTGCGGCCTTCGAGCCGATGTCGATGCCCTTGGTTGGCTCGTCTAGAATAATAACCTTTGGTTGGGTGGCGAGCCATTTGGCTATGACCACCTTCTGCTGGTTTCCGCCCGAGAGATTGCCAACGTCAGTGTCCAGAGAGGCCGCGCGAAGATCGAGCCTTTCGGTGTATTCGCGAGCCAGTTTGAACTCTTCGGCCAGCCTCAGAAATCCGTTCTTTGAGGTGCGGCCAAGCGAGGGCAGGGTGACGTTTTGGAAAATCGGAAGCGCTGTGATTGCGCCCTGTCGGCCGCGGTCTTCAGGCACGTAGACGATGCCCTTGCCAACGGCGTCGGCAGGCGACCGGATGACCGCGCGTTTGCCGTCGATTGTCACCTTACCTGCTGAGGGGCGCGTTATTCCAAATAGCGATTGCATAAACTCTGAACGGCCCGCGCCAACCAGGCCGTAGAAGCCCAGAATTTCTCCGCGGCGCAGAGTGAAACTGATATCGGCGAATTCGGTCGGATGTTCGTAGCCTTCTACCACCAGTATCTGATCGCCAGCATTGTGTTCACGGTCGGGGAAGATCTGGCTGACATCCCGGCCGACCATCAACTTAACCAACTCTGCCTCGCACACATCTGCGATAGCACCGTTGCCCACCAACGCCCCGTCCCGGAAAACCGTGTAGTTGTCGGCAATGCGGAAAATTTCATCAAATTTGTGGCTGATGAATAGGATAGCCTTGCCTTGCGCTTTCAACCCTTCGATAAGTTCATAAAGTTCTTCGATTTCCTTCTGGCTGAGCGCGGCGGTCGGCTCGTCCATTATTACCACGCGCGCGTCGATCGACAGCGCGCGGGCAATCGCCACGAGATGCTTGTTTGCAATCCCCAGGTCTTTGAGTTTCGTTCTGGGATCGATGTTGGCACCAATGGCTTCCAGGATTTCGCGAGCCTTCTCCATCATCGCAGTTGTGTCGATCAGGCCGAAACGCCAGCGTGGTGCGTGACCCAGAAACACGTTTTCTGCCACCGACAATTCGTCGAATAGAACTGTCTCTTGGTGGATCGCGGTGACGCCGGCGTTGCCAGCGTCCTGAGCGGTTGGGAACCGAACGGGCGAACCATCGATCTCTATCTGGCCACCATCCGGTTGATAGATGCCGGTCAAAATCTTGACGACAGTCGATTTTCCAGCGCCATTCTCTCCGACCAGTGCCGTGACCCTGCCGGGGAAAAGCTCAAGCGAAACCTCAGACAAAGCCGTAACGCCCGGAAACGTCTTCGTTACCCCGTTCAGCGAAAGAACCGGTACGTTGGTTTCAGCCCTGGTGAGCGTGGGCTCGGGATCTGCTTCCATTAACATCAGGTTCGGCTAGCCATATCGGAGGAGTGCCGGCGCAACTATACCGCTGCGCCGATTTGTTTCAGCGATCAGAATATGTCTTTGAACTGATCAATATTCGACGCGTCGTAAGTGAACGGGTCTGACATTGCGGCAGAGTTCGTGTCATCCAGAGTCACCGAGCCCATGCGCCCCGTTGGAATCTCTGCACCTGGCTCGGCCGCTGCAGCACCTGAGGCCAAGGCGTGCGCAATCATCGTCGCCGAGTAGCCAAGGTCGATCGGGTTCCAGATTGCGAAGCTTTCTGTGGCGCCGGATTCGACGCAGCCTGCCATCTCGGATGGTAGCCCCAAGCCGGTAACGTTTATCTCACCGATCTTGCCCGCATCAGACACGGCCTGACAAGACGCAAGAATACCAACCGTTGTCGGTGCGATGATGGCCTTGAGGTCCGGGTAGGACGCCATCAGGCCTTGTGCTTCGCGATAAGATTTGTCCGAAAGATCATCGCCATAGACTGTTGCGACCAATTCAATGCCTTCGTAGTTCGGCAGGACCTCTTCTGCAGCAGCAATCCATGCGTTCTGGTTTGTGGCCGTAGCCGATGCCGACAAGATTGCCACCTGGCCGCCATCTGGCATATGGTCAGCCGCGAGTTTGATGATTGTGTTGCCGATCAGCGGGGTCGAGGACGGGTTCAGATGCATCATCCGACCCTCTTCGTTGACGCCTGAATCCCACGATATGACCGTGATGCCACGCTGCATCGCACGCTGGAGGGCAGGAGATACGGCGTCCGGGTCGTTGGCGGAGATCGCGATGGCGTCGACGCCTTGGGCGATCAGAGAGTTTATGACTTCAATCTGGCCCTCCGCGGTGGTGTCGGTCGGACCGGTATAGATGACTTCGACATTACCGAGCTCTGCCGCTGCCTCCTCAGCACCTTCCGCAGCCGCTTCAAAAAAGCCGATACCCAGCGCCTTGACGACAAGCGCGATGCGCATGTCATCTTGTGCGTGCACAGCACTTCCCGCCAGCATGGCGGCCGCGATTGCTGTGCCACCGAAGAGTCTTCTGGTCATGCTCATGGTTAATCCTCCCTGTCGAGCGATTGTGAATGGTTCGCTTAGGTCGAACCGGTTTCAGCCGCGGCGTTCATTTCCGCCACGATCAGTTTGATTTCGGCAGCCTCCAGCATCGCCGCAGCCCGGTCGGAGATACCCGCATCTGTAATAACGACGTCGATACGATCCAGCGGGCAGAGTACGAGGCTGGAGCGAGACTCGAATTTGCTGCTATCGACCAACACGACCAACTCGTCCGCTTGACCCATGAGCTTTTCCTCGGCCTGGATAAGCAGGGGATCACCCTCCATCAAACCAAGCGGGCCAATGCCCTGAGCCCCCATGAACATGCGGCGCGCATAGAAATTGCGCGAGACATCATTCTCGAACGGAGACAGGATAATGTTCTGTTCACGGTATATCGCACCACCAGGCAGCATGACCGTGTTCTTGGAGTGCTTCAGCAGGTGCTCTGCAATCGGAAACGAATTGGTAAAGACCTGCATGCGCCGGTTGGCTAGTGGATGCACCATCTGGAACGTCGTGGTGCCCCCGTTAATAATGATCGGATCGCCATCTTCGCACAGCTCGGCTGCGGCCTGAGCAATGGACTGCTTTTCATCAATGCGAATAGCTTCGTTTACGGCAAACGTCCGCCCTGCAAGTCCGACGAATTGAGGTGGCGCGATCGCTTCGGCGCCTCCACGAACACGGCGGAGCTTTTTCTCCATGTGAAGCGTAGCAATGTCCCGTCGAATGGTGGCTTCAGAAGCACCGGTCAGCCCACAAAGATCGGTGACGCTGGCGAATGGGCGGTCCTGAACCGCCGACAAGATTACAGTATGACGCTCAGTTTCGTGCAATTGTGCCTCCCTTGGCCCAGCACGATGTCCAGATTCGCATAACCTGTCAATCATTTTCACTCACAATCAATCATGCTGCAATGCAGAATGATTGATTGTGATCGTTTTTGATTGACAAAATGACACAACCTCCGCACCCTCGCTTGCAACGCACAGCCTGAATTTGGACGCAGCCGGAGGGTCAGATGTTGAAGACCGTTGAAAAACAACCCCTTGAGAATCTCTGGGAAGACAGTGCTGCAGCAAAGATGAGCGAGTCGGAGAAGCTTCTTTATCGCTCTAACCTTCTAGGATCGGATAAACGCATTACCAACTACGGCGGCGGCAATACGTCAGCCAAGGCAATGGAGCGCGATCCACTGACAGGCGAGGATGTCGAAGTCCTTTGGGTCAAAGGCTCGGGCGGCGATATTGGGTCTATCAAAATGGACGGGTTCGCGACGCTTTACATGAAAAAGCTGGTTGCCTTGAAGGGTCTCTACCGCGGCGTTGAGTTTGAGGATGAGATGGTCGGCTATCTCCCACATTGCACGTTCAAACTGAATCCACGCGCGGCCTCCATCGACACTCCGCTCCATGCCTATGTCACGAAGAAACATGTCGACCACCTCCACCCGGACGCCATCATCGCGATCGCGGCTTCGAAGAACTCTAAAGAGCTAACGCATGAAATCTTCGGCGGCGAGATTGGCTGGCTTCCGTGGAAGCGCCCGGGCTTTGAACTGGGCTTATGGCTTGAGGATTTCTGCAAAAGAAACCCAGAGGCCAAGGGCGTCGTGCTTGAATCACACGGGCTCTTCACTTGGGCGGACGACGCCAAGGAATGCTATGAACTTTCGCTTGCGATCATTCAGAAAGCAATGGACTGGTTCGAGGCGAAGACAGCTGATGTCGCGGCTTTTGGCGGCGCTGTTCACGAAAGCCTTTCGCCAGCCAATCGTCGTGCCGTTGTCGCGCGTCTTATGCCACCGATCCGTGGGATGGTTTCAGGCAAACAGCATATGGTCGGCCATTTCGATGATAGCGACGCCGTCCTCGAATTCGTCAACGCAAAACACATTCGTCCCCTCGCAGCACTTGGTACGTCTTGCCCGGACCACTTCTTAAGGACAAAAATCCGACCGTTGGTCGTAGATTTCGACCCGGCCAAGAACAATATCGATGCCGTGTTGAAAGGGCTGCCCGCTCAGGTTTCTGCATATCGCGATGACTACGCCGCCTACTATGAGCGCTGTAGACACGACGATAGTCCTGCGATCCGAGACCCGAATGCTGTTGTTTATCTTATCCCGGGTGTCGGCATGATCACTTTTGCCAAGGACAAAGCCACCGCGCGCATTTCGGGCGAGTTCTATATCAATGCTATCAACGTGATGCGTGGTGCTTCTTCTGTCAGCGAATATGTCGGACTGCCCGAGCAGGAAGCTTTTGACATCGAATACTGGCTTCTGGAAGAGGCCAAACTTCAGCGTATGCCCAAACCAAAATCGCTTGCCGGGCGCATCGCGCTTGTCACTGGTGGCGCCGGTGGAATTGGTGCGGCAACGGCTGAAAGGTACCTTTCGGAAGGGGCGTGCGTCGTGCTGGCCGACATTGACGCGGACGCTCTTGGAGCCGTCGCCGACAACCTGACATCCCGCTATTCGGATGATGTTGTTCACAGCGTCAAGATGGACGTAACCAATGAGAATGCTGTCTTTGCGGCCTTCGCTGAGACAGCCGTTGAGTTTGGCGGCATCGATATTCTTGTTTCAAACGCGGGTATCGCCTCATCGGCTCCAGTCGAGGAAACTACGCTCGCGCTGTGGAACAAGAATATGGATGTTTTATCCACTGGTTACTTCCTCGTCACTCGCGAAGCGTTCAAGATCCTGCGCACCCAAGGCATTGGAGGATCGATCGTCTTCGTCGGTTCCAAGAACGGTCTTGCAGCCAGCCCCAACGCCTCGGCCTACTGTACGGCCAAGGCATCCGAACTTCACCTCGCCCGATGCCTAGCGCTAGAGGGGGCGGAGGCAGGTATACGCGTCAACGTCGTCAACCCTGATGCGGTTCTTCGTGGGTCTCGCATCTGGGAGGGCGAGTGGCTCGACCAACGCGCATCGACCTACGGAACCGACAAAGACGGCCTTGAAGAAATGTATCGCCAACGTTCGATGCTAAAGCGCTCGGTTTTGCCGGAGGACATTGCTGAGGCGGCCTATTTCTTTGCGTCTGACAAGTCGGCAAAATCGACCGGTAACATAATCAATGTCGACGCGGGTAACGTTCAGGCCTTCACGCGTTAAGAGAGGAAGCCCATGACCTACGACAGCGCAAAGGCGGTTTTTGCAGAATGGGGTGTTGATACCGAGGCAGCCCTCGATCGACTTGCTACGATTCCGATCTCGATGCATTGCTGGCAAGGTGACGACGTGATGGGCTTTGAAAAACGAAGCGGCACTTCGGGCGGTGGCATTCAGGCGACCGGCAACCATCCAGGCCGCGCTCGAACGCCGGATGAACTCCGCGCCGACCTCGAATTCGCCTATTGTCAGATCCCCGGCATACACAGGCTCAACCTGCACGCTATTTACCTCGACACGGACGAGACGCCCGATCGGGACGAAATCGAATACCACCACTTCGCACCATGGGTCGATTGGGCCAAGGATCAGGGGATTGGCATTGATTTCAATCCGACTTTCTTTGCGCATGCGAAGGCCGACGACAATCTGACCCTCAGCCACCCTGACGAGGGCATCCGCGATTTCTGGATCGAACACGGCCGCCGTACGCGCGACATCGCAGCAAAGATTGGTGAAAAGCTTGGTTCGTCAGCCGTCAACAACATTTGGGTGCCCGACGGCTACAAAGATATCCCAGTGGATCGCATGGCCGCACGCGCACGGCTTGAGGCCTCACTCGATGCCATGCGCGCCGAGACCCAGGACCCCGCCCAGATGGTTGATGCGGTCGAGAGCAAGCTCTTTGGTATCGGTGTCGAGGCCTGCACCGTTGGCAGCCATGAATTCTACATGGGTTACGCAATCCGCAAAGGTACGCTTCTGTGCCTCGACATGGGGCATTTCCATCCCACTGAGAACATTGCCGACAAACTGAGTTCCGTGGCGCTCTCGCTTGACGAAATCCTCCTCCACGTCTCACGCCCCATGCGTTGGGACAGCGATCACGTGATCCTGCTGAATGACGACATTCAGGCGATGGCGAACGAGCTCGTGTTCGCCAACCTGCTTGACAGGACACGCATCGGGCTGGATTTCTTTGATGCGACGATCAGCAGAACGGCCGCTTGGGTGATCGGGACACGGAACATGCAAAAGGCACTCTTGCGATCTCTGCTTATGCCGCTAACAGAACTTAAAAGCGCAGAAGCTACGCTGGACTTCACAAAGCGTCTCATTTTCACCGAAGAGCTCAAAGACCTACCCTATGGGGTAGTCTGGCAAGAGTTCTGCGAAAGGCATGACGTGCCTTGCGGCCATGCCCTTTCAGGCTCGCTGGACGCCTATCAGGCGAGCGTGAGCAGACGCGGATAAATCACCTAAGCTTAAAGGTGGCTTTGTTCGCATCATGTAACTTCAGCCACCCTATTATTTTGCGCTTGCACTGAGCGGCTGGTTCGACAGGCCGCTACGAGAAGGTCCGTACTCAGAGGTTTAGCACCGCGTGATCCATGTCGACACCACGTTCCGCCATGATTTCTTCCAGATCCCGCTAGAAGATAGCGTGAAAGATCACGTCTTTCGGAAAATGTGCACCTTTGAACGAGATCGTCACGGCCGGTTCCTGTCACGTTTAGTGCGCGTCACCAGAACTGCTTTCGATCTCACAGGTGGGGCAAAGTTTGCAACAGAACCTTCGATGCCGATAACCCTCACAACGGTTACGAATATTGTGAGAGATCAACGCAGCATTCTTTCAGAGATGTCTTCGAGTAGGGCATACAGCTCGAAATCTCCGCCTTTCTCTGCAAGCCCTTTGTCATGCAGAATGAAAGATAGCCCGTGCACAAAGCTCCACAATAAGAACCCTCGTCTACGTACCTCGTCAGTGATTCCCGGTTCTCCGAGACATTTTGCAACCTCGGTCAAAAGAATCTCAAAGCTTTGTTGGCCGCTTTCTTCAAGCTGGGGATCTGCGATGCGATCCGTAAAGCCACCAAATTTCAACCTGAAAATTCCCGGCTCGTTGAGGGCGAAAGCAACATACTCCATCCCAATTGCGGTGATGCGCTCGGGCGATCCTTCAGGAACGCCCTCAAGTGCGGCAAGCATTTTATTTCGGTGACGCTCCATGCCTTCAAGAACAGTCGCAACCAGCATTTCTGTCTTGTTTTTGAAATGCTTGTAGGGGGCCGCAGTCGAAACGCCCGCCCGTCTGCACGCCTCAGACACGGAAAATCTATCCGGACCTTTCTCTTCAACCAGCTGTCGGGTTGCCTCGATCAATGCAGCGCGGAGATCGCCGTGATGATAGGCTTTCTTGCCAACAGCATGACCGGTCGCCTGGCCAGTTGAAGTGTGAATTTTTTCTGTGCTGCTCATGATCCAACATGTGCCAGATCACGTATCTCTTGTCAAAGTGAGAACTTCTAACATATGTTAGAGATGCTAACTTGATGAGGTCCCCAAATGCCGAATCCTGCAAATTCATCTGCTGAAGCGACCAAACCGAGCCTATTTGTACGTGTGTTCCGCGGCACTGTGCGTCTGGGAGTGACCGTCAGTTTTATAGCCGTTGCAGCGGCCGCAGTTTACTTCGGTGCGTCCGAGCTCACACGCCGGGCAGATGCTGTTCCTTCACCGGACGCTGCGGCAGTGACGCCGGTCTCGGCAACGCCAATCACGTCGGAGAGCGCCTATACAGTCGACCGTGTGTTCATCGGTCAGGTCGAACCACAGCGTTCGGCAGATATTTCATTCGAGCTGAACGGAACGCTTGATCAGATTCTGGTGGATGAGGGCGACGAGGTTGCCAAGGGCCAACTTCTGGCGACGCTGGACACTGCTCTGTTGGAGGTCGAACGTGAGCGTCTGACCGCATCACGCGATGCCATCTCAGCCCAGCTCGCATTTGCCAAGAAAACAGTTGAGCGAAACGCCAAACTCATCGAACAGGGATTCACCAGCCAAGCCCGTTTGGACGAAGCAGTTTCCCTGCAAGACGAATTGTTGTCCAGAATCGGCGAACTGGATGCGGCCATGCGTGATGTGACCGTTCGGATCGAGAAATCCAGTATCGAGGCCCCATTTGCTGGTCAAATAACCGCGCGACACGTGGACGGAGGTGAAACTCTGCGATCGGGTGAGCTGGTTCTGGGAATGGTCGAGGTCGTGTCCCCGCAGGTTCGGATCGGTATCCCTCTCGATGTTGATCCGGAGCTGCTGACTGATGTTGAGATCGAAATAGCAGGTCAAAGCTATCGCGCCGAGCTTGCAACTTTGCGGCCCGACATTGACCCGGTGACCCGAACCCGCACTGCGCTGTTCGATCTGAAGAACGCGCCAGACGTTGCTTTCGGACAAACCGCACGTGTTCATGTACTGGATCCCGTCCAGAGTGCGGGGACCTGGGTGCCCACGACATCGTTGAAGGAAGGTACGCGTGGGCAATGGACACTTCTGGTTGCTGACGCACAGAAGATTGTACGCCTGGCAACGGTCGAAGTTCTGCACGCTGAAGATGACCGCGTTTTCGTACGCGGCGCGTTTCCAGAAGGCACTGTTCTGATCGACCAAGGGCCACAGCGCGTTACCGTTGGCCAGCGTGTCGCTTTCAACACGGGCGAGTAACGGAGCGATCTGATGGAAACTCTTACTTTTCGCCACCCCCGGCTGGTCGCCCTTATCATTTTGGTGCTTGTATCTGCAGGTCTTTCTTCGTTCTTATCGTTGGGCCGGCAGGAAGACCCAACGATTACCAACCTCTTCGCAACTGTGACGACGCAGTTCCCGGGTGCAGACCCGGAGCGGGTCGAAGCGCTGGTTACCGCAGAAATCGAAGAAGAACTGCGGAAAATCTCCGAAGTGGATGAGATCAGTTCTGTCTCACGCTCGGGCGTGTCGGTTGTTTCGGTCGAGTTGCTGGAAACGCTGGATGAAGCCACCATTGAGCAGGTTTGGGCCGAAGCGCGGGATGCCGTTGAAGACGCGCGACAGAACTTCCCGGCAGGAGTATTGCCGCCAGAGTTTGATGCTGAAGGTATTGCCGCCTATTCCGCTGTTATTGCGGTTGCAGCCGAGGACCCCGACTTCCCGCTAACATTGTTGTCACGTCATGCCGAAGCATTGGGTGACAGATTGCGTGCGATACCTGCGACACGAGCAGTGGACTATTTCGGTCAGCCGGATGAAGAGGTGCTTGTAAGCGTCGATATGGACAAGGCTGCTGCGCTTGGGCTTAGCGCGGCCGAGATATCCCAGCGGATCGCAGAAGCAGATGGCAAGGTTCAGTCTGGGCGGTTGCAGTCCGATGTCGACCTGACCATCGGCATCAGCGGGGAGATTGAGACTTTGGACCGCATTCGAAGCATCGTCCTGCGTGAAAACGCAGACGGTGCCGTGGTGCAGCTTGGAGATATTGCCAGCGTAGACCGGGGTGGGCGCGAACCGCAGTCCTCAATCGCGTTTGCCAACGGAAAACCTTCGGTTCTGATCGGGGTTCTGGCGCAGGACGGCGTGCAGATCGACCGCTGGACTGGTTTTCTTCGGGATGAGCTTGCGGCAGGCGCCGAACTGGTACCTCTGGGCATACAGGAAATACTACTGTTTGATCAAAGCCAGTACACGACGGATCGTTTGTCAGAGGTCGGGATTAACATGGCAATTGGCGTGGCGCTGGTGGTGTCTGTTTTGTTCATAACCTTGGGGGTTCGGGCCGCTGCGATTGTGGCGTTGGTACTGCCTGTCGTCTCATTGGCAACTCTGGCGACGATGAACATGATTGGATTGCCCATTCATCAGATGTCCGTGACGGGCCTGATTGTTGCTCTCGGTCTGCTCGTTGACGCAGCCATCGTGATGACCGATGAGATTCGACGCCGTCTGCAGGATGGGATGGAGCGACTTGCAGCCGTGCGAGATGCTGTTCGCCGGTTGGCCGCGCCGTTACTGGCATCGACTGTCACAACGGCGCTTGCCTTCACGCCGATGATCTTGCTGCCGGGGCCCGCAGGCGACTTTGTCGGTGCCATCGCGATCGCTGTGGTGCTTATGCTTGTCTGGTCCCTGGTCGTGGCCTTGACGGTGACTCCGGCGATTGCGGGCTGGGTACTGTCCGATCGCCCAGATGCGGGAATGCTGAGCAGTGGCGTCAGCATTCCGCCGCTTGCCCGTATGTTCGAGGCCTCAATCCGCTTGTCCGTTGCCAACCCAGTGCGATCCATCGCGTTGGCGTTGGTCTTGCCCGTGCTTGGCTTTGCGGCCTTTCCAACGCTGACCGCGCAATTCTTCCCCGGCGTCGACCGAAACCAATTCTATATCGAGGTCGACATGCCGGGTGGAACATCAATTGCCACCACCGAAGCAACCGCCCGTCAGATCGATGAAATGCTGCTGGCTGATGACGGCGTAAAAAGTGTCTACTGGACAGTCGGAGAGTCCGGCCCTGCATTCTACTACAACATCGTCGGCAACCGTTCACGCGAGCCCGGGTTTGCACAGGCCATGATCACGACCGACACGGCCGACGACGCAGCTCGCCTTGTCGGAGCCCTGCAGGGTCGTCTGGATACCGACTTTCCTGACGCGCAAATCATCGTTCGCAGTCTTGTGCAAGGCCCTCCGGTCGCCGCACCGGTTGAGGTTAAAATTCAGGGGCAAGACATCACGGTTTTGCGCAATCTCGGCGACGAGGTGCGGTCCGTTATGGCCAATCTCGACCTGGTGACTCAGGCGCGCGCCAGCGTGAACGGCGGCAACCCTCAAATCCGGTTCGAGATTGATGAGGTCAAAGCCCGTCTGCTGGGATTGGACGTCGCGGATATAGCGGGTCAGCTGGACACGGCGCTTGTTGGCATCACCGGTGGATCACTGATCGAAGGGACTGAACAGTTGCCGGTGCGTGTTCGTTTGGGTGACGAGGTGCGATCAGACCTAAGCGCTATTGTCAGTATGCCCATTCTGTTGCCGAACGCTGCCGCCATATCCGCGACCGGAGTGTTCCCCGCTGTACCTTTGTCGGAACTCGCCAGACCGGTTATCGAACCTGCAGAGAGCGTCATAACCCGAACGGATGGCGTACGCGAGAACACCATACAGGCGTTTATCGTGCCGGGTGTTTTGCCCGAAGAGGCTTTGCAGGACGTTCTAGAAGCGCTTGATGCGTCCGGGTTTGTGTTGCCGCAAGGCTATTCGATGTCCTTAGGCGGCGACAGTGATGCCCGATCCAACACCGTGGGCAATTTGCTTGCCTCTGTCGGATTGATTGTCACGCTCTCCATCGCGACCATTGTGCTTACCTTCAACTCATTCCGGTTGACTCTTGTGACCTTGGTCGTGTGCGTATTGTCTGCGGGCCTTTCAATGCTGTCACTGGCCGTCATGCAATTCCCGTTTGGCATAACTGCAATTATCGGAGTAATCGGTTCAATAGGGGTTTCGATCAACGCGGCGATCATTATCCTAACCGGGTTGCAACAAGACGATCAGGCCAGCCAGGGTGATCGGGCGGCGATGGCGCGCGTTGTCACTGGTTCCAGCCGACACATCATCTCGACAACAATCACGACTTTCGGTGGCTTCCTGCCCCTTATCTTAGGAGGAGGAGCTTTTTGGCCTCCGTTTGCAGTGGCGATCGCCGGTGGTGTTCTGTTGTCGACAGTAGTGTCGTTCTACTTCACCCCGCCTGTGTTCGCGTTGGTGTATCGTGGCAAATTCAAAAATCGGCGGGTAGCCAACCAACAACCTTCTGACCCCAACAATCCAGTTGTTGCGCTCGCGGCGGAATGAGGGTCGGGACAGTGTCTACTGACAAATTATTTTGGCTCAAGGCCATCGTTGTTCGAATTGACGGTTTATTTCGTTAAAAACTCACGCTTGAGCAAGCGGTTTGTCGAACTGCATGTTATCTAAAGTATATTGCCGGGCGGCAGCCTAGTCCGCCTTGGTGGCCGCAATCAAGACGGGCAGGCTTCACGCTTGCTCGCGTCGTAGCGCAAACGCCGTCTGGCATAAGGGTCCTCTTTTCCCTCGCAACCGAGCCATTCTTTCGGAGTCAAACTGTTCTTATTTAAAATTTCAAGCTTGAAATAAAAATGAGTTGCCCGCAGACTTAGTTCAAGAATCGGGGCAAGGAGAGGGATTGTATGCGTATCGCCTGTCTTGGTGGCGGCCCGGCAGGGCTTTATTGCGCGATCTCGATGAAGCTGCGCGACCCGACCCATGAGGTTGTTGTTGTGGAGCGAAACAAGAGGGACGACACCTTTGGTTGGGGCGTCGTGCTCTCTGATGAAACGCTCGACAACCTCGCGTCAAATGACAGCATAAGCGCTGCGGCAATCCGTGCAAACTTTGCCTATTGGGATGACGTGGCCTTGCATTTCAAAGGTGAGCGACTGGTATCTTCGGGCCATGGGTTCTGCGGTATCGGACGCAAGACGCTGCTTCTTTTGCTTCAGGACCGGGCGCGAGAACTGGGCGTCGAATTGCGTTTTGAAACTGAGATCGAAAGCGTCGAAACTTATGCTGCCGAGTTCGATCTTGTCGTGGCCAGCGATGGGCTGAATTCAAAAACGCGCGCGCATTATGCAGATGTATTCAAACCCGAGATCGACGAACGGCTTTGTCAGTTCGTTTGGCTGGGGACGCATCAGCGTTTTGATGACGCGTTTACCTTCATCTTTGAGGAAACCGACAAAGGGTGGGTCTGGGCCCATGCCTATCAATTCGATGATGAGACTGCGACCTTCATTGTCGAATGTTCGCAATCCACTTTCGACGCGTATCGCTTTGGCGAGATGAGCCAAGACGAAAGCATCGCCGTCTGCCAGCACATCTTCAAAGATCACCTAGGCGGGCATGCTTTGATGACGAATGCCAATCATATCCGTGGTTCCGCCTGGCTACGGTTTCCGCGTGTGCTTTGCGAACAATGGCATCATGAGAATATCGTGTTGATGGGCGATGCCGCAGCCTCGGCGCATTTTTCGATCGGCTCTGGCACGAAGCTGGCGTTGGAGTCGGCGATCGCCCTGGCCGACTTGCTGCATAGCGAGGTGGACACAGGCGTTGCCCTTGCGCGCTATCAAGAGGATCGCAGGCTTGAAGTGTTGCGTTTGCAATCAGCGGCGCGCAACTCGCTGGAGTGGTTTGAAACTGTGGAGCGCTACTTCGATCTGGAGCCGGTACAGCTCAACTATTCCATGTTGACCCGGAGCCAGCGGATCAGCCATGAAAACCTGCGCGAACGCGACAAGGATTGGTTGGAAAGCGCCGAGCGTTGGTTCATGACGCGTTCAGGTATGCCAGAGGACGCACCCCTGCGCTCTCCGATGTTCACGCCGTTTAAGCTGCGAGAGATGACACTCAAGAACCGGATCGTTGTGTCGCCCATGGCGCAGTATAGGGCTGTGGACGGTGCACCGACGGATTGGCATTTGGCGCATTATGGAGAGCGGGCCAAAGGCGGGGCCGGGCTGGTCTATACTGAAATGACTTGCGTCAGCGCAGAGGGCCGGATCACACCCGGCTGTCCGGGGCTTTACGCAACGGAACATGAGGTTGCTTGGCGGCGCCTGACTGGATTTGTGCACGAACACACCGATGCAAAGATTTGCTGTCAGATCGGGCATTCGGGGCGCAAGGGTTCGACCCAATTGGGTTGGGAGGTCATGGACGCGCCGCTTGCGGAAGGGAATTGGGACCTGGTCAGTGCTTCTGCCCTTCCTTGGTCGCCAAACAACGCAACACCCCGCGAAATCACCCGAGCGGAGATAAACGAGATCAAGGACCAGTTTGTTGAAAGCGTACGCATGGCTGATCGGGCCGAATTCGACATGATCGAGCTGCACGCGGCGCACGGGTATCTTGTTTCGTCCTTTATCTCGCCCATGTCGAACGCACGCACCGATGAATACGGTGGCGCACTCGAAAACCGCCTGCGATGGCCGTTGGAGGTATTTGCCGCCATGCGTGCAGCCTGGCCAAAGGCCAAGCCGATATCGGTTCGAATCTCGGCGAATGACTGGGTTGGAGATGCGGGTGTAACACCTGAGGAAGCCGTGTTGATCGCAAAAGCCTTTCAATCGGCGGGGGCGGACTTGATTGACGTGTCGGCGGGGCAAACCACAGTTGAGGCTCAGCCGGTCTATGGCCGCATGTTCCAGACGCCGTTTAGTGACCGTATTCGCAACGACGCGGGTATTCCAACGATGGCAGTCGGCAACATCTATGAAGCTGATCACGCGAATTCGATCCTCATGGCTGGGCGCGCTGATCTTGTTGCGGTCGGGCGTCCACATCTGGCGGATCCATACTGGACCTTGCACGAGGCCGCACGCATCGGCGACAGGGCGGCTCCTGATTGGCCACTTCCCTATCTGGCAGGACGAGATCAGGCCTGGCGTTTGGCAGATCGCGAAGCGGAGATGCTTAAAGTATGAGACGGGTTTTGGTCACGGGCGGAGGTACAGGTATCGGGCGTGCGATTGCCCATGCCTTTGCTGACGCGGGCGACGCTGTCACGATTACAGGCCGAAGAAGCGATATGCTTGAAGACGCCAGCGCTGGGCGTTCAATCACTTGGCAGACCGCTGACGTCACAAAAGAGCCAGAGGTCGAAGCGCTTTTTGACGCGCCATTCGACGTGGTGATTGCAAATGCCGGGGGCGGTTCCTCTGGCAAGGTTTCAAAGACGTCGCTTGCGTCCTGGGAAAAGACTCTGTCGGTCAATTTGACAGGCACGTTTCTGACCTTTCGCGCAGCCTTGAACACGATGGGCGCTGGCGGGCGCCTGATTGCAATTGCGTCGACTGCCGCCCTGAAAGGGAACGCATCGGTTCCCGCTTATTCTGCCGCCAAACATGGTGTTGTCGGGCTGGTTCGATCCATCGCTTTGGATGTTGCGAAGTCGGGGATCACGTGTAACGCGATCTGTCCCGGCTTTACGGATACTGCGCTGGCAGATGAGGCTATATCCGGGCTTATGAAACGGTTTGATATGAACCGGGCTGAGGCGACGACAATGGTTGCGTCGGGCAATCCCCAGGCACGACTCATTGACCCGAGTGAAGTGGCCGCAACAGCATTGTTTTTGGCGTCTAAGCAAGCCGCCGCGATCAACGGTCATGCATTGTCAATGTCGGGAGGTGAGATATGAATCCACAACCGCAACCCGACCAGAAACCTCTGTCAAAGGAGCGGCTGCGCCTTTGGCTCAGGATTTTGAAGCTTTCGTCTTCGGTCCAGGCAGATCTGCGCCGTAGGCTCCGAGATAATCACGATACGACGCTTCCGCGATTTGATGTGATGGCAGCCCTATCGCGCTATCCTGACGGGTTAAAAATGAGCGAGCTTTCCGACTATCTGAAAGTCTCCAACGGTAACATTACTGGAATTATCGACCGCTTGGCGGAAGAAGGCCTTGCGCTTCGTGTTGCGGTGCCAGGAGACCGGCGTGCCATGATCGCGCGCTTAACACCCAAAGGCACCAAAGCATTCGCGGATTTGGCGCAGCACCATGAAGAATGGATAGACGATATGTTGGGCAACCTGACGCGTGAGGACACAAAAACCCTGACCCGTCTTTTGAACAAAGCCCTGGATGATCGGAACACGTGATGAACCTGCCTCAGCCAAAGCACTTTCGCTGCAAAATCGTCGACGGCATTGCCCGTATTGCCCATGATCGACCGGATCGAAAAAATCCGTTTACGTTCGACAGCTATGCAGAAATGCGCGATTGGTTCCGTGCCCTTGCCTATTCGGACGATGTCCACGCGGTTGTGATCTTGCCAAACGGTGGCAATTTCAGTTCTGGCGGAGATGTGCATGACATCATCGGGCCGCTCACCCGGATGACCATGAAAGAGCTTCTGGCCTTCACGCGTATGACCGGAGATTTGGTCAAGGCGATGATCCATTGTGGCAAGCCGATCATTGCGGCCGTTGATGGGGTCTGCGCGGGTGCAGGCGCGATTATGGCCATGGCGTCTGATCTGCGCATTTCCGGACCGGATACAAAAGTTGCGTTTCTGTTCAACAAGGTGGGGCTTGCAGGCTGCGATATGGGGGCTTGCGCGATGCTACCTCGGATTATCGGGCAGGGGCGCGCTGCGGAATTGCTTTATACCGGGCGCAACATGCGCGCAGAAGAGGGCGAGCGCTGGGGGTTTTTCAACTCTGTAACCTCTGCTGAAGAGCTTGAGGCGGCGGCGATTGCCCTTGCCGAACGGATTGCCACCGGGCCGACCTTTGCCAATGCGATGACCAAGACGATGCTAGCGCAGGAATGGAATATGAGCCTGGATCAGGCGATCGAGGCCGAGGCGCAGGCACAGGCCATCTGTATGCAGGGCCAGGATTTTACGCGTGCCTATGAAGCCTTTATTGCCAAAGAAAAACCAGTTTTCGGGGGAGATTGATGGCGGATCAAACCTTTCTTCACTGGCCCTTCTTTGATGCCGAACACCGCAACTGGGCGGCCTATGTGGAAGAGATTGCCCAAGGGCTGAATATAGATCACGGCGATACGGACGCGGCCTGCCAGGCGCTGGTTGCAGAGCTGGGAAAGGCAGGCGTTCTTGCGCCGACGTCCAATAAGGACGGCGTGTTCGACGTCCGCAAGCTGTGCCTTTCGCGTGAGATTCTGGCACGCCATGACGGGTTGGCCGATTTCGCCTTTGCCATGCAGGGGTTGGGGACTGGAGCAATCACGCTGTTTGGAACGCCCGAACAGAAGGCCGCATGGCTTCCAAAGACGCGCGCCGGGCAGGTGATTTCCGCCTTTGCACTTACCGAGTCGGGCTCGGGTTCAGATGTTGCGGCCAACACCATGACAGCGACGCGCGATGGCGATCATTTCATCCTTAGTGGCGAGAAAACCTGGATCTCGAATGGCGGGATTGCTGATGTCTACACGGTCTTTGCGAACACGGGTGAAGCGCCGGGTACCAAGGGCATGTCGGCCTTTATCGTCACGCCAGACTTGCCGGGTTTTGATGTTGCAGAGCGTCTTGATACCATCGCGCCACATCCTTTGGCGACCTTGCGGTTTACGGAATGTCGTGTTCCCGCCAGCGGTATGATTGGGAATCCGGGGCAAGGCTTCAAAATCGCAATGTCTGTATTGGATGTGTTTCGTGCCAGCGTGGCGGCAGCGGCTTTGGGCTTTGCGCGCCGCGCGCTGGATGAAGCACTTGGGCGCGTTTCCTCCCGGCACGTGCAAGGGTCTCCGTTGTTTGATTTACAACTGGTTCAGGGGCATATCGCTGACATGGCTTTGGATGTCGATGCGGCGGCTTTGTTGATTTACCGCGCTGCATGGATGCGCGACAGGGGTGCCCCGCGCATCACCCGCGAGGCGGCGATGGCAAAGCTGTTTGCCACGGATCAGGCGCAACATGTGATAGACAAGGCGGTTCAGCTTTTTGGTGGAGACGGCGTAAGATCTGGGTCTTCAGTGGAAACGCTCTATCGCGAAATCCGGGCGCTGCGCATCTATGAAGGTGCGAGCGATGTTCAGAAAATCATCATAGCGCGCCAGACCATGACCGTGTTCGAGGGGGGTGCCTGATGCTCGGACCGACGGCGCATAGTGATGGTTTCGCGCGGGACAACCTGCCCAGGCAGGACAGTTGGCCTGATTTCTTGACGGCTGGATTTGAGTACCCAGAATATCTGAATGCCGGTGTGGAACTGACTGATGCGATGGTGGCCAAAGGGTTCGGAGATCACACGGCGCTGATCGGAAATGGTCGGCAGCGGACCTACAAAGAACTGACGGATTGGACAAACAGACTGGCACATGCACTGGTCGACGATCTGGATGTAAAACCAGGAAATCGTGTGTTGATCCGTTCGGCCAACAATCCGGCCATGGTGGCCTGCTGGCTTGCTGCTACGAAAGCAGGCGCTGTGGTGGTCAACACAATGCCGATGTTGCGTGCGGTCGAATTGCAAAAATATATCGAACTAGCCGAGATCACGCATGCGCTATGCGACACCCGACTGATGGATGAATTGGACCTTTGCGCAAAGGACTGTCCTTCTCTGCGCGTTGTGGCATTTGACGGGACAATGAACCATGATGCCGAGCTTGACGGGCTGGCGCTGGAAAAACCGGTGACGTTCGATGCGGTTCAGACGGGTCGTGACGATGTCGCCTTGTTGGGCTTTACCTCCGGCTCCACCGGTGCGCCCAAGGCAACCATGCATTTCCACCGCGACCTTCTTATGATTGCGGATGGTTATGCGCGGGAGGTGCTTAAGGTGGTGCCCGAAGATGTCTTTGTCGGTTCACCGCCATTGGCGTTTACATTCGGCTTGGGAGGACTAGCGATCTTCCCCCTCAGGTTCGGTGCAACAGCAACGCTGCTGGAAGACGCAACACCGCCGAATATGATCGACATTATCCAGAAGTATAAGGCGACGGTATCCTTCACAGCACCAACCGCCTATCGCGTGATGCTCTGCGCTATGGAAGAGGGGGTTGACCTTTCCAGTCTTCGGGCTGCCGTGTCCGCAGGAGAGACCTTGCCTGCCCCGGTTTATGAGGAGTGGATCGCAAAAACCGGCAAACCGATGCTGGACGGGATTGGGGCGACTGAGATGCTGCACATCTTTATCTCGAACCGTTTTGACGATCACCGTGCGGGTTGTACTGGCAAGCCTGTGACGGGGTACGAAGCCAAAATTCTGGCGCCTGACGGCAGCGAAGCGCCAATTGGCGAGGTTGGGCGACTGGCCGTGCGCGGCCCGACAGGGTGCCGATATCTGCGGGGCGACCGTCAGGACACCTATGTTCAGGATGGATGGAATGTCACGGGTGACAGCTTTCGCCGTGATGAGGATGGCTATTTCTATTTCGTAGCCCGCAATGACGACATGATAGTCTCCTCTGGTTACAATATCGCTGGGCCCGAGGTTGAAGCGGCCCTTCTGGGGCACGAAGCCGTTGCTGAATGTGGCGTCATCGGTGTGCCAGACGAGGCGCGGGGGTCAATTGTTCAAGCCCATATTGTTCTTGCTGAAAATGTCGAACCATCCGACGAGCTGCTCCAAGCTCTTCAGGACCATGTGAAAGCGACCGTTGCGCCCTTCAAATATCCACGTTCTATCCTTTTCCAGGATGAACTGCCAAAGACCCCAACAGGAAAGATTCAACGCTTCAGACTGAAAGAGGCGATTCCGGAACAAGAGTCGATATGAGCGTTATCGAGAGGACAAAGCCACGCTTAAAGTGGAAACAAATTAACCGTGCCGAAACGAAACAGGGAAAGGAAAAACCAATGAAAAAAATACTTGCGATGACAACAGCGCTTGCGCTTGCCGCTACTGGAGCGGTGGCAGAGACCAAGATCGGCATGATCACGACACTTTCAGGCGGAGGTGCCGGGCTGGGGATTGATGTGCGCGATGGCTTCATGCTGGCAATCAAACAATCCGGCCGCGATGATGTAGAAGTTGTGATTGAAGACGATCAGCGCAAGCCGGATATCGCGGTTCAGCTGTCAGACAAGATGATCCAGTCCGAGAAAGTCGACATTATGACTGGAATCATCTGGTCAAACTTGGCCATGGCTGTCGTCCCATCTGCTGTAAACCAAGACGTTTTCTATCTGTCGCCCAATGCGGGACCTTCGGCATTGGCCGGCAAAGGCTGCCACAAAAACTACTTCAACGTTGCCTGGCAGAACGACAATCTTCACGAGGCTGCTGGCGCGTATGCAAATGGTGCGGGCTACGCCAACAGCTTCATCCTTGCCCCCAATTACCCGGCCGGGAAAGATGCTTTGACCGGATATAAGCGTTTCTTTGAAGGTGAGTTGGCCGGCGAGCTTTACACCGAACTTGGCCAAACAGACTATGCCGCAGAGATCGCGCAGATCCGTGCCTCGGGCGCAGATAGCGTGTTTTTCTTCTTGCCCGGCGGAATGGGAATTTCCTTCTTGAAGCAATATGCAGATAGCGGTGTTGATCTGCCTGTGGTCGGTCCGGCGTTCAGTTTTGACCAAGGTATCCTGCAAGCGGTGGGGGGCGCCGCCTTGGGCGTAGTGAACACATCGCAGTGGAACAAGGATATCGACAATCCGACAAATGCCGCCTTCGTCGAGAGCTTTCAGGCTGAATACGGGCGTCTTCCGTCGCTGTATGCAAGCCAGGGGTTCGATACCGCAAACCTGATCCTATCGGCCCTGAACACCACGAGTGTTGACGATGCCGACGCGTTCCGTGCGGCTTTGAAAGCCGCCGAGTTTGACAGCACGCGCGGCGACTTTGCCTTTGGCGATAACCATCACCCGGTGCAAACGATCTATGCCCGTGAGGTGATCCAGGAAGGTGACGTTTTCACCAACAAAATTCTTGGTGCTGCTCTCGAAAACCACGCGGACGCCTACGCGGGTGATTGCAAGATGTAGTGACGATGGCAGGCCTGCCGCGCGTGGTTTGCACGGTAGGTCTGTTTGTTTCCGAGGCGATTGAATGTCAGCTATTCTCATTTTTGAGCAAGTTCTGAACGGGCTTCAGTTTGGTGTTATGCTATTTCTGATGGCAGCAGGCCTGACCCTGATCTTCGGCGTTATGGGGTTGATTAATCTGGCCCATGGTTCGCTGTACATGGTTGGGGCCTTCGCGGCCGCAGCCGTTGCCGGGTACACAGGCTCTTTCGTTCTGGCGCTTGTGGCGGCGCTGGCTGCCGCGGCCTGTGCTGGCGCGATTGTCGAAATGACCGTTATCCGACGGCTTTATCATGCTCCGCATTTGGATCAGGTGTTGGCGACTTTTGCCCTGATTTTGATCTTCTCCGAAGGTACGAGGTGGGTCTTTGGGTCTTTCCCTCTGTTTCTTGACATCCCCGATTTCCTGTCTGGCCCGATCACATTGCCGGGCGGTATTGAATATCCCTTTTATCGTTTGACCCTTATTGGCGTGGGTATTGTGGTGGCCCTTGGGCTGTGGTGGCTTACCGCCCGTACCCGGATCGGTATCCAAATCCGCGCAGGAGAAAATGACCGCGAGATGATCGCAGCGCTTGGTGTCGATATCTCGAAACTCTACACGATCGTCTTTGCGCTGGGCGCGGCGCTAGCCGGGTTGGCAGGTGCCTTGGTGGGCGCGATCCAATCGGTGCAGGTGGGGATGGGAGAACCTGTGTTGATCCTTGCCTTTGTGGTGATCGTGATCGGTGGGATCGGCTCGATCAAAGGGGCGTTCATCGGAGCTGTCCTCGTCGGATTGACCGATACGCTGGGTGGAATATTCCTGCCGGAAGTTTTCAAACTGTTCATGGAAGCAGGCGCTGCGACGCAAACCGGCTCTGCCTTGGCGTCGATGGCTGTCTATATCCTTATGAGCATCGTGTTGATCTGGCGCCCGACCGGTTTATTTGGGGTGCGGGCATGATCAGGGAACATTATGTCAATTGGGTCGTGCTGGCCGGGCTTTCGGTCGTGCCGCTTTGGGCTCTTGCAATTGATGAGCCATTCACGATCACATTGGCCACACGGATCGTTATTCTGGCGCTGGCCGCGGTGGGGTTGAACATCGCGCTTGGGATTGGCGGTTTGGTAAGCCTTGGGCACGCGGTGTTTTTTGGCCTTGGTGGCTATGCGATGGGCATTCTCGCCCATCATGCCCAGACATATACCGCGCTGGAGCTTGGACCATTTAGCATCGAAGGCACAAAATCCATGCCGGTGATATGGTTGACGGCGATTGTCATCTCCGCCCTGGCGGCGTTGTTGATCGGGCTACTGTCTCTGCGGACAACGGGTGTCTATTTCATCATGATCACGCTCGCGTTTGGTCAGATGTTCTTTTTCTTTTCCATTTCCTGGAGCGCCTATGGCGGCGAAGATGGTCTGTCGATTTACGTGCGCAACGGATTTCCAGGCATGAACACGCTAGTCCCGATCCAGTTCTTCGGTCTGTGTTTCGCGGCGCTTTGTGCCGCACTGCTGCTCCACTGGCGACTTCGTGCATCTCCTTTCGGCTTGGCTTTGAACGCAGCACGACAGGTGCCGCAACGCGTGGAAACGGTCGGGTTGAACCCGATGCGCCTGAAGCTTTTGGCCTTTGTCATCTCAGGAGCGGTGACCGGACTAGCGGGTGCTCTTTTTGCTGATCTAAATCGTTTTGTGAGCCCGACGATGTTCAGTTGGCAATTGTCGGGCGAGTTGATTGTTCTGATTATCATTGGTGGTGTTGGGCGTTTGATGGGTCCTGTCATTGGGGCCGCACTATTTGTGATGCTCGAGCATTTATTGGGCGGTTTGACCGATTTCTGGCACGTTTGGCTCGGGGTGATCCTGCTTCTGATTGTGCTGTTCGCCCGCGGTGGCCTGTTGGGCATTTTGACCGGCAAAGAGGGGCCCCATGTCTGACGTTGTATTATCTACGCGGAACCTCAAAAAGAGCTTTGGCGCGCTCAAGGCCACGCAAGACGTTTCGATTGACTTGAGGGCTGGGGAAATCCACGCCATCATCGGTCCCAATGGCGCTGGCAAGTCAACGCTGATTGGCCAAATCTGTGGCGGATTAAAGCCCGATTCCGGCCGCGTCTACTTGAACAATCAGGACATCTCATCCCTATCGACGCAGGAACGTGCCAGGGCCGGTCTAGGGCGAACCTTCCAAATCTCTGCTCTTGCGATGGAAGACACCGTGCTTGAAAATGCGCTGCTGGGCGCGCTTGGACATTCCGGAAATCCTTGGCGTTTTTGGGGCGCAGCAAGCCGGGACACAGACTTGCGCGACAGGGCTATGGAGGCGCTTGTCCGCGTCGGCTTAGACGGTGCCGCGGGTCAAACCACTGCTAATCTCAGCCATGGGCAACGTAGGCAATTGGAAGTCGCCGTTGCCTTAACCCTGTCCCCTAAGGCCTTTGTCATGGATGAACCGATGGCGGGATTGGGTGCGGAGGGGTCGAAGGAAATGACCGGCTTTCTGGACAAACTGCGCCACGAGGCACCGATCCTGCTGGTTGAACATGACATGGATGCGGTTTTCTCGCTGGCCGATAGGATCAGCGTTCTCGTCTATGGCCAGGTGATCGCGTCCGGAACAGTAGACGAAATTCGATCATCGCCCGAGGTCCGAGAGGCCTATTTGGGGGAGGAGGCATGAGCTTGCTCAAGGTTGAAAACCTGACAGCATCCTACGGTCGTACGCCTGCTTTGTTCGGAGTTGATCTGACCCTGAACGCAGGCGAGGTCTGCGCATTGATGGGGCGGAATGGTATGGGAAAATCCACCACAGTCAAAGCGATCTGCCGAATGATCGACTCGTCCGGCAACCTGATGTTTAGTGGCAAAAACCTGCATAAGCTGGCGAGCCATAACGTGGCTCGGCTGGGTGTTGGATTGGTGCCAGAAGGGCGTCGTTGCTTTAGGGACCTGACGGTCGAAGAGAACCTCATTGCTGCGGCACGCTCTGGCGCTTGGGATTTAAAAGCCATCGCCCGGCTTTTTCCCCGACTTGAAGAACGCAAAGGCCAACGCGCGGCCTCGCTTTCGGGTGGAGAGCAACAGATGCTCGCAATTGGACGGGCATTGATGACCAATCCTCAGCTTTTGGTGTTGGACGAGGCAACTGAGGGCCTGGCCCCGATTGTTCGCCAAGAAATTTGGGCAGCGATCACGCAGATTAAGCGTGAGACCGGAATGTCGATCCTGTTGATCGATAAATCCCTGCGCGAGCTGTCCTCGGTTGCCGACAACGCCGTCATCTTGGCGCGGGGCAAGACGGTTTGGGCTGGCAAAATGGACGCTTTGACGCCCGAATTGACCGCGCAATATGTAGGTGTGTGATGAGCTTTGAACTTACCCAAAAAGTCATGTTCAAACACTGCGACCCTGCCGGGATTGTCTTCTACCCACGCTATTTCGAGATGATAAACGACTGTGTTGAGTGTTTTTTCGCGGACGTGCTGGATTGGCCGTTCGAAGACATTCATGGCCAGAGCGGCGTGCCGACGGCACAGATCAACACGAGGTTTGCCGCCCCAAGTCGACACGGGGAACAGCTGGTATTGCGCTTGAAGATTTCTGCCATCAGCCGCCGATCAATGACGTTTCGCCTGACTGCGCATTGTGAAAAAGAGCTTAGATTCGCAACCGAGGCAACCTTGGTTCACATCAACGCGATAGGACGCGCAGCGCCTTGGCCGGAACGGATCGCACAACGACTGCAAGACTTGAAGGAGCCCACTGATGCCGCATGACGTAATACACCCCGAAGGTTGGCTGCCGGCGCTGGGCTATGCAAATGGAATACTGGCGAAAGATGGCACGCTTCATATTGGTGGCCAGATTGGATGGGATGCAAACAAAGAGTTCGTGAGTGACGATTTCATTGGTCAAATGCGTCAGGCGCTACTCAACATCCGGACAATTGTCGAAACGGCCGGTGGCAAAGTCGAGGATGTGATGCGCCTGACCTGGTTTGTTACGGACAAGGCTGAATACTTGGCCGCCCAACGCGAAGTTGGCCAGGCCTATCGGGAGATTTTTGGCAAACATTTCCCGGCCATGTCGATGGTGGTTGTTGCCGGTCTTGTCGAAGATGCGGCAAAGGTCGAAATCGAAGCGACGGCGCAATTGTGATGTCGCCGGAAGCCGTTTTCATCTGCAAAATGTGACGAACGCCAATTGGTTGGTATGGCGGTACGCGGACTTCAATCCGTGCTGATTGTCTTGCGGGTTCGCCGACTAGGGCTTTGATGGAATGATGTTCCAGCGATTGGGGCACATTGGGCGACGTTGTCCAGCACGTGGCGAACCAATCCCGTGAAGATAACCGCTGATCCGATGGAGTTCTCAGCCTTGTAAAGGCATCACTCAACTACAATTTATGTAAGGTCTGCTCACTGGTAAATCTCGCTTAGCAAAGGATATCGCATATGCCCCTGATGACATCTCCAATCGACGGTTCGCCCATGCGTGAGGTGGAACGTTATGGTGTAAAGATGGATATCTGTCCTTCTTCGGGGGGCATCTGGTTGGATCGTGGAGAGTTAGAAAAGATCATCATGGCCATCCGCGAAGAAGCGCTCATCGATAGCGGCGTCTCCGCTGACGATGCATATTCTGATGTGCATTATCACGAAAGCCCTCAGCGCACGCCGCAGGGTTACCCAAAACGCCGCAAGCGCGGCGGCATGTTCGACAATTTGCTAGAGATTTTCGACTAGGCACGTCACGCTCCTCGTGGTCTCAACCGCCCTGCGTGCATGTATGACCGCTTGCCGGTCCTATTGTGTGACTGCCGGGCAAGTCCGGATTGAGGACTTGGCCTAGGCCTTCAAGCGCTGCCACGCAGCTTTGCAAGACCGGGCTTTCGCCACAGCTGCAGCGTCTAGGCATTCGGTCGGGTGTCCCGTTTGGGCCGGCTGCCTGCCCTGATCGCCTGAAAATGAGGGATCGCCTAAGCTCATAGCAACACGCGCTGCGGTGTGCGTCAAAGACTGGTTTGGCGTCTATGCAGACGGCGATTTCAGATCGGAAGAGGTTGCGCCCTGACTGCTAGCGCAATAAGCAGAGCGCTTTGCTCACATCCGAAGCGTTACCTCACAGGCCAAGCCACCCAGGCGCTCCGATGTTCTAAGTTCCAGCTTCCCAACATAGGCAGCCAGTAGATCAACGGAAATAGACAGACCTAAACCAGTTCCTCTTACTGAGGTGTCCAGCCGACTGCCGGACCGAAGCGCTTCGTCTCGGGCGCCTTCCGGAATGCCGGGTGCGTCATCTTCGATACAAAGTTCGATACCGCTTTCAGTACGCCTTGCGGTGACCTGGAATGTTGTTTGGCTCAAGAGTTGGGCACAAGTGGCGTTACGTTGTGATCGCTATTCCAGGTCTTCCTTCCCTCAGTCGCCTTCGTAACGACCATTATCTACTGGTTGTGAATCCTGACCCGAGATCGCCGCGCCAGTGTCTCTTCGGATTCTGGAATTATAGGCGTCTTCCAGGAACCAAGTTTGTTTGACGCCAGAGGTTCAGGCGGCAGAAGTTTTACAAATCTGTTGCCGAAACCGGTTTCGGCGTCGAAAATCGAAAAGATGGGAGCGAATCTTACAAATCGGTTGGAGGTATCTGTTGCTGAAAATCAGCAGATTTCTGGCCGTGTTAAGATCCATGATCTTGCAGCCCGGCTTGGTCTTTCGAAAAGCACGGTTTCGCGCGCGCTGAACGGATATCCCGATATTTCCGAAACCACGCGCAAGCGTGTCGAAACCATGGCACGTAAGTTGGGGTACCGTCCCCTTAGCCATGCACAAGCTATTCGAACCGGGCGTGTTCGCGCCATTGCGATGGTGCTCAACGCTGACGAGCCGGATGGCCACAACCCATTTCTGCAGGAATTCCTAGCCGGAGCTTGCGAGGCCGCCAGCGGATTTGACTGGACGATGACAATATCAACCGCAAGATCTGAGCAGGACACGCTCAAGGTTCTTGCCCGTCTTGTGGAAGAGCATAAGGCCGATGGGTTTATCCTGCCTCGAACTGCGGTCAACGACGCGCGTATTCGATTTTTACGGCATCTGGACGTGCCGTTCATCCTATATGGCCGCACTGGATATGGATGCGCCACTCCGCCTGCAAATACGTCGTGGTTCGATATCTCGGGCGAGACAGCCATCCGTAAGGCGGTGCTTCGGCTGGCAGGTCACAACCATACCCGCATCGGGTATGTCGGCAGTGATCTGAAATTCAACTACAGCCATCTCCGCCGGGATGGTTATGTTGAAGGGCTGGGTATCGCCGGGTTGCCCTTCGATCCAGAGCTTGTGCGGAACGGCGCCCGAACGCGCGAAGAGGGAGCCGCCGAAAGCCGGGCGCTTCTGCGTTTGGATCGGCCACCCACCGCGATCGTCTTTGCCACCGACCTGGCGGCCTTGGGATGTTATGGGGTCGCAACCGATCTGGGGCTGAAGATCGGACAGGATATTTCGATCATTGGCTACGACGGTATCCCTGAATGCCACTATGCCCGTCCGGGCCTGACGACGTTCAATGTTGATAGCCACGCTGCGGGGGCTCGCCTCGCAACATTGCTGATCCGTCAAATCCGGGGAGAAGCCCCTGACACTTTGCGCGAGCTTGGCGAGGCATCTTTGACCGAACGGGCCTCTGACGGCCCGCCATCGCTGACCTCGGAGGAGTTGGCGGAAAAGATCACGAAATCTAATGAACACATCTTGGGAGGAACCTATCAATGAAACTTACGCCCAAAGCGGCCAAGCTTATGCTGGGCTCGTCGCTTGCACTCGCGCTGACTGCGCTATCCGTGCAGGCTGATACGATCCGTTTCTGGACAACCGAAGAACAACCAGAGCGTCTGGCCAGACAGCAAGAGATGGCTGATCAGTTCAAGGCCCAGACCGGTACAACAGTTGAAGTGATCCCGGTTACCGAAAGCGATCTTGGCACCCGCGCCACCGCCGCCTTTGCTGCCGGCGATCTGCCGGACGTGGTTTATCACCCGCTGCAATATGCCCTTCCCTGGGCTGAAGCTGGTATTCTGGACACCGGGGCTGCAAGTGAAGTGATCGAGGATCTGGGCGCGGATACCTTTGCCCCGGGCCCTCTGTCCATGGCCGCCTTTGATGATGAAACTGCATCGGTTCCGGTCGACGGCTGGACGCAGATGGTGGTCTATCGCAAGGATCTGTTTGATGAGGCGGGTCTGGAAGCGCCGAACAGCTTTGTCGACATTCAGGCAGCGCTGGATGCACTGCATAACCCACCTGAAATGTACGGGTTTGTTTCGGCCACCAAGGTTGATGAAAACTTCATGAGTCAGGTGTTGGAGCATGTCTTCCTCGCCAATGGCGTTAGCCCTGTAGGTTCCGAGGGCTTCCAGCCATTGGACGAAGCCAAGACCACCGAGGTTCTGGATTTCTACAAAGCGATCTCTCAGGCCTCGCCTCCGGGTGAATTGTACTGGAAGCAATCGCGTGAACTGTATTTCGACGGCAAAGCCGCGATGATCATCTGGTCCCCATTTATTCTGGACGAGCTGGCTGGTCTGCGCGACAGTGCGCCGCCGACCATCAACGACGATCCGACCTCGCGCGATCTGGCCAGCAAGACCGGAATCGTGACCAAGCTGTCCGGCCCGTCAAACCCGGATGGAGCTGCTTGGGGTGATGTGCGTTACTTCGGTATTACCAGCGATGCGGATACCGATGCGGCGATCGACTTTGTGAAGTTTGCTATGGATGACGGATACACCCAAACTCTGGCTATCGCACCAGAGGGCAAGTTCCCTGTCCGTCGTGGAAATGCCGATAACCCGACTGCCTTTGCGGAAGCATGGGCTGAACTGCCGGTTGGTGTTGATCGCAAAGCCCCGCTCGGGGATCTCTATGAACAGGCCATGATCGATGAAATCGTTGGTGGTCTGGACGTTGCCCAGCGCTGGGGCGTGGCCGAAGGTCAGCTGGCACTGGCGTCGAAGATGATCAACAGCCAGGCGATCAATCGGGTCGTCCGTCAATATATTGATGGCGAAGTTGACGCTGCAGCTGCGGTTGCCGCCATGAACGACGAACTCGCCAAGGTCGAATAACGCGACCTCTCTTTGGCATCTGCAGCGGCGTTCGCGCCGTTGCACCCAACCCATCGAGGTATCAAATGACTTCGGCCACCCCACCGACCGGAACCGGGGCCTTAGCCAAACGCGAGGCGCGTCTGGCCTGGGCGCTGCTGGCCCCAACCATCATCAGCGTGTCGCTGGTTGTGATCTTGCCATTGCTGGCAATCATCTGGATCAGCTTCAAACCCTTCTCGCTGTCGGACCTGCGTCCACCTGCACCCGTCGTACGCGAGAGCCTGCGTGGATCGGGTGACGATCTACGGATCGAATACCGACTGCGCAACTCTAGTCAGGAAATCGCTGTCGAAGGTGTAACACTCAGTGATGTTTTGCCAGATGGTGTCATAGCGGGTGAGGTCGCTGCCCCCTGCGTTCTGAATGGACAAGACCTATTCTGCGATTTCGGCACGTTGGAAGGTGGTCAACGTGAACGCATTCGCATTCCGGTCACCCTGGATGGCGATAAGGACGCATTTGAAGATTTGTTGGAAGGATCTGAACCGGGCATTACCGGGAAAGGACCAAACGTTCTGACCAATCTGGAGTTCAGTCTAGAAAACTTCGCGCGTGTCTTTGACGGATCAGAATTCTGGGGCGTTCTCTGGGTTACCTTGTTTTACACCGTCTTCGGTACAATTGGCGCCCTGGTCATGGGCCTGTTTGCCGCGCTGTTGCTGAACAAAAGCTTCAGAGGTCAGGGCTTCATCCGAGGTTTGTATCTATTCCCGTATGTCGCCCCCGTGATTGCCGTGGCCTTCACATGGGTTACACTGTTTGACCCCTTCTCTGGCTCGGCCAATGCATTGCTGGTGCAAATGGGGCTTAGTAACGATCCGATCAACTTTTTCGGCGAACGACCTCTGGCACTGATCATGGTCACGGTGTTCGAAATCTGGCGTTACTTCCCGCTGTCCTTCCTGTTCATTCTGGCGCGGATGCAATCCATCGACTCCAGCATGTACGAAGCTGCCGATATGGATGGGGCCTCACCATTCCAAAAGTTCTGGCTGCTGAGCATTCCGCAATTGCTGGGCATCCTGTCGGTGCTGTTCCTGCTGCGTTTTATTTGGACGTTCAATAAGTTCGACGACATCTTCTTGCTGACCGGCGGCAATGCGGGGACCCGCACATTGACCGTGAACGTCTATGAGCAAGCCTTTGCGATCTCGAATATCGGTGCAGGCGCTGCCGTTGCGGTTGTGATCCTGATGTGCCTGATCACCTTCAGCTTCGTCTTCTTCCGCTTCATCAGCCGTGAGGAGGGTTTGTGATGCGCAATGGATTTATTACTGGACCTGTTTTGGGTGCACTGTGGCTAGTGGTCATTTCCACAACCGTCGCGGTGACAATGTCTTTCGCGACGGGCGCAGCCTTTCGTCCCCAAGTTCTGATGAGCTTGATCTGGGGGGCGGTGGTTGGTCTGATCTACGTTCGCTTTCCGGCGCGCCTTGCCCCGGCACGCCTGGGTGTGACGGCCCTGCTGGGCCTATCCTGCGTGACAGGTTTTGGTCCGGTTCTGGTCGGCTCAGACACCACGCTGCAGGCCACGATGATCACCGTCATCGCCATGGCTTTGGTGATGCATTTTTCAATGGCAGAAATCTTGAAGGAACTTCCTTTCGGTGAGCTAACCCGCCATGAGTTCGAGGATGCGGTGATCCGCTTCTGCACCGGATTCGGCTATATCTTCTTTACCGCCATCGTCGTCATTCCCTTCTATGTGATGGTAATGACCAGCCTGAAATCGCAACAGGCGCTGTTACAAAATCCGCTGGATTTCTCGGTGGACCTTTCGCAAGGCTGGGCGCTGTTTCGCAGCTATACGGAACTCTTCCGCGATTTTAACTTCGGCACCTATCTTTGGACCTCTCTTTATGTCTCGGTCCTGACAGTTTTCATCACACTGGCGTTTAGCGTTCCCGGTGCCTATGCGGTTGCGCGTTTCCGGTTTCAGGGGCAAAAGGCGTTCTCTCGCTCGATCCTGCTGATCTACATGGTGCCGATGATCGTTCTGGCGCTGCCGATCTATATTGCGTTCTCGCTGACTGGTCTGCGCAACTCGATCCTGGGCATCGTGATGATCTATCCGGTCACGACGATCCCGGTCGCGCTATACATGCTGCAGGGGTATTTCCGGGGCCTGCCGACCGAGGTGGAGGAGGCTGGTCTGATGGATGGTCTCTCGCGCTTGGCGGTGATCTGGAAGATCACGTTGCCGCTCAGCCTGCCAGCTTTGGCCTCGGTCTCACTCTACGTCTTCATGATTGCCTGGAACGAGTTCCTGCTGGCCTTCATGCTGCTGGACGATCCGTCGAAATTCACTCTGACCCGAGGCGTCACCATGCTGAACTCCTCTGAAATTCCCCGACAGCACCTTATGGCCGGCGCGGTGATCGCCACTGTTCCGATCATGGCGCTGTTCCTGGGGCTTGAACGTTTCATGACCAAAGGCCTGACGGCAGGGTCAGTCAAAGGATGACCGAGATGAACCAACATACAAACCCCGACCGCGAGGCACGTAACATTCTGATTGCCAACGATCGCGGCGGTTACACCATCCCAACCGAGGGGCTGTACCCCTATCAATGGAACTGGGACAGTGCCATTGCTGCGCTGGGCTTTGCCGAGTTCGACATCGACCGCGCATGGGTCGAGATCGAGACATTGTTTTCAGGCCAATGGGATGACGGTATGGTGCCACATATCCTGTTTCATAAGCAGGATGAGGGTTATTTCCCGGGCCCTGACGTCTGGGGCTGCAACGGGCCAATTCCGTCCTCAGGTATTATCCAGCCACCGATTGCCGCAACGATGGCGCGCAAGATCTGGGGAAAAGACCCCGAAGCCGGTGAGGTGCGGATGCGTTCATTGTTCCCGGCGCTGCTGGCCTGGCACCGGTGGATCATGACGTGGCGCCTTGATGACCATGGTGCAGTTTGCACCACCCATCCATGGGAGGCCGGCCGGGACAATGCGCCGGATTGGGATAACACAATGGTGCGGATGGATGCCTCGGACGTGGGCGAATATCAGCGTCGTGACACAAAGCACGTGAACAGCGATGATCGCCCGACCAAATACGACTACGACCGCTATATAAAGCTGGTCCAGATCGGGCGGAACGTGCATTGGAATCAGCGTAAGCTGCTCGATGATAATCCATTTCGGGTTGCCGATCCGACCATGTCGTTCACCACTTTGCGCGCTGCACGGGATCTATTGATCGTCAGTGAAGCATTGGGTTTACCCGCCGATGGTTTGACCGAAGACATCGCAAAACTGGAAACCGGGGCGCAATCGCTTTGGAATGATGAACTGGGGTCCTTTGATTCTCGCGATGCGCATACCGGCGAGTGGTCCGGTAGCGTTTCAAACGCATCTTATCTGTGCTGGTATGCGGGTGTGGATTCTAAGGGAATGCTGCAGCGCGCACGATCTACATTGGAAACCGTGCCATACCCCTTCCCAAGCTATGACCCGTCAATGCCGGGCTTCGATCCTCGCCGATATTGGAGAGGGCCAAGCTGGGCGATCATGAACATGCTGGCCGGGTTCGGTCTGGACGAAATGGGCCACAAGGTAGAGGCAGAGTTGTTACGCAGTAAAACAGCAGACCTGATCTCAACCTTTGGCTTTGCAGAATATTTTGACCCAATGACCGGCAGTCCCGCTGGTGGCAAGGCATTTACTTGGACAGCCGCTGTTTGGCTTCATTGGGCTGGGAGGAACTGATGGGCAGTATTGAACTCAAAGGCGTCGAAAAATGGTTCGGCAGCGCACAGGTCATCAAGGGCGTCGATCTTAAGATCGAAGAAGGTGAATTTGTTGTTTTCGTCGGCCCGTCGGGTTGTGGGAAATCCACACTTCTTCGCATGATTGGCGGGTTAGAAGATATCTCGCGCGGTGCGCTTCTCATCAATGACGGCGATGTCACCGACCACCCGCCATCCAAGCGTGGGCTCACCATGGTCTTCCAGTCCTATGCGCTCTATCCGCATTTGACCGTGGGCGAAAACATGGGCTTTTCACTCAAGGTGGCGGGCGTGCCCAAGGCTGAGATTCAGGAACAGGTTGCAAAAGCCGCCGACGTGTTGAAGTTAGAGCCGTTTCTGGAACGGCGACCAAAGGATCTATCGGGGGGACAACGTCAGCGTGTCGCCATCGGACGCTCTATCGTCCGCGATCCCACGGCTTTCCTGTTCGACGAACCGCTTTCGAACCTCGATGCCGCCCTGCGGGTCGAAATGCGGTACGAGATCGCGAAACTGCACCAGAACCTGAAGCGCACGATGATCTATGTGACCCATGATCAGGTTGAGGCCATGACGCTTGCGGATCGGATCGTCGTATTGGAATACGGCAAGATCGCCCAGGTGGGGACACCGCGCGAGTTGTATGAACGCCCGGCCAATCTGTTTGTTGCTCAGTTCATCGGAAGCCCAAAGATGAACATCCTGCCATGTTCGACGCGGGATGGCGCATATCATCTGGACAATGGCGGTTCGGGCGGGTTTCCCTTGAGAAGCGAAGCAACCAAAGTCGGAATACGCCCTGAGCATATCGAGATAGCAGACCCCGGTGCTGGTCAATCGGACGGTACAATCGAGGTGGTCGAGTATCTGGGGGCAGACTCGTTTCTGATTGTTGATTGCGGCAACGATGAACGTGTCACGGTGCGTCTGAACGGGGATACTGATCTAAGAAGCGGCGCAAGAATTGGCATGGTCTTTCCACCGGACAAAACACACTTCTTTGATGCCGAAGGACAATCGATGACCGAGTAAGCTGCAAAGACATGATCGGTCTTTCGCGTGCTTTTCAGCTCGGGTGAAATGGAGCGGTCGGAGCACTTAAGCCGGTTTCGGGGCGTCAAAGCCAGATCCGATGATCCAGTTCATTCCATGGAAGTTCGTTTGACGAATTCGGACGATGCTTTACAAAAATGGCCATGTCAGGTGCCCAGCTTGAGATCATCGTTTTTGTGACGCCGCATTTTAATGTCTCGGCGACTTCTGCATTTATCGATCCGTTCCGCATTGCGAATTATCTGAGCGGAGCGTCGAAGTTCAATTGGGTTTTCGTATCCAAAGACGGTGGCGAAGTTGAAGCCAGCAATGGGATGGTCGTTTGCACCAAGCCGTTGAAAGAGGTCGAACGATCCGAGCCCTGGATGATCCTGGTTAGTTCCAGTTGGACACCCGAACGGCACGCGTCGCGCCAACTTCGCACATTGCTTCAACGATGGGCTGGATCGGGTGTTATCATTGGTGGGTTGGACACCGGCGCGATCATTTTGGCAATGGCGGGATTGCTTGAGGGTAAGATCGCAACGGTTCACTATGAGCACATTGATGCGTTCATCGAAATTGCTGCAAACACCACGGTTTCTGAGAACATGTTTGTACTGGATGGTCGCATATTCACCTGTTGCGGCGGAACAGCTTCGACGGATTTGGGGCTGAAACTCGTGCACAAAGTTGCGGGTGAAAGCACCGCCAATGCGACAGCACGCTACCTTTTTCATCACAATGTCAGGGGTGAAGATCAGTCACAAAACCCGAAGGTTGTTGAACCCATGGGCTATGTAACATCTGGCGTCGTCCGCGCGGCCATTGATTTGATGGAAGCCCATCTGGAAAACACCCTGCCGATCCCCGAGATTGCGGAGCGTTTACAAACCTCACAGCGGCAACTCAGCCGCCTGTTTCAGCAATATGCACATAGATCACCCGTGGCTTACTACCGTGATATCCGGTTGGATCGGGCACGTGGTTTGGTCACACAGACTGAGTTGAAGCTAAGTGAGATTGCTGCGGCCTCTGGCTTCAACAGCCAAGTGCACTTTAGCCGGGCCTATCATCAACGTTTCGGTCTGGCACCAAGCGCGGATCGGGTGGCTGGGCGGGTACCGTTCGAGTTCCGCGCTTGGCCCATGTACCAGCCTGACATCAAGAGCGAAGGTGCCGGGTCGCTGTCTGCAACGCTGTGAGCATTCGATCTCGCTGAGCAGATAGGTCTGTCGGGCTTTGGCCCTTGGATTTTGCTGACATTCCATCAACCAAAAGTTCGATAACATCGTCATTGAGTCTGGGATCCCCAAGATCATCCCACCAGCCGTTGAACGTGTCCTTGAAATGCTCACAAAAGGCCCTGAGCCCGCCTTCGCCCGCCCCGAGATGAAAGAGCGTTGTCGGACCCATTGCGGCCCAACGCAAACCGGGTCCCGCCCACATGGCTTTGTCGATGTCTTCGACGCTGGCGACCCCTTCGATGGCCATATGTACCGCCTCGCGCCATACAGCGGCCTGCAAGCGGTTCGCAACGTGCCCCGGAAGACCTTTGCGAATTCGGATCGTGACTTTGCCGATATCCTCATAGAACGCTTCTGTTCGGTCCAAGACATCCGCTTTCGTTGCGGTGTTAGCAGTGAGTTCGACCAATGGGATCAGATGGGGCGGGTTGAACGGGTGGCCAAGGATCAGAGGGCTCGGATCTTGCCAGCCTTCCTGCAATGCTTCGAGCGTCAAACCCGAGGTGGAACTGGAAACGATCACATCTGGTGTGAGAGCGGCTTCGATATCTTTGTAGGTCGCGTGTTTGATGGGCAGTCGTTCCGGGACGTTTTCCTGAACGAATTGCGCGTCGCGCACAGCCTCTTTTACGTTCGCAACAAAGCGAATGGCATCGGGTGTTGCACGCGTCGTCAATCCAAGCTCTTCAAGGGTGGGCCATGCTTTTTCGATATAGTCGCGCACGTCAGATTCAACGGTTGGGCTGGGGTCAAAGACAGTGACACTACGACCCGCAGCGAGGAAGAGTGCGGCCCAACTTGCACCGATGACGCCAGCCCCAAGGACGGCGGTATGATTAATCTCTATCATCAGAATAATCCCGGATTAAGGGGCGAGGCTGCAGTCATGCCGCCATCAACAGTGAACAGCTGCCCGGTTGCGAAGCCCGCCTCATCAGAGGCGAGCCAAACAGCCATAGCAGCGATATCCGCCGGTCTGCCAAAACGTCTGACCGCATGCCGGGCGAGCGCGTCTTGTTTGGCTCGTGCGGGATCATCTGCCAAATCAAAACCGGCATCCAGCATGCCCGTTTCAATCCAGCCGGGACAGATGGCGTTGCAGCGAATGTCGGGGCCATGATCGACAGCGATTGAGCGGGTCAGCCCGTGCACAAAGGCCTTGGACGCATTGTAAAGTGCCATTGACGGGTCCGCGACATTGCCAGAAATCGAACCGATGTTGATAATCGCCGATCCCGAAGGCATGTGTGGGATGAAGGCCCGACAACAGTTGAACACGCCGCGCGCATTGACGCCCATCACCCGGTTCCAATCTTCGTCTGTGCTGTCAACCACGGTCTTTTCGACCTGCACGCCCGCGTTGTTGACCAGGATATCGGTGCCGCCGATTGTCCAGACGATTTGTGCAACTGCATCAGGGTCGGACACATCTAGCGTATACCAAATTGCGTTCTCTGGCAGATCATCAGGTTGAGGGCCGCGCCCGCAGGTCGTAACAGCAGCCCCTTCAGCCAGAAATGCCTCCACAACTCCGCGACCAATCCCTTGCTTGCCGCCCGTAACAAAAGCGCGTTTGCCAGCCAGCCGCATTAGTGTGCCACCATCACATGGCGGATCGCGGTATAGGCGTCCAGCGCATAAACAGACATATCGCTTCCAGTGCCAGACCCTTTCATCGCGGCCCAAGGCATTTCCGGGGTCGCGACCCCGTGCGTATTCACCCAAGTGAAGCCATAGCGCAGTTTCGACGTCATCTGCATGGCGCGGCCGACATCACGCGTCCAGACCGAGGACGCGAGACCGTAAGAACCACTGTTTGCAATACTCAGAGCATCGTCCGCATCTGCGAACCGCGAAACTGTCACAACTGGACCAAATACTTCCTTGCAGGCGACCTCGGCATTGTTGTCGACATTGGCGATGACGGTTGGTTGGTAGAAAAAACCTTGTCCGTCACCCTCGGCACCACCGGTCACGATTTCAGCAGCCCCGCGCGCACGTTCGACATAGCCTGCAACGCGATCCCTTTGCGCCAAGGAGATCAATGGCCCCATTTCGGTGCCTTCCGCCTTTGGGGCGCCGATCTGAATTTGGCTGACCTGGCCTTCAATGGCTGAAACGAGCTTATCATAAGCTTTGGCAGCGACCAACACCCGACAGGGTTGGGCACAGTCCTGACCGGCGTTGAAATAGCTGCCAAAGCGAATGGTCTCGGCTACGGCCTCAAGATCAGCGTCATCAAAGACAATCACAGGTGCCTTTCCGCCCAGTTCAAGGTGGACATGCCGGATTTGCTGCGAAGCTGCCCGCATCGCCGCCATGCCCGTTGCGGGGGAACCTGTGACGCTTATGGCTTCCATTTGCGGGCTGTTGATGAGGGCGTCGCCAACAGTTGGACCGCGCCCGTGGATCACATTCAACACCCCTTTGGGAAGGACGTCTTGCAGCAGCTCCGCCATGCGAAGGGTAGACAGAGGGGTTATCTCGGACGGTTTCAGGACGACCGGGCAACCGGCGGCGATAGGGGCCGCCAGTTTCCAAGAGGCCATCATCAAAGGATAGTTCCATGGTGCGATGGCGGCGACCGGACCCACGGGATCACGACGGATCATCGATGTATGCCCGGCCACGTACTCTCCGGCGGCTGAGCCCGTCATTGTGCGTGCGGCACCGGCAAAGAAGCGAAAGACATCGATGGTCAGCGGCATTTCGTCATCAAGGGCCGAGGGCCATGGTTTGCCGACATCCAAGCTTTCCAGTTCTGCTAGTTCCTGACTGTGTTCTTCAAGGATATCAGCGATCTGCAGCAAAATGGCTGCGCGATCAGCAGGAGGCATGCGTGCGAAGCTGTCGAAGGCTTCGGCAGAGCTGCGAACAGCCGCTTCGATCTGTTCTGACCCGGCTTCATTCACGGCCCCGATGACCTCACCCGTTGCGGGGTTCATGACATCAAGCGCTTCGCCCGTACCGTCCACCATTTCACCATTGATCAGAATTTTCGTTTGCATGTTGTCCTCCCTAGAACCCGACCTGATCGCCACCTTTGAGGGCAAGCCGTGCGCGCGCTTCTGCAGGGGATGCAACTGTGAGGCCAAGGCTTTCAACTATCGTGCGGATCCGTGCCACCTGTTCGGCATTCGATTTGGCCAGTTGGCCTCTACCAATAAAAAGGCTGTCCTCTAGCCCGACACGTAGGTTGCCGCCACGCATGGCGCTTTGCGTCGCAAATGGCATCTGATGGCGGCCAGCGGCCAGCACGGACCATTCGTAGTTTTCTGATCCGAACAGCTTGTCTGCTATGTTGTGCATGTGGACCAAATGGTCGGGGTCAGTCCCGACGCCGCCCAGAATTCCAAACACCATCTGAATGAAGAATGGCGGTTTGATGATCCCCTGATCGACAAACCATTTAACGTTGTAGAGATGGCCAAGATCGTAGCATTCAAACTCGAACTTCGTGCCATGATCTCCGCCGAGTTTTTCGATAGCGTAGCGGATCGTCTTGAACGTGTTGGGAAAGATGAAGTCTTCGGTCATCTTAAGGAATGGACGTTCCCAATCATGCTGGAATTCGGTGTATTTCTGAAGCATCGGGAAGATCCCGAAATTCATTGAACCCATGTTCAGGCTGGCCATTTCTGGGCTCGCAGACGTTGCAGCCAACAGCCGTTCGTCGATAGACATTCCCAACCCGCCGCCGGTTGAAACGTTGATGACAGCGTCGGTCGATTGCTTGATGACGGGCAGGAACTGGCCAAACAGCTCTGGTCGCGGATCTGGCTTGCCTGTCTCCGGATGACGCGCGTGCAAGTGGATAATCGACGCGCCGGCCGCCGCCGCCTCAATGCTTGCTGTTGCGATCTGAGCTGGCGTGATGGGCAGGTGAGGCGACATCGACGGCGTGTGAATGCCACCAGTCGGTGCGCAGGTGATGATAACGGGCCTGGGCATCAGAGCTTCATCTGTTGGACTTGCGCCGACAGACCTCCATCCAGCACCCATAGTTGGCCTGACGCATAGCGCGCCTCGTCCGAGGCAAGCCAGTTCACCAGATTGGCGATATCCGTCGGTGTGCCGTAGGTGCGCATCGGGTGCACGTCGCGCACTGCCTTTTGTAGCGTTTCAATGTTGCCCCCGCCGCCGCCCGAGCCATCCCCATTGAAGAAACTCTGCAACATGGGTGTGTCGATATAGCCAGGGCAAACCGCATTGACCCGAATACCTTCTGGGCCGTGATCGCAGGCCATGGCGCGGGTAAGCGCATGGACGGCCCCTTTGGTCGCGCAATAGGCAGCCAAACCAGGGTCAGCTATGAACCCGTCATATGAACCAAAATTGATAAGGCTGGCACTGCTGCCAGACTTTGCTGCTGCTCGCATCAAAGGCAGCGCGTATTTTGAGGTAAGGAATGTTCCTGTGCAGTTCACCGCGAAACTTTGGTTCCATTCTTCAAGCGTGGTTTCTTCGACCGTCTTTTCGATCTCGATACCCGCCGCGTTTACTAGGATGTCCAGTTTGCCATGGGCCGCGCCGACAATGTCCATTGCGGCGATGGCGTCCGCTTCCAGGGTGACATTGAGTTTAACAAAGTGACCGCCGTCGTCGTGCTTGTCCAGCGACCCCTCAGGTGTCAGATCAGCCGCATAAACCGTCGCACCCTCTTTCAAGAACCGCGCTACAATCGCGCGTCCAATTCCACCGCGTGCACCCGTCACCAGTGCGATTTTTCCTTTTAACATCATTGATCTTGATCCTTCGGGGGTGGGAAGCGATACCTGCTGGCCGCAAGCGTCCAATCCATGTGGTTGCGCACATATTGCTGGCTGGCGTCAGAGGGCGGGTTGTAGTCCCATGCCTCGCAAGCTCCGGCTTCCATAGCAGCATGCAGAGCCCGACGTGACCTTTGCGTCGCTATGATCTGCTTTCGAAGCGCTTCGCCATCCCATCGATCAGCGACCTCTTTGGCAAAGCCAGCTGCGGCATCTGCGTAATCCGGGTCTGCGGCGACATTTCGCGTTTCCTTGGGATCGCGGCCGAGGTCATAAAGCTGAGGGGGGTCACTATCGCAGTGGATGTACTTGAGCGGCCCACGCCGGATCATGATGACGGGGTAGCCGGTCATTTCGGCGCAATATTCGCCAATCGCCTCGTCTACAGGATCGTCTTCTCCCTTCATCAAGGGGATCAAACTGCGCCCATCAATCGGCTCTCCCAACATGGAAAGATCGCCACCTGCGATGTCGATGAAGGTGGGGAGGAGGTCTACAAGCGAGACCGCGTTCTGAGCAGTCCCAATCACTACGCCAGGGCCTGCCATCACAAGCGGCACGCGCGCGGAATGCTCAAAGAAATTCATCTTGTACCAAAGACCGCGTTCACCCAGCATATCGCCGTGATCTGCGGTCACGATAATGATCGTATTGTCGAGTTCCCCTATTTCTTGAAGAGTTTGAACAAGCTCTCCTATCTTGCTGTCAAAGTAGCTGATATTGGCCAAGTAAGCGCGCCGTGCGCGGATCACTTCCTCATCCGTCAGCGGCACATATGACGCCTCAATCCCATCCATAAGCCTGCGTGAGAACGGGTCCTGATCTTCAAGCGCGGGCACAAAGTCCGGCATTTCGATATCGTCGTCGGAATATAGGTTCCACCACTCCGGCCGGGCAACATAAGGGTCATGCGGGTGAATGAAACTGGCAACCATGGCAAAGGGTGCCGCTTTGCCCGCCGCCTTGTCGCGCGCTGCATCAAAGAGCCACCGTTTGGCGGCAAAGGCGACCTCATCGTCGTAGTCGATCTGGAATGTTGCATGTGCCAGACCACTTTCCTTGACGGTCTGCATATTGTGATACCATTTGTCGATCCGCTCATCGGGTGCTTCCCAGTCCGGGGTCCAGGCAAAATCCGACGGATAGATATCAGTGGTCACGCGATCTTCGAACCCGTGCCTCTGGTCAGGGCCAATAAAATGCATTTTGCCTGACAGGCAGGTCCTATATCCCAACATTTTCAGATAGTGGGCGAAGGTCGGGATGGATGCCTTGAACTCTGACGCGTTATCATAGGCCGCAATACGGCTGATATGCTGACCTGACATGAAAGCGAAGCGCGAGGGCGCACAAAGAGGCGAATTGCAATAGGCCGCATCAAACCGCATGCCACGCGCGGCAAGCGCATCGAGATGCGGCGTTTTCGCGGTTTTGTGCCCATAAGCTCCTGTGAAGTGTGGTGCTAGTTGGTCTGCCATGATCACGAGTATGTTGGGCTGTGTCACGCGGCACCTTTGGTGTAGGCATCCAGAAGCAGTCCGTGAAAGTGATGCACCGCATGTTCGGATTTTCCCGATCCATCAGGGTCATGCACGATGCGCCCTTGGGTAAAGGCAGGCGTGCTCATTCCGCGCTGCACACTCTCGACCAGACCGATGTCTTCGACCTGAAGAACCTCATCCAGATATCGGATGGCATCGAGCTCCATTGCGTCAGGCTCGGGCGTTTCCAGAAAGAAATCGTAGGTTTCCAAAGTCCGATCCGGCCCAACTGGAATGATATTAAGGACGATCATGCTGGACCGCCCCGGATATCGCATCAGGCAGGTCGTTGGATAGAGCCACCACACCGCGTGGGTTTTGACCGTGGCATTGGCAACGTCATACGCTGAATTTGCGTGTTGACCTGCGTCAGCCATGTGGCTGGAGTAGATGGAATGCGTTGTTACCTTATAGGTATCCATGTCTACCAGATCGCAGAAATCCTTATGCGCGGTGGGGCAATGGTTACATTCCAGGAAGTTATCAACGACATTCTTCCAGTTCGATTTGATGTCGTATGTCAGACGGTGGCCAAAGGTCAGTTGGTCCACATCCGGGGCCCAATGGCGCACTTCGATCTCAAGATTGCCAGACTGCTCCGCCAACGGGGCGGCGTTTGGGTCTAGGTTGACGAAAACGAAGCCACAGAACTCTTCAACCTGCACCTCATCCAAGCAAATTTCGTTCACGTCGAAATCGACGAGATTTTCGGTATGAGGTGCGCGTACCAACTGCCCATCCAGTTTGTAGACCCACGCATGATAAGGGCACATAATCCGTGTTGTGGTGCCTTCGCCTGAAAGAAGTTCATGAGCACGGTGTTTGCAGACGTTATAAAACCCATGCAGTACGCCAGTTTTGTCGCGGACAACCGCAATTGGCTGGCCTGCGATCTCAACTGTGACATAGGCCCCCGGATCACGTGTTTTTTCAACGTGGCAGACCCATTGCCAAGTCTTGCAGATCACGGACTTTAGGTCAGTGTCGAACCATCTTGGCTCGGTATAGGCTTCTGCTCTCAAAGATTTCGAACGCGCTGGATTGTCGTCATAGCCATGTGAAATTGCCGCGATGTCCATCATTTCATCCTCCCGGATTTGGAAAAACGATATTGAAGCGGTGGAACAAAACTTAGCATTTTTCGCCAAACTAGTTACAAAAATAGCCATCCAACAAAGGAAGAGTCTGTGAATTAGGATCAATCACAATGGGCTCTGATCAAGAGAAACCTGAGAAATACAGTTGCCAAGATCTCAAGGATCGCCATGAACATCGTGTTGAGGTCTAGACCATTGGTGCTGGGTGCCTCATCTTTTGTCAGCAATCATTCTATTCAAGCATGACGAGTTATCTCTGCGCTATGATCTTTGTACCGCTGCCTTTTGTTGTCACAATCTTACTGGCACTGCTTTTTGTCAGCATCGCCCGGCGGGAGAATGATCAACCCAAGAACTCAGCATTTATGCTGTTGATCATCTGTGCGGCTTTGCAGTCCATGTTGATCGGATTGCGTTTCGGGTATGGTGTTGAATGGGTCCGCTTCCTGTCGCCGCCGCTGGCGGCCGTAATGGCCCCATTGGTTTACTTCGGCTCGTTGAAATTGGTCGGCCCACGGCGGGTTGGGAAACTCCATCCGATTACACCGCACAGTGTTCCACTTTTGATGGTCCTGCTTTCGATGGCTTTCTGGCCCGCTGCGCTGGACGTGATTATTATCGTCACGTTCCTTGTCTATGCGGCTCTCATACTTTTTCTGCTCCGATCCGGGGCAGATGCACTTCGGGTGACGGCGCTGGAATCAGCGGGATTGGTTCACCGTGCTTTGGTTTTTGCGGCACTTGTCTTGATATTTTCTGCAGTGGTTGACACGCTTATCACAGTTGATATCGCGATCATGAATGCCCGTCATTTGCCGCAACTCGTCTCGGTTGGCAATGTCGCAACTCTGCTCTTTCTTTCAATGGCCACCGCAGTGGCTAGTCGTGGTCGAGCCACTGGTGAAAGCTCAACACCCGCCCCAACAACTACGCCATCGTCGCTCTCTGGTTCCGCTGATGATCAAGAGATCATGGCAAACATCGAGAGTTTGATGAGCGAAACACATATCTATCGGGACGCCGATCTAAACCTTGCGCGCCTCGCCCGCCGGGCGGTTATCCCGTCGAGGCAAATCTCGGGGGCAATCAACCGGATGACGGGAAACAATGTCTCACAATACGTCAACGGCTACCGTATCGCTGAGGCTTGCGAACTGCTGGAGAACAGCACACGTTCGGTAACGGAGATCATGTTCGAAGTTGGTTTTGAGACAAAATCTAATTTCAACAGAGAGTTTCGGCGCGTGACAGGCGTAACGCCGCTTGAATGGCGCAAATCAAAAGGGCCAACGTCAAAAGTGGCGCGCTGACCTCGCTTGGAATTGACTGAATCGCGATTTCGAACGTCCTAGATCGCGTTAGAGGTCGCGGGTTCGCGGGATGTTACAAATTCTGGTGACATGAAAACAGTCACCGATCAAAACAGTAAGATGTCCGAGACGCTGAGAGAGCTTTCAGCGTATCCGGCGCCAATAACAACGGGCAGGTCATCGCGGCGCTTTTCCAAGTTGTCTCTGGCAAGCTTAACATCTTTAGTGTTGTTTGCGGCCGGTCTGGGATTTGCTCTTCTGCCTGATGGCGCGCAGCGCACTCTGTTGCAGCCTGACGTGCCGAGTACGTCAGTTGGAGCTGAGGCGCAGCGTTTCGTCTTGGACTCATCTGCTCCTTCTTCAGCACCCATGATCCGAGAAATCACTGGATCGGGTTACGTCGCCGCACAATCCTCAGCCGTTGTTTATGCGGAACATAGTGGGCTGATATCGGATGTTCTTGTTGAACCCGGAGACATGGTTCGCTTGGGCCAACCGGTACTTGTTATCGAGGACAAAGACGCCAGGTTCGCGTTGGAAAGCGCGCAGCTCTCACTTTATGTCGCCAAACTGGCGCTTTCTGCTGCGCGTATTTCCTGGGCACAGATTGATGCGACACTGCAGAGACAGGCCGAACTCAGACGAAGGGGTGCCGTTCCAAGTAGTCGGTTGGAAGATGCACAGACGGCTGCGCGTATGGCGGCCAACCGGGTCGAACACGCTAAAGCCGAGTTTGATAGGGCTGAGTTCGCTGTACGCGTCGCAGAAGAACGCGTTGCCGATCTGACCGTGCGTGCGCCGATCGCGGGAACTGTGACACATCTTTCCGCTCATGTAGGCGATGCCGTTCTGGACCGTATCGATGCGATACATGACGGAATCGGTCTGATGACAATTGCTGATCTGGGCCAGTTGGTCATCGATGCTGATGTGACAGAAAAAGCGATTGCTGACCTAAGCGATGATCTCATAGGCGAGGCGGTTCTGGACGCCTTTCCCAATCAACCCTTCTCTTTCTCGCTTCAACGCATTGCGCCGTTGGTGAATGCCGCCAAAGGAACCGTTGAGCTGCGCCTCAAACCGATCGATCCGCCAGCCGGGCTGCGGCCAGGCATGGCGGCGCGCGTCAACATCACGTTGCCTCCATCATCGATGCACACCCAAATAGAACCGGGAGCTTACCCATGAGTACCAATTCAGAAACCAACCAATCTTTCATCACGCTGCACGGTATCGGCAAGACCTTTCAAACCAGTGGCACGAGTGTTCCAATATTCGAAAACCTCGATCTCACCATCCAAAAAGGCGAATTTGTTGCTGTGATGGGGCCATCGGGTTCCGGGAAATCAACGCTCCTCAACCTGTTGGCCGGCCTTGACGGGCCAGATACTGGTGAGATCTGGATCGCAGGCCAAAGGCTGGACCATATGGGCGAGGCCGCCCGTTCAGCGTGGCGTGCGCACCATCTTGGGATCGTGTTCCAATTCTACAACCTTCTGCCAATGCTAACCGCCGAAGAAAACGTGGAACTTCCGCTGCTGTTGAAACCGATCCCTGCTTCTATGCGGCGCGTGCGGGTTGAGAAAATACTCGATCTCGTGGGTCTGGCCGGGCGTGGCCGGCAAAACCCTGCGCGCATGTCTGGCGGACAGCAACAGCGCGTCGGAATCGCACGCGCAATTGTATCTGATCCAACTCTATTGCTTTGTGACGAGCCGACCGGGGATTTGGATCGCGCATCCGCCGATGAAGTACTGACAATGCTAGAATACCTGAACCGCGAGCTTGGCAAGACCATCGTGATGGTAACCCATGACCCCGAGGCTGCCGAGGTCGCGGGTCGTACACTACATCTTGATAAAGGCGTGTTTATCGAGCGTGAGCGGGTGATGGCATGACATTCTTTGGTCTCACTCGTAAAAGCGCACTACGCAAACCACTGCGATCCATATTGCTGGTCATTTCCGTCGTTGTGGCTTTTTTCATCTACGGGCTGACCGCCAGTTTTATCGCCGGATCACAGGGCACGGCCGCCGCCAGCGACGATTTGCTTGGTGTAATGCACTCAGCCGGTCGCAGTCAGCCCTTGCCCGTGGCCTATCTACCGCGCATCGCTGCGGTGCCAGGTGTTGCAGAAGTCAGCCCCATCATACGGTTGCGCGGCAGCGTTCGCGATGAACGCAATGTGGTCGCGGTCAGCGCGGGTCAGCCTGATAAGTTGCTGGCGGTCAGCGGTAGGGATCTCGGACTGAGCCAGTCCATGATTGATGCGCTGGGCGCCGGGCGGGATAGGGTGCTTGTTGGGCGCGCCCTTGCCGAGGCTCAGGGCTGGAAGGTCGGAGACCGACTGACGGTTTCGGCCTTCCGCACCAAAAGACGTGATGGAAGCCGTGACTGGCCGTTTGAGATTGCCGCAATCTTTGATGGCAAAAGTGCCAGCACAGATACGTATTTTATCCTCGCCCAGTATCGCTACATCAACGAAGGCCGCGCACGGGGCAAAGATACCGTGTCCACCTTCGCGCTTCGTCCAGAACCAGGAGTTGCACCACAGGAATTGGCACCGCGTATAGACGCGTTGTTCGCCAACTCTGCGGCACCCACGCGCACCTTATCAGAAAAGCAATTTCTCAGTGCGTTCCTCAGCCAATATGCCGACATCAAACATGTTGTAACACTGGTTGTCGGCGCCTCTTTCGTGACGCTTTTGATGATTGTGATTAACACAATGGTCTTCGCCTTACGCGAACGTCGTTTTGAGGTCGGTGTGCTGAAAACCCTGGGGTTTTCGCAATCCCGTATCCTGATGATGGTTTTGGCCGAGGCCCTTTTCATATTTCTGCTCGGCGGCACCACCGGTATGGGACTTGCGAAGCTTGCCAGCCTGGCCTTGCCGCCCGCTCTGGGGCTGGTTTTTGATCCGGGTGTCCTGTTGCGCGCAGCCGCACTGGTTTTCCTGCTTGGTCTCGTCGCCGGGGCGCTGCCCGCGCTGACCGCCATGCGAACACCAATCCTTTCCGCTTTCAGAACGAGGTAAGCCCCATGCCTGCATCCTTTCGACAAATTATTGCAATGAGCCGTGCAACCTTTCTCAGTCTCCCGCGCAGGCTGGCCATTTCCTTGTCTATGGTAGGGTCAATCACGCTTGTGGTCTGTGTTCTAAGTGGCTTTCTTGCCATGGCACGGGGGTTCGAGATCACGTTGCAAAGCGCGGGATCATCAGACGTGGCTGTTATCCTTGGCGGCGGCACACGACAGGAAGGCAACTCTGATATCCCAAATGAAGTTGTGCGGGCACTTCTGGCAACGCGCGGCGATTTGGGCGTCCTGCGCGACGATCGGAACGTACCCGTCCTGTCTCGCGAGCTTGTAGTTCCCGTCGAGTTTCGACACAGTCCCGACGCGGTAGCTGAAACACTGGCACTACGGGGTATGGATGAAACTGGCCCGGGCATTCACGCGGGTGTTACGCTCGTTTCCGGCCGCTCGATGAAAGCCAGTACGCGTGAGATCATGGTAGGTGAACAACTGGCCGCCCGCTATCCTGGCTTGAACGTCGGTGATCGGGTTCGGCTCGGTCCGGTTGATTGGACGGTTGTCGGACACTTTTCCAACCAAGGAAGTGCATTAGAATCAGAGATTTGGGGCGACATTGATGCTGTCGCAGCCGTGTTCGACCGTTTGGGTGAGGTGCAAAGTCTTCGGCTCTCTCTCACTGAGGCAAACAAGCTTGAAGGGCTAATCCGCGCCACCTCAGAATTCAATACAGCTCAACTTTTGGTTCTGACCGAGGCTCAGCTCTACGCAGGTCAGGCCGAGGGAACGGCGCGACTCGTCCGGTATTTTGGATGGCCAATGGCGATCTTGATGGCGATTGGCGCAACCGCTGGGGCGCTGAATACCATGATGAGCTCGGTATCTGATCGAACCGTCGAAATCGCCACCGTCCGGGCATTGGGGTTTAGCCGCTTATCGGCTTGTGTAGCGACCTGGTTAGAGGCTGTATTGCTTTCAACCTTGGGCATTGGTTTGGGCCTCGCCGCATCATGGCTGGCAATAAACGGCTGGCAGGCAAGTACGATCGGCGCAAATGGCACAAAGCTGGCCTTCCATCTCGTGGTTGGTCGAGATGTTATGGTTGAGGCCGCATTGGTTGGTCTTGCCATCGGAGTCATAGGTGGTGTCGTGCCCGCAATTGCTGCAGCTCGGCTGCCTATTGCAGTAGCATTGAGAGGGCGTCGTTAGATGGTTTCTTCTGTTCTGTGATCATCAAATGTACCGCTGCTTGATGTCGATGACATAACCTCTCGCTGGTTCATTGATCTCGTGCATCCTGAAACAAAATTGCCCGTGAAGCCGTTTTTCGAAACCGCCTTAAGTGAAAGTTGTTGGGTGCTTCTAACTGCGCTCGGCGAGCACTTGGGTCAGAGCTGAATTCTCTGAATCAGCACGTTTTGTAGGGCATTTTCTACAAGCAAAGGTATTGAATTTGAGTTAGAACGCACATTGAAGCCAATCTGGTCAGACATTCAATACACGGGAATTTCGTTGCCAAGTGGACTAGCCCCTGCCGAACTGATCGCCATCTTAACGGCGGTAACGGATGATCAGCCGCGGGTCATGACCCTACGGGGAGGCGAGGCCTTGCCTTCCGGACCTTTCGAATCCTCTCATCGCAGTTTGCAAAGCGGATTGCGTGCTTGGATCGAAGCACAGACCGGCCATCCAGTAGGCTATCTCGAACAACTCTATACCTTCGCAGACAAGGACCGTGATCCAAGATCTGAGGAGGTCACCAGCTCGCAGCGTATTTCGATCAGCTATCTTGGGCTGGTGCGTGAGCAGGATGCAGCCGGGGCCAGACGCCCGACATGGCGCAGCTGGTATCGGTACTTTCCCTGGGAGGATCATCGCGGTGACCACAGCCCCAAGGAACTTCCGCTTATCACTGACCGCCTCACAGCATGGGCGGCGGCGGATGCGCTAAAGGTCCAGCGTGTCGATTATCTGTTCGGTCTAAATGGAAAACCGTGGAACGAAGAGCTTGTTCTGCAACGCTATGAATTGATGTACGAGGCCGGGCTGGTCGATACGCCAGAATTCGGAGCACCCATGGCAGGCGACAACCGTCGCATCCTCGCGACAGGCATTTCGCGCCTGCGGGCCAAGATCAAATACTCTCCAGTGGTATTTGAACTTTTGCCCGAAAGCTTCACTCTGCTTCAATTGCAGCGCACGGTCGAAGCGTTGTCTGGTCTGCACCTGCACAAACCCAATTTCCGCCGCCAGATTGACCAGCAGGAACTGGTTGAAGAAACCGGTGAAATGTCCAGCGGCACCAGCGGCCGTCCGGCGCGGCTATTCCGATTTCGCCCGGCCATTCTTGAGGCCCGAATGCTGTCGGGTGCCAGATTGCCGCTCTCCAGACCCTGAAACTCCATTGACATAATCTCGAAACGAGAATAAGTAGGTCCAAAATGTACTCGATTCGAGTATAAATGGAGAGTCCAATGAAAGATTTTCGCCTTCCCGAGCTCTATGATCGGGTTAAGCAGGTCATCCCACCTCCAGAGTGGATGCTGTTCGAAGAGGATCTGGAAGCCATCCTCGAACTGAAGCGCAAGAAGAACGCGGTCATTCTGGCACATAACTATCAGACGCCAGAAATTTTCCACGGCGTTGCCGACATTGTGGGTGACAGCCTGGCTTTGGCGCGCGAAGCCGTTAAGGTCGATGCTGACGTCATCGTTTTGGCGGGTGTGCATTTCATGGCCGAGACCGCCAAACTGCTGAACCCTGAGAAAACCGTGCTGATCCCGGATTTGGGGGCAGGGTGTTCGCTGGCTGATTCCATCACCCCCGAGGACATCGCTTTGCTGCGCCAAGCCCACCCTGGGGTTCCGGTGATCACCTATGTCAACACGTCGGCAGCGGTGAAGGCGGCATCGGATATCTGCTGCACGTCGGGCAACGCAGTGAAGGTCGTGGAATCCCTCGGGGTGCCGCGCGTTCTGATGATACCCGATGAGTATCTGGCAAAGAATGTTGCTAAAGAAACAGATGTCGAACTGATCGCCTGGCGCGGGCACTGTGAGGTGCACGAGCTGTTCACACCTGACGACGTGCGTGCCATGCGCGAAGCGTGGCCGGGCGTGACGGTACTGGCCCACCCGGAATGCCCACCAGAGGTGGTTGCTGAGGCGGATTTTTCGGGCTCTACCGCCGTGATGTCGGATTTCGTAAGCGCCAAAAAACCGGCGCGGGTCTGCCTGCTCACGGAATGCTCGATGAGTGACAATGTGGCGCTTAACCATCCGGACGTCGAGTTCGTGCGTCCTTGCAACCTGTGCCCGCACATGAAGCGCATTAGTCTGTGCAATATCCGCGAAGCGCTGGAACATGATCGCTATGAAGTCACGGTCGACCCGGCCATCGCCGACGATGCGCGCCGCTCTGTGGAGCGGATGTTGGCAGTAAAATGATCCAGCTCGACGGTCTTCATGGCCAGGTTGCAATAGTCGGAAGTGGCATTGCCGGGTTGATCGCTGCGCTGGAATTGACTCCGCAACCGGTGGTGCTGATCACCCGTGCAGGGCTGGGGCAGGAAAGTTCCAGCGCTTGGGCGCAAGGCGGTATTGCCGCCGCGTTGAGCGCGGATGACGATCCGGCGCAACATTTGGTCGATACTTTGAAAGCTGGAGACGGGTTGTGCGACGAGACCGCCGCGTCGGACATTCTGGCCGACGCGCAAGAGGCGATCACCATGCTGGAAAGCTATGGTGTTTGTTTCGACCGGAGTGTTGATGGCGCATATGCCTTTGGGCGCGAGGCTGCACATTCCCATCGTCGCATACTGCACGTGGGTGGCGACCGCACTGGCGCCGAGATCATATCGGCCTTGACACGTGCAGTCCTGCAATGCCCGTCGATCACCTGCCTGACAGATGTCGAGGTTCGGCGGCTGACAACGACTGACGAGAGTGTCACCGGCATTCACGTTCAACATGGCCGTCAGGCAGAGGTGTTGCGCACGTCTCAGGTTGTCATGGCGACTGGTGGCTGCGGCGGTTTATTCGACGCCAGCACCAATCCGTCGGGCAACTATGGGCAAGGTGTCATGATGGCTGCCCGCGCTGGGGCAGCACTGCGTGATATGGAATTCGTGCAGTTTCATCCCACCGCCTTGGATACTCCGCAGACGCCCTTGTATCTGGTCAGCGAAGCCGTGCGGGGTGAAGGCGCTATCCTTGTCGATCAAAACGGCAAGCGTTTCATGGCGCATATGCCGGGTGCTGAACTGGCCCCGCGCGATGTGGTTGCTCGTGCTGTGCATCAAGTCATCGCTGATGGTGGCCGCGTATTTCTGGATGCCCGCACAACACTTGGGTCCAGTTTTGCGCAGCATTTTCCCAGTATTTATGCGATATGTAATGCCCATGGTATTGATCCGGTTCGCGAACCGATACCAGTACGCCCGGCGGCGCATTACCACATGGGTGGTATCGCGGTTGATAGGAACGCCCGAACTACCTTGACTGGCCTTTGGGCCGTCGGTGAATGCGCAGCCACAGGTCTGCATGGTGCAAACCGGCTTGCAAGTAACTCGTTGCTAGAGGCTGTGGTGATGGGACGTCGCGCTGCCCACAGCATTGCTGGGTGTGAGATTCATGTTCCTCGGACCGCGCTTGAGCCTGAATGGCTACCTGATCCCTATCTTGGTTTGGTCAGGCAGTCGGTTTCAAGACACCTAGGCGTAATCCGCAATCAGCCTGGGCTGCAATCTGCCATTTCAAACCTGTCGCCAATGGTTGAATCCGCTGGGTGTGCCTCTGATCCGGCGCTTGTGGCGCTATCTGTCGCGATCTTTGCGTATCTTCGTTGTGAATCGCGCGGCGGACACTATCGCAGCGATTTCCCAAATTCGGAATCCATGGCGCATGCCAATCAGATGACACTGACCGAAATTCTCACCCATGCAGGTTCGATCTGCCAGGAACCCCTTCTGAGGACTGCTTGAACTATGACCGACACAGCCCTAGCCCCGTTGCCCCGGATTATGCTGCAGCCCCTAGTCCGTCGCGCCCTGGAGGAAGACTTGGGTCTTGCCGGCGATGTAACCTCAACGGCTATCATTTCAGGGAATCACAGTTCTGAAGTTGTGGCTCGCGCGCGTCAATCTGGATGTATTGCCGGATTGGATTGCGCGGAACTGGCCTGTGCAATGGTCGATCCCGCAATCAAAGTGACGCGTCATGTAAACGACGGTGATTTCGTCGCGCCCGGCGCGGTCATCGCAACGTTCCAAGGCCCCTCTCGCAGCCTTTTGATGGCTGAACGCACCGCGCTCAACTTTATGGGGCATCTCTCTGGCATCGCCAGCGTAACGGCAGATCTGGTGAACCGGGTCAAAGACACGGGCGCAGCGATCACCTGCACCCGCAAGACCACACCCGGTTTACGTACGCTCGAAAAATATGCAGTGCGTGCAGGTGGTGGCATGAACCATCGCTATTCCTTGAGTGATGCTGTGCTGATCAAGGATAACCACATTGCAATAGCAGGTGGTGTTGGCAAGGCTCTGACCAAAGCAAAACAGAGTGTCGGCCATATGGTCAAAATTGAGATTGAGGTCGACACCCTCGAACAGTTGGCACAAGTTCTCGAGATCGGTGTCGATGCCGTGCTGCTTGACAATATGGATCCACAGACCCTTCGCAAAGCGGTTGCAATGATCGATGGACAGGCGATCGCCGAAGCCTCGGGCGGGATTACCCCGGCTCGTGTGCGAGCCGTTGCGGAAACCGGTGTCGATCTGATTTCTATGGGCTGGATCACCCACAGTGCGCCTTGTCTGGACATCGGGCTGGATTTTGTCGCTACGGTCAACTCTTCCCCCGAGCCCGCGCCGGACAACTGATCTTTGTCTTTTGCTATTCTGCTGCGGCACACCGATGTGCCGTCAGGGTTATCCAGGCCTCGTTTTGTGACAAAAAGACTTGCCCGTTTAAGTCATCAATCAGGTGCGAGCGACTTAACCGATCCATTACGGGTCCTTTCACTTCAGAGAAATGCAGCCCAACACCCATGTCTTTTAGACGTGCGTTCACCGCTTCAAGACTTTCGAGCGCGGAGTAATCCACTTCGTTCACCGCAGAGAACATCAGGACGACATGGGCAATGTTGCAGCCTTCGGTAACGCGGGACTGTATCAAATCCTCTAAAAAGCGAGCGTTGACGAAGTAGAGGCTCTCATCAATGCGCAGGCTCAACACGCGCGGGTCGGTTTCGACTTTGTGGCGCAGGATATTGCGAAAGTGTTCGCTGCCGGAAACGCGGCCCACCTCGGCCACATGCGGCTTTGAGGTTTTGTAGAGGTGCAGCAGCACAGAGATGATCACACCCGAAGCAACCCCGACCTCGACCCCCAGCGACAAGGTCAAAACAATCGTCGCCGAAACAGCGACGAAATCGGCGCGGCTATAGCTCCAGGTTTTTTTCAGGATCGACAGATCGACCAAAGACAGCACCGCAACAATGATTGTCGCTGCAAGCGTTGCCTTCGGCAGGTAATAAACCAGCGGCGTTAGGGCAGTGGCGGCGATGGCGAGACCGATGGCGGTGAACGCCCCCGCAGCAGGAGTTTCCGCGCCAGCGTCGAAGTTCACAACAGAGCGCGAGAAGCCACCTGTAACGGGATAGCCGCCGGTAAATGCAGCACCAAGGTTGGCCGCGCCCAGCCCGATCAATTCCTGATCCGGGTCAATCCGCTGCCGTTTCTTGGCCGCAAGAGTTTGAGCCACGGAGACGGATTCAACAAATCCGATGATCGAAATCAAGATCGCTGGCACAAGAAGGGCTTGGATGAGGTCCGGGGAAAAACTAGGCATGGTCAGCGGCGGAAGGCTTTGCGGGACAGCCCCCACGACCTTTACGCCTTCGTCTGTAAGACTGAGCGCCCAAACCGCAACAGTGGTGCCTATAACGGCGACAACGGGACCGGCCTTGGTGGCAAGCTCTGCAACAAACGCCGAGGCCCCAAGACGGTTCAACATTAGCTTCAAGCCTTTGCGTACCCAAAAAAGGAACGCCGTTGCAGTTGTTCCGATGACAAGCGTGATCCAATTCAATTCATTCAGATGAGATACTGTCGCCACAACCATCTCGGGCAGAGTATGTCCTTGGGCGGGAACGCCAAGAATGTGTTTGATCTGGCTGGTCGCAATCAGAATGCCTGACGCAGTGATGAACCCGGCGATCACCGGGTGGCTGAGGAAATTGGCCAGAAATCCCAGCCGGAACACCCCCAAAAGAAACAAGAATCCACCTGACAAGAAGGCGAGCGTTAGTGCCGCGACCGCATAGCCTGCTGTGCCCTGTTCTGCGACCTGTCCAATTGCCGAGGCTGTCAGGAGCGAGACCACTGCAACCGGCCCTACGGCCAGAGCACGGCTTGTCCCAAACAAAGCATAAAGCAAGATTGGCACGATCGACGCATAGATACCCGCCTCGGGTGGGAGACCCGCCAGCAGCGCGTAGGCAAGGCTTTGCGGGATCAACATAATCGTGACGATCAGAGCCGCGATCATATCGTTCGAAAGAGCGCTGCGATCGTAGCTGCGTCCCCAGTCCAGTACTGGCAGGTTGCGGCGTAGAAGTTGGGTCATGGCCCCGTCCAGAAGAAAGAAGATGGGCTCAGCGGTTCACGCATGAGCCAACCTTTTTACGATGCGCATCTAGGAAAAGGTTCCGCCGCGCTGGTTATCAGCCGCTTATTCGGCAGCTACCTTGAGTTTTTCGGGTTTGGCCATCCATTCCTTGCCCTTCAGCATGGCTTTCCAGTAGATCGGCGGCAGCATCTTTTCCTTGAGAAACCATGCCAAGCGTGTGGGCTTGGTGCCGTCCAGCAGTGCAGGTGGGAAGCTGGGCTTTAACACGCCACCATAACCGAACTCGGCCAGAACGATTTTTCCGCGTTCAACTGTCAAAGGGCATGACCCATAGCCATCATAGGCTGCAGTCGGTGAGCGACCCGCGATATCGGCCACGATGTTTTCGGCCACTGTTGGAGCCTGCTTGCGCGCTGCCGCTGCGGTTTTCGCATTCGGGGCGTTCATGACATCGCCAAGGCTCCAGATGTTTTCGTAGTTCTTGTGGCGGAGGGTACTCTGATCGACGTCAACCCAACCCGCCGCATCGGCTAACGGAGATACTCGGACAAAGTCAGGGGCCACCTGAGGGGGGCAGACATGCATCATGTCAAAATCCACTGTGACTGTCTCCGGTTCAGTCTCGGGTTTGGCGACCTTGAATGTTGCCGTCTTTGCTTGGCCATCGACAGACAGCAGATTGTGGAAGTAGTTCTGCGTCGCACCGTACTTAGCCACGTAGTGTTCTAAAGCGGGTACATAGTCTTTCACCCCGAACAGGACCCCACCCGCGTTCATGAACTGAATGTCGATGTCTTTCAGGCGACCGTTTCGGAACCAGGCATCGCCTGACAGATACATTGCCTTTTGAGGCGCACCTGCGCATTTGATGGGCATCGGTGGCTGCGTAAAAAGGGCGCGTCCCTCTTTCAGGTCTTGGACCAACTGCCAAGTGTAGGGCGCCAAGTCATAGCGGTAGTTCGAGGTTACGCCATTGCGGCCGAGCGTTTCCTCGAGCCCCTCAACTGCTTCCCAATCCAGCTTCAGGCCAGGGCAAACAACAAGTCGCTTGTATTTCACAACACGGCACCCATCCAGGATCACCGCATCGTTTTCGGGTTCAAACGCGGCAACCGCCGCCTTGATCCATTTGACTCCATTCGGGATGAGCGATCCCATAGTTTTTGCGGTTTCGCTGGCCTCGAAGATACCACCGCCGACCATGGTCCATCCTGGCTGGTAGTAGTGAATATCAGCCGGATCGATGATCGCAATAGAAAGGTTTGATTGGCGGGATTGAAGGCTGGCAGCGACAGAAACACCGCCGGCACCCGCACCGACAATCACAACATCGAACTTTGCATCACCCGTATCCGTTGGGGTCTTACCCCCATTTGCTATACGTCTGGCGACACCGTTCATATCGTATCCCGCGGCTTTCGTTGCTGCGAGTATTTCGGGCATTGGACGTTTCTTGCTTTCATGGAGCGACCAAAGGGTGGCTGACCGCGTTCCGGTCCGGCAATAAGCAAGGACAGGGCTTGGCAGCTGGGCCAAAGCGTCACCAAATGCCTCGACATCTGCATCTTTTACGATCCCGGATCGAACGGGAACGTAGACGGCGTCAAGCCCAGCCAGCGTTGCTGCCCCCTCGATTTCATCGAAGCTGGGCTGGTCTGCTCCTTCACCGTCGGGACGGTTACAAACTATCGCTCGGAAGCCGGCATCCTTGATTGCGGTTATATCGTCGACCGTGATTTGCGGGCTTACCGAGGTTTTGTCAGTGATTTTCCTGATATCCATTTCGACCTCCTCAGAGTGCATTCACGGGCACTTTGAGCATTGGATTGCCGTCAACGTCTTTTGGCACTTCTCCGGCGCGCATGTTCACTTGCAGTGAGGGAATGATGAGTTTTGGCATGGCAAGCTGTGCATCGCGTTCGGTGCGGAATTTGACGAACTCTTCCTTCGTTTTGCCGCCGCCAACATGAATATTGTGCGCTTTTTCGTCACCAACAGTGGTTTCCCACTGTATTTCACGGCCGTTTGGGCCGTAGTCGTGACACATGAAAAGCCTCATCTCGTTTGGCAGTGACAGCACTTTCTGAATGCTGTCGTAAAGAACGCCGGAATCGCCGCCTGGAAAATCGGCTCGGGCCGAACCTCCGTCGGGCATGAACAGGGTGTCGCCTACAAACGCGGCATTCCCCATTACATGCACCATACAGGCAGGTGTATGACCCGGCGTATACATGGCAAAGGCTTGCATATTGCCGATCATGTAGGTGTCACCGTTTTCGAACAGCGCATCGAACTGAGATCCATCGCGCTGGAATTCGGTACCTTCGTTGAAGACTTTTCCGAACGTGTCCTGCACCACCATGATTTTCGATCCGATACCGATCTTGCCGCCCAGCTTCGACTGAATGTAGGGGGCCGCGCTGAGGTGATCGGCATGAACATGCGTCTCGATGATCCACTCAAGTTTTAGCGCTTGTTCTTCAATTCGGTGGATCAGTTGATCTGCATGTTCATAGGTGATGCGTCCTGCGGCATAGTCGATATCCATGACGCTATCGACAATCGCGCAGGCATTCGATGACGGGTCCTTTACGATGTAGCTGATTGTATTTGTGGCTTCGTCAAAAAAGGCCTGAACATCCGGTTTGATGCCCATGCAAACGGGGTAAGTCATATCGTGTCCTCCGAAGGGATTGTCAGGTGGTCGATTTGGCCGGCATAGGGCTGATCAGACGGCGCAAATAGAATCCGCCAATGACTGACGCGAGGAACAGCGCGACTTCCCAGCGGCCTGTTCCCAATGCAGGGATGGCAGCGCCTGGACAGAAGCCGGCAATTCCCCAGCCAACGCCAAATAGGGCAGCGCCCCCGATGAGTTTGTTATCGATCTGTGTGGAAACAGGCAGCTGGAAGCCGTGTTCAAACACGGGGGCAGGGCGATGCCAAACAAGCCGATACCCAATAAACGTCACGACCAAAGCACCGCCCATGACGAAAATCAAACTTGGATCCCATGTTCCAGCAACGTCAAAGAAGTTTAGAACCTTTGCCGGGTCCATCATCCCAGAGATCGCAATTCCTGCTCCAAAGACAAGTCCGGTCACTAGGGCAAAAAGATGTTTCATCTCAGCCTCCAGCGACATGGCGGATTAGGAATACGGTCAGTGCTGCTGTCGCTATGAAAACCGGCACCGCCACGAACGAACGGATTGATAAGCGCGACAAGCCACAAATTCCGTGACCAGATGTGCAACCAGACCCCAGGCTTGCGCCGAGCCCGACAATCACACCGCCGATGACAATCATCGCCGGGCTGACGGGGACGGTGAGCACGGGCATGGAGCCCGTCACGACATAGATGAACCCCGGAGCAAGTATCATTCCTGCGATCAAAGCAAGCCGCCACATCAGTTCTTCCCGGTTCTGGACGAAGACTGCACCAGACAGAACCCCGGTCGCACCAAGTACCCGCCCCAGGCCAAGCATAAGCAGCACAGCACTAAGGCCGATCAGCAAGCCACCGCTAAAAGAGGTGAAAGGAGTAAACGAAGTTTCCATTGCTTCAGGACCGACAGGTCTTAAAGCCGAAGATAGAGTAGATCGGACAAACACGCGTTGCCGAGACAATCAGCATAACAATACCGACCGCTGCCGCGCCGAATTTCAGAACGTTCCCTTCAAACGAAGGCAAGCCGCTGAAAAGGGCAAGATAAAGTAATCCAAGGCCAAGCGCAGCGCGCAGGATGCGGTCAATGGTTCCAACGTTCGCGTTCATGGTGTTCTCCATCATCATAACTTGGAGAACGGATATAGTTTTGACTTCAGGGGTTCAGTGACATTGTCACTTAACATGCAAAAATCTGAATTAGTCGGATGCAGCGCGTTCTCGTAGCGCTTGTTTGTCCAGCAACAAAATGTGGCCACGTGATTGAGCAATCATCTCACGCTTCTGAAAATCCTGAAGAATTCGGCTGACGACCTCTCTTGCTGTACCCAGTTCACTCGCTAACTGTTGGTGGGTGGTCGAGATCTCCTTAAACTCGCCTGCCAACGTCAGAAGCCGCTCAGCCAAACGCACATCCATATGTCCAAAGGCAACGTCATCCACGACACGCAGGAGGTCGATCAGCCGCCTTGAATAGGCCGCGAAGACGAATTTCCGAAACTCTTCTTCTTCGGCGACCAACCTGTCAAAGGCAAGCTTTGGAAGAACGATGGCGGTTATGTCAGTCTCTGCCATACCTTCGGCGTTGTAAGCCTCCTCCGCCAGCATACAGGCCGTCGTCAGAACGCAGCTTTCCCCGGCATCTACGCGATAGAGGACGATATCCCGACCCGTGTCCGAACTTTGCGAGACACGGATGCGTCCATCATAAAGAAAGAAGAGGCTATCTGGCACATTCGCGGGTCCAAAAACCTGCGCGCCTTTAGGCATTTCGACGATCCGCGCTTCCTTAAGCAGGCGGTCGCGCACCGAGCGCGGCAAGGCCGCGGTCCCCTGAAAGCGCTCTGTCCAATCAGCGATCATCGTGCCTTGCGCATCGGTGCCACGATACCCTTTTCAATTGTAGCAATGTGAGAGAACAAAAGGTTTGCCCAATTGAACACCACCATTGTGCCTTCGTCGGGTGACCACATACCCCACGAGGCCCAGTACATGCACGATCTTTTTGATATGCGCTCGTGCAAATCCATGGACCTGAACAACGTCATCGACCCGGATCAATTCAATCGCCTTGAGAGCCGCGCACTGCGTTTTGGCCTGGCTAAATTGATGCAGGTGTCAGCTTCATTCTATGACCTCGCCTTGAACAATGATCCATGTCATCAGACGTGACTCAATTCGCGCTGATGCCAACCAAACCTGTACCGATGATCAAAAGCGACCGAAACGAAACCTTCAGAATCTCAACGAAAGACAGGACATCCCCCCATCCAACTTTGCGCAGTCGGTGTTGTCGATCTCAACGACCTGGTAGCCTTCGCGATCCAGCATCTCTGCAGTGCGTGGAAAGCCCGCTGCCATCAGGACCAGATTGTTAAAGCGGATTGCGTTGGCAGCGGCTTCTTCGCCGTCGGCGACATGCAATACATGGTAGCCTTCAAAGCAACCCGATGCATCCAATCGACGGGTCGACAGGATTGTCTCGGCATCCATCAATGAACAATCTGTCTTGAAGTGCAGAACGCCTTCGGGCGTAAATACTTCGCGCAGTTTGTGGCCCCAGTTGGAGGTGATTTGTGCCAACTCGGCGACACCTTCAGCATCCGTTCGCTCCGACCTGCCCACCAAGATCTCGCGTCCGGTGACAAGGATATCTCCCCCCTCGACATGACCGGGACCTTTGATCTCAAGAACTGTTTCGTAGCAATTTCGAAGTGTCGGGGCCATTTGGTCCACTTCACCCATCCGCGACGGTGCACCTGGCCGCATCAGTATGGCTCCTTGCGGCAGGCACAGGGCCGTATCCTCGACAAATTGCGCGTCAGGGAATGCGTCGAGGGACTCAAGCTCGATCACCTCCGCTCCGGTGCTTTTTAGTGCTGCAACGTAAGTCTTATGCGCCGCTATCATCCCATCAAAATCTGGGTTTCCGATATCTTCTGCACGTAGCCCTCCGGCTATCGTCGGAGCGGGTCGACGGGTGATGGCACGGGAAAACTCAAAGGTAGGGTCTGACATGTTTCAATCTTTCTGAGGTTCGAATTTCAGAGCGGTGACTTCGATCATGACCGGTCCATCTGTGGCAACTGTGTCGCGAATGGCCTGCGCGACAACGCTGGGTTCAGCGGGAATCGAACTGAATGGAATGCCAAATGACTTGGCGGTGGCGGCGAAATCTGGGGGCGAGGGATCACACCCTATGACGGTCACGCCCACATCCTGCATTGACGTGGCGATTTCCCGATACCCGTGGTTGTTCCAGATCACGAATGTGATGGGCAGGTTTTCATCGACTGCTGCCATAATTTCGGGCAATGAAAACTGTGCGCCGCCATCGCCGGCTACACAGATCACCCGCGCGACCGGATCGGCGATTGATGCGCCGATCGCCGCCGGTATACCGTATCCCAGCGCGCCGTACCCCGTCGCTGCATTGAACCAGCCACCAGCCCGGTCGTGATCGTAGAAAAGATTACCAGCATAAATTGGTTGGGTAGAGTCCCCGACCATCAGCGCATTTGGGGCCGCCGCGCGCATCGCATTCAGGATTTCCACCTGATGGCGATAATCGGGGCCAATTTCTTCCCAGGCGGCGTCGCGTGTATTGCTGGCACGTTCTGCACCATCGCATTGCTTTGCGTCCAGAGGCAAAGCCTTGAGCAGCTTCGGCACAACCACGTCAACGTCACCGTGAATCGCAAGGGTTGCCTCGTGTCGGGCTAGTTGACTGCTACACCGATCAACCCGGATCAGGCCCGACAGTTTTGCAAACTCACCCGTGTCGTACATATCGTAGTCTGTTGGACCTAGCTCGGTTCCCAAAGCAAGCACGCAATCGGCGCTTTCTATCAGTGCGCGTACCGCGTTCAGGCTCGGGCTAGCCGGAACGGTCAGAGGATGCCCATGCATCAGGCCGCGGGCGTTGACAGTTTGGACCACGGGGGCATCCAGCGCTTCGGCCAAAGCCTGCAATCCGGCCCCAACACGTTTCGCGCCGCCACCTGCCAAAATGACAGTTTGCTTCGCTTCGGCCAGTTGCTTTACGGCTTGTGTGATCAAAATCGGGTTAACCGGCGGCTCTGGATTGAGTGTCTCGAGAGGCGTTTCCTGATATTCAGCCGCAGCGATATCCAACGGAACCTCGATATGCACCGGCCCGGGGCGACCGTTTGCGAGGCTGTCAAGAACGCGGCTCAAGGTCGGGTCCAGAGCCGTGGTGTTGGAGACTTGCTCCGAAACTAGCGCAACTGTTTTGGATAGCACCAGTTGATCAGGCAATTCATGCAGATGCCCCAAGCCTTTGCCGAGCGATGCGGTTTTGTTGACGCCAGACACCACCAACATTGGCACTGAATCGGCGCGCGCCTGTGCCATCGGCGTCAACGTATTGGTCAATCCCGGGCCGGTAATCACAAAGGCCACGCCCGGTTTGCCCGACACGCGGGCATAGCCATCGGCCATGAAACCCGCACCCTGTTCGTGCCGAGGCGTAACATGACGAATGCCCGAGGCCGCAAGCCCGCGGTACAGCTCAACCGTGTGAACTCCTGGAATTCCGAAAACGCAGGTCACATTTCTTTGGCGAAGTTTCGAAACCAGAGCTTCGCCGATTGTCATTTTGCTCATGCAACCTCGCGTGATTTGCTGTTGGCGTGATCGATGATGCGAGAGATTGCGGTGGCAAAATCTGTGTCGTTGATCGTCAGCGCGACGCGCACCCAGTTCTTCAAGCTGTCCCCAAAGGCGGAACCCGGCATCACAGCGACCCCGGCTTGCAACAGATCCCAGGCATAAGCTTCGCCGTCCAGCCCGGTGGCAGACACGTTGATGAGCGCAAACATTCCTGCCTCGGGGCGGTGAACAGTCAGATCCGTTTCCGCTTCAAGGCGATCAGCCAGCAAGGTGGCGCGCCCTGAGAAACGGGCGGCCATACCAGGGGCAACTTCAGACCCGTCGCGGATTGCCTTTTCGGTCATATCCGCGATGAAGGGCTGATTGCCAAAGAGCATGGTCTCGGAATACGGCAACAGTGCGTCGCAAAACGCTGCAGGCCCCACGCACCAGCCGCTGCGAAACCCCGGGGCAGCATGTGATTTCGAGATGGATGAGACGCCTATGACGCGATCCGCCAGTTCTGGTTGAGCCAATGGCGAAAAAAAACGGGCCCCGTCAAAGATCAATTCTTCATAGACCTCATCCGAGATGATCCACAGTTCATGGGCAATCGCGAGTTTCCCGATTTCGGCGATTTCCGAGGCAGTCAGGATCGCACCCGTCGGGTTATGTGGTGTTGTAAGAAGAATGGCACGGCTACGCGGCGTGATCCGCGCAGCGATGTCATTGGCCTGCATGCGAAACCCATGCTCGGGCCGCAGCGGCACCGGCACCATTTCCGCCCCGGAGGCACGCACGACTCCTTCGTAAGTTGCGTACATTGGATCACCGACCAGAACTTCATCACCTGCCTCTGCAACCCCTGCGATCGCTGCAAACAGGGCGGTTTGTGTCCCGGGAAAGCAAAGAAAGTTCTCGGGCCCGAAAACCCGCCCACGAGAGGCTGAATAGCGCGTGGCAAGCGCGTCAAGCAGTCCAGCTTCACCGCGTCCGTTGGAATATCCTGTCCGCTGCGCACGTAGTGAGGTCACTGTGGCTTCGACCAACGCTTCGGGCACCGGCACATCCGGTTCGCCGATCGTCATCTCAACGATATCCGCTCCGGCTTTGATAAGGTCGCGCGCTTTTAGATGGACGCCCCATTTGGCGCCCCCCAAACCCGCCAACCGTTCGGTCACTGACGTGGTCTTCATGGCTGTTTTACCTCTTTGGTCAAAGGAATACCGACGATGGAGCTGACAGAATCCAACCCGATCTGTGCCAGCTGACCTTCGAAAAATGCATCCGGAAGCGCACCCCCTTCCAGCCAGAGGCCGTCGATCACCGCGTTACAGGCAATGGCCAGTTGCTTTGCCTCCGACGCTCCGACCGAGCGCCCGGTTTCTTGCAATGCGGCGACGATCAACTTCTCGAGGTGATCCCGGAAATAGTTGTAGGTTTGCTGGTGGATGCGCTGCATTTTTGGATCATGCTGCACCTTGTTCAGGAAACCGGCCCATAAGGCCACAGCGCTCGTATTAACGATTGGTGGCCGCAACGAGGCGTCAACGAAGTTGGTTAACCGAGAGACTGCGCTGCCCTGACCCGATGAAGCAGCTGTCTGATCGGTCAGCGTGTTCATGTGGTGCTCATATGCAGCCTGAACCAACTCTTCTTTCGATGAGAAGTAATGACGGATCAACCCTTGAGTCACATTGGCGCGGGCAGCGATCTCACGCACTGTGGCGCCCCGAACGCCCATCTCGGCGATCAGATCTAAAGTCGCCAGGATCAGCGCCTCGCGCCGAACCTCAGCAGACTCACGTGTAAATTTTCGGCTGTCGTCCTGCACGTCCGGGTCATCCATGGCATGGCGCTATTATACACTTGCATAATTGCGAGATTCGAGGCTTACTGCAAGTCGAAATCAGAAGATTCTTGGATATGGACACAGCCAGAGCAACATCATCCACACTCGAAGCAACCGCGTCGAACGAGGCAATAAAGGTTGAAGCCCTCCACAAATCTTTCGGTACGCTGGAGGTTTTGAAAGGTGTATCCCTAACAGCCAACAAAGGGGATGTCGTTGCCATCATCGGGGGGTCAGGTTCTGGTAAATCCACTATGCTGCGCTGCATCAATTTCTTGGAAACGCCGAGTTCGGGAAAGATCACCATAGGTGGTGAACTGGTTGAGATGCATACCGATGGCAGCCCGTCCAACCGCCGCCAGATCGAACGTATCCGAACGCGGTTGGCGATGGTGTTTCAGCAGTTCAATCTGTGGACACATCGCACGCTTTTAGAGAACGTGATCGAAGTGCCTGTGCATGTGCTAAAGGTACCAAAGTCAGAGGCCATTGCGCGGGCGCATGAACTGCTGGAAAGGGTAGGGCTCGGCGACAAGGCCGACACCTATCCAGCCTATCTGTCAGGTGGTCAGCAACAGCGCGCTGCCATTGCACGCGCGCTTGCGGTCGATCCGTCCGTCATGCTTTTTGACGAGCCCACCTCGGCGCTTGATCCCGAACTGGTAGGCGAGGTTTTGACCGTGATCCGTGATCTTGCTGCAGAAGGGCGCACCATGCTGCTTGTCACCCATGAAATGAAATTTGCGCGCGAGGTCGCAAACCACGTCGTTTATCTCTTCGAAGGCCGCATTGAAGAGCAGGGGCCACCTGCCGAGGTCTTCGGGAACCCAAAATCAGAACGGTTGAAGCAATTTCTCAGCTCGGTCGCCTGATCCAGTCGAAACAAACGAATGAACCAACAGGGAGTAACAAAATGAACGTCAAGAAACTGCTCGCATCCGGGCTAGCCGCCGCCATCCTTTCGGCTGGTGTCGCCAGTGCCGAAGAGGTCAAGATCGGCATCGCAGCTGAGCCTTACCCGCCATTCGCGTCGCTCGATAGCTCAGGCAATTGGGTCGGCTGGGAGATTGATGTCATCAACGCTGTCTGTGCTGCAGCCGAACTTGACTGTGTTATCACACCCGTCGCTTGGGATGGTATCATCCCATCGCTGACCGGTCAGCAGATCGATGCGATCATGGCCTCGATGTCGATCACCGAGGAACGCTTGAAGACCATTGATTTCAGCGATCCTTATTACAACACACCCGCCGTCATCGTCGCGGATAAATCAATGGATATCGAAGCAACCCCCGAGTCGCTGGCAGGTAAAGTTGTTGGCATTCAGGCTTCGACCATCCACCAGGCCTATGCGCAGGAATACTTCAAGGATTCCGAACTGCGCGTCTACCAAACCCAGGATGAGGCTAATCAGGATCTGTTCGCAGGCCGCATTGATGCTACGCAGGCTGATAGCATTGCGATGGCTGACTTTGTGAACTCGGATGCCGGCGCCTGCTGTGAAATCAAAGGTGCCGTTGCAGACGATCCGGCCATTCTGGGCCGCGGTGTGGGTGCTGGTGTCCGCAAGGGTCAGGATGACCTGCTTGCGGCGCTGAATAAGGGCATCGCGGCAATTCTGGCCGATGGAACGCACGAGGAAATCACGTCGAACTATTTCTCGGCCAGCATCTACTAAGCTGCCGCTGTGACCGAACTGTTGGACTCACTTGGATTGGCGCAGAGCGCAGAGCTTCTGTCGCTCTCGCCACCGGGGTGGGGGGCCAATCTGCTGCGCGGATTGTCCCACTCATTGCAGATCGCCCTTGGTGCATATGCGCTGGGCCTGGTGATCGGATTGTTCGGAGCTTATGGCAAACTTTATGGCGGGAAGGTCACGCGCGATCTTCTTGCCATTTACACGACCGTGATCCGGGCCGTACCGGAACTGGTTCTGATCCTGATCCTGTATTACGTGGGATCGGATATCATCAACAAAATCTCTGCTGCCATGGGTGCTGGTCGGGTCGAGGTTAGCGGCGTTGGCGCGGGTATATGGGTGCTGGGCGTTGTTCAGGGCGCATATGCAACCGAAATTCTGCGCGGCGCCATTCAGGCGGTTCCACCTGGTCAGATCGAAGCTGCCAAATCCTACGGGATGCCCGCCTTCATGACCATGCGGCGTGTCACAATCCCTGCGATGATGAGCTTTGCGGTGCCCGGTTTGGCCAACCTGTGGCTGATTGCGACCAAAGACACGGCACTTCTTGCTGTCGTGGGTTTCAACGAGTTGACGCTGGAGACCCGACAAGCTGCCAGCAGCACACGCGCCTATTTCACTTTCTTTCTGGCGGCAGGTTTCCTCTATCTTATGGTCACGCTGTTTTCTGGCGGTATCTTTGCACGGATTGAGAAATGGGCTCGTCGTGGCCAACCCTCTCTGACCGGAGGGAGCAGATGATCGATTTCAGATCGCTGATGCAACCACACCGTATCGTGATGATGCTAGTCTTCGTCGGGATCGTCATATGGTGCGCCGTATCGCTGCAATGGGACTGGATTCCGAAATACGCCCCACTGGCCCTTCAGGGTATTTGGACGACAATCTGGTTGTTGGTTGTCACCGTTGTTCTTGGTTTCCTGATTGCGGTTCCGCTTGGGTTGGCGCAGGCGGTTGGACCCTGGTATCTTGCCGCCCCTGCCAAGGCATTTTGTACCATCATCCGCGGTACTCCGCTGCTGTTGCAGCTTTGGTTATTGTACTATGGGTTGGGCTCGCTCTTCCCGCAGTTTCCGTGGATACGGTCTTCAGAACTATGGCCCTATCTGCGGCAGGCATGGCCTTATGCGGTGCTGGCGTTGACGTTATCCTATGCCGGTTATGAAGGTGAAGTTATGCGTGGCGCGTTCAAGGGCGTTGCCAAGGGGCAGCTTGAGGCCGCCAAGTCTTTTGGTATGCCGCGGTTTACCATGTTCCGCCGCATCTGGTTGCCACAGGCGATCCGCAATGTTCTTCCGACATTGGGTGGCGAAACCATCCTTCAGTTGAAAGCAACCCCCTTGGTCGCCACTATCACCGTTGTCGATATCTACGCCGTCTCTTCACGTGTGCGTTCCGATACTTTCATTATCTACGAGCCGCTCCTTCTATTGGCTGTATTCTATATTCTGGTGGCGGGTGTGATTGCTTTGGCGTTCCACTGGTTGGAGGTCCGAGTTTTGGGAACTGGAAAGCGAAGTACGTCTTGATTTTGAACTAGCGGAGGATAGCGGACGGTTCGTATCAGTTCTTGCTGCGGCCTGTTGGCCCTGCCTATCTGTCAGCTCCTGTACTGAACGGGTGGCGAATTGTTGAACGTCACATGTGTCAGCCATCGCGTTTGCAAAACCAGCGGCTTTTCACCAGCTCGTCAAACGGATCAAAAAACGAGCCATCTTCCTCTGCCGCTACACCAGAGGTTATCAATAGCGAAATGCCAAAGAGACCGGATCGTGCAAGATGCAACGTCATGCCCTGTACCAGATATTGTTCACAGATATGAATCGTCTCGCTCACAGATATCCGGCGCGAGTAGACAGGCAAACCACAACCAGAAGGGCACGCGGCCTTCCGCCGAAAACGTGGTTTCACCTCTTGTCAGATACGCGGCAAACCGCTCATGCGCAGCAAATCAGATGTGTCGCGAATATTTGGAACGGCCAAAGTCAGTGATATACTGGATACACCTATCCTGCGATCTCAGCAAACATCCGGAAGCCCGAGGTCGTCGCGCTAGAGAATTACTGATTTCGGATCATGTTGGCCACCTCAATGCCATCCAATGTGGCTGAGGCGGCTTCGAACGACTTAAACCCTCACATGTGCCGAGCACGCCGCTTGATGAACCGATGACCCTATTCGATCATGTTGTTCAGATACTTGGACTTGATTATCTGAACATTGGCTGGGCATCCAAATCACCTCAGAATTCTGTTCACTTCTTAGATGCCGGCCGCGTTAGCGCCGCTTTTGTCGATGACGATCTTGCTCGGAATTCCATTTGACGACAGCGCTTTGGCAAAGAACCTGGCTGCTGCTGGAGGGTTCCTACGCTCAGACAGCATGAAGTCGAGGGTGTCTCCCGCTTTGTCGACTGCTCGATAGAGATACATCCATTTGCCGCGCACACGTATGTAAGTCTCTTCCAAATCCCGATAAGACACCGTGTACCGCAGATAGAAGTACACAGCGTACAAAACCGCATCCTTGGGGAAATGGCAGCCTTTCAGTGAGATCATGCTGAAACCTGTTCAAAATCTATTCGACGGGAACAAACATCAGATCACGCATGTTCGTCAATTGGACCTCATAGTTTGCAACACATCCAATTGGTTTCATTCCCAAGCGGATCATCGCGGACAAACAGGCTAGTATGGTGCCGTAAAGCGTGAGGTCGCACAAGAGCATCAACAACCGAGCCTCTGGGTGTCGAGGTTTAGGGCTTCCCGGTCATGACAGAAAAAACAGTCGCCCTGAGTAGCCTTGTAAATTAGAATAAACCCTATCCAGCCAGCAAATTTAGGCTGGCAGGTGTCACGTTTCTACATCTCATTCAGGGTTTTTGGTATCTTGTAGCACCTCAACCCAAATTATTGTTGGAGGTTGAAATGAACGTCGTTTCTGGATGTCCTGTTGCTGCCAAGCACAACCAGCGGGTCGATTTTGTCTCTGACGATCCGCTGGAAAACATAAATGCAGGCAATTTTTCGACAGCCATTAAGCTATATGCCGAACGCCACGAAGAGGGTCTTGCGACTGCTGAAGATTATGCCCTCGGCGCGCACGCTTTCCGCAATGTGGGAGACTTCCTCTCGGCAGCGGATTGGTTCGAGAAGGCCGTTCAGAAAGACCCAAGCCATAAGTTTGCGGTATTCTGGACCCAGCAGATCGACAAGAACCGAGTGGATGGACAAAACGGTGCGGGCATTCTTCGACCCAACGAACTGACGGAAGAATATCTAAAGACCGATCCGGCTAAGGCGTATGAGGGCCACAAAGATGCGTGGGTGTTGTGTACAGATTTCAAACACCCAGGCGATCATATCCCCGAGAAATCGCTGCTGGACAGGGCGCGAAACTTCAAGGATTCTCTGGTTTCTATGGCGCTGGGTCCCGTTGGTGCCTGGGCGAATTCCGGCGCGACGCCTGGCAATGCAGGCCGTTGGACGCAGCGCAAGCTTGGCATTCTGCGGCTCGCGGCATTGGGCGATGCGCGCACGCAGATGGAAAAGGGCGAGCGCGACCCTGACGGAGAACGCGGTGACATCGTTGGCCAACTGCCCAAAGGCGACATACCAAAATGGGCGGATTCCGGATTTTCTCCCGATGGCGCGTATCTCGATACACAATTTGGGCCGGGCGAAGGCCGCGTGGGTCAAGAATTTGTCGATCACGGCTTTCAAAAAGGCTATCGCCCGCAAGACCAATCCCAAAATCCAAAACTGCCGAGCGAAGCGGATGTTGCGAAAGTTTTTGGCTATCGCAATGGCCAAACCATAGAAGCGAAAACAGCCAGTTTTCATGCCGCCGCCCATCTGCAGCAGCTGGTCCATGACGTGGCACAAACCGCGCCGGACAATGCGTTAAAACACGCGATTCCCATCGACCCCGACTGTGAATGGGCCGCGCTTGGTGTGAAATATGATTGGAGCCGGTCCGATGCGCCGCATGCGTTGCGCGAAGACGGCGAAGGCATGCATGGCACCACTGTCTGGTGGGACATGAGCCACATTTATGGCAGCGATATCGGAACACTGGCAGAAGTGCGCTCCTACCCAGACGGCACGCCAATGCCAGGCGGTAAGCTCTATTTGGAAGACACTGAAGAAGACGGTACAGGCGGATTTCTTCCACTGAAAGACGTGTCTGTTAGTGAAGATGGCCCGCTGCAAAAGCAGATTGTGACCGGCTTTGGGCGCAATATGACGGCCCCGTTGGAAGCAGAACACACGTTATATGCGCGCCATCACAATTGGGTCGCGGAGGTCCTGAAGGAGCGTTATCCTGACTGGTCAGACAATCAGATTTTCCAGATCGCTCGGCGCGTGGTCACTATGACCTACGTGAAAATCCACACCGGCACCTGGACGCACACGCTGTTTGCCAACGAAGCCGTGGTCAACGGGCTGAACGCCAATCTGTTCGGGCGCGCGGAACGCAAGCTGCCGCATTTCGACAAAAAGATCTACCGGCCTGAACAAGGCACGGATCCTGTGGCCCACGGCATTGCGGCTGGGAAGGTTGAGAAGAACAAGCCCGAGATCAAAGGAAACTTCTTCAGCAAGGCCTATCGTTTTGGCCACCAGATCTGGGTCGATCAACTGAAATGCCCGCCCATCGGAGAGACCATCAAAGATGGCACGCGCGAAGTGAACATGATGAACTTGCGCGAGCTTGATGGCCACCAATTCCTCAAGGATGAGGGTCTTGGCGCGGTCTACTATTACATGATGAATACCCGTCTTGGCGCGCCCGTTGCGGGCAACACGGCGGATTTCTTCCGGAACATGGCGACCGAAGAAGGTGTCATGAACATGTTGGAGCAGGAAATCCGCAAGGACCGCGAGCGTGGCACGCCCTTCTGGACAGATTATCAGCGGGCCCACAATATTCCGCCAAGCGAGAAGTGGGAACACCTGTTCCTTGATCCTTCAAGCGAGGCATCCAAAGCGACGATTGCAAAGCTCCAAGAACTCTACCCCGAAGGCATCGAAACGCTGGATGCGATCATTGGGTTGACCTTGAATGAGCATCGGCCCGAGGGTCTGGCCATCACCAACGAAGGCTTCCAGACCTTTGTGCAGGAAGCCACCAGCCGCATCCGCAAAAACCCCTACCTCACTGAGAAATGGCGCCCGGACGAAGTTGGGTGGACGGCCATCAATCTGGTAGAGGCCGTTGATAAGGAAAAAATGCTATACCTGCACTGCCCGGAATTGCGCGATTGGCTGGAGACCCGAAAGACGGTCAACACCTACGAATATGTTGGCACTTCGGCAGCCGAGGCCCCGGACGAACATCCGCTGGAATCCAATGGTATCATCACCTGGGGCGATCAGCATATTCGTGACATGGGTCTTGGTGATCCGTGGAAGGACGCACATTTCAAAAACAACGTGCCCAACCAACTGATCCGCGTGGCACATGGGAACTCGGTGTATATCGTCGACATAACGGATGGTGTAGTGTTTGCCGACTTGGAAGGTAAAGGCCGTGTCTTTGCCCGCGATATGCTGACCAAAGATCCCGATGACGTCACCCGCGCCGATTTGATTGCCGCGGCCAACGCCATTCTGGACGAGAAAAAATACCCTTGGCCCGGCTACCAATCGCCTGATCATCCCGGCTTTGTGAGCGAGTGGATTTTGACGCAGAAAGAAGTGAATCAGCTGAGAGGCTACCGCAAGGACGAAAAGCGTGAAGGCGTGCAGATCAGGCTGACGGATATGGAAAAGCACATCCTTCCCTTCAACCTAGGCAATGACATCTCGCGTGCTGGGCTGCCGGAAAACCTGAAAGGCTGGCAAACGTTTGAAACAAGCGGATCTCGAGCGCTGTTTCTTACTCTTGGGTCGACCTTCAAATTTGGTGGACTAAAAAACCTATTGCTGGGCCGGGGCATTCCCCTCAAAGAGATGGCGAAACGCCGACCAGGCAAACGCACGACGGTCTACGACGAAAACGGCATGATCGATGAAGATGTGCTGGAGGGCTATATGCGGATATTAACTGACATGGCTGCTAAGCATGACGATAGTCTGATCCCCGAGGAAGAGTTCATGGCACTGTTGGAGGAGAAGAACGCTTTGGATGATCTCACCACCAAGCAATGGGAGTCGTTCTTCCGTATGCTCACCCGTGCGGGCCAACCGGCTGCCATCCGCCCGTCGGACTTTGAAGGTCTTTACCGCAATACGCTGCTGCCGGAAATGTTTGAGCGGTTCGCATCACCCTAGGTGTTTGGTCCTGAGGGGAAACGCGTCATCTGGCCGCTCCAAGTCTTCGCAACAGGACAGCTAAATTGTCATTCAAACGTCTCGGAGCCGTCAGGTTCAACGTGGTCAGCCTTGTTCATTTTCTGGCGAAACGCCGCCAATTCCTGATACATGCGCCGCCGTGCCCGGCTTTGGTTGCCCAGTGGGCGGTGTTCAGGCAGCGAATGCCAGGGATTGATCCGCAGGTTCCGCGCAAAGGACATTTGAGCAGGTGTGTCGAAATCCTGCTGAGGGATATGGATGCGTGCGACCGGTATCCAGGGCGATTTTTCTTCGGGCCAGAGTACCGAGGCATCCTCGATGGGCATCAGATGAGGGTCGGTCTGTATCTGAACCAACATCTCGAACTCGACGGGACCCGCGCGTAGCGCGCGTGCCATGTTGTCTCGTAGATAGTTCGGGGGCACGCGTCCGAACGGGACACCAGGAATATCCATCGGCACATCCGTTAAAGGCCTGTAGGAGTAGATCATGGCCTGCCCTTCACCCAGCAGATACGGCACACAGCTAAAATAGCGTTGGCCCAACGGATTGTACTGTGTTTCGTTCCACAGACCCTGCATGAGAAAGTCGATCAGGTGCGTATCCTTGGGGTTCAGAAAATACCAGATCGGCTCGTCTATGGTACTCCAATACTGCAGCTTGGCGTTCTCGCGCACGTCGGGGGTAACAAATGTCGGCGTGACGACGGCGGGCCAGTCCTGCGTGAATTTCTCTTCTTCCATCAGCTTAGGGCCGGGCACGTCCATCAGTTTGACTGACATGGACCCAAACCCGACATCGCGGATATCTTCGGGCACGTCGGGGCCCGGCCCGGCAAAGCGAATATAGGCCGGATAGCTGCGTTCACCTGCGAACACGCCTTTGCGCAAGTGCTCGGGCAAGTCAGGGTTCACAGTAAAGGTCGCGCGCACCAGCCCATGGGTTTTTGTATTCCCGCCGCGTTCGTAGGCGCCGGGTTGAAAATGCAGGTTCATCTGCTCGCGCATCTCATCGATGATCGTCTGCAGCGCCTCTTCTTCCCAGTCGAATATCTTCTCCTCAGCCAAGCCAAGCCCGTGGTTGGGACGCTTTCGGTTCTTGAGGCGCTGAAGGAACCGGGCCGCGGGGTCGCGTATGAGGCGATTTAGCTGCGGGCGGAAAAACGGTTCGAGCCTGCGTTCGAAGTTCAGCCCGATCTGAAGCAGGGAGTGTAAAAACCGGCGAATAACAAGAAGGATGGCGCGCATGAAGATCTCCTAGTCCTTCTGCCCTGCGAGAAAGCGTATCGCGCGCATGCTGGGCAGGAAGAAATAGCCGCCGCCCTTGACGGTCACGAATTGGGGCAGACCTTCGAGCCGTTTTGCAATGCCGGTCGCGCTCTGGATACTGAAACTGTCTGTGGACACGCCGCCGACAGGTTCGCGGCTGCCGACGATCGGATCCGCCTCACCATGCAGACCATCGAACGTGGGGGAGGACATCCATGCGTTCTGGACGAATTCAAACTGGCGTGTGATGTCGGCGCAGAGGCAGACGAAATGCAGCCCTCTTGCTTCTTGGGTGTCAGGCATGCCCGACAGCGCTTGTTCGGGAGACAGCGGCGGGCCATAAGCACGTCCGCGACGGGCAAGACGGTGAAACCGTGTCGAGGCGACGAGATCGTGCCGACCGGGCAGGCCATCACGTCTTCGCCGAAACCCGAGGGTGCTGGTAAGCCAGGCCGATCGGCTATCAACGCCGGGTGGCTGGTCACCGGTTCGCGGGTTGGCCCGCCGGATATGAGCGCCGACCGGGCAGACGACGCCATCGACGTCATCCTCATAGGTGAAATCGTTCCCCTTTCGCCCGCCGTCAATCTCGCGCCGCCCCCTAATCAAGGGCGTGCCGTCCCGCGCGCGGCCCACCATTGCGGTCGCCAACGCCTCGCGCCACGCCGCGTCTCCGTTTGCCGCCGAGTCCAGATACCGCCAGAAGCCCGCTACGTCCTGCTCAAGCTGGCGCAGGACCAGATAGCTGCCGTTACGTCCGAAGTCGTGATGCCCCTCGCCACCAATGATCTGTGGGGCAGGTGAGACTTCCTTGTATTCATTGACATGGCCCAAAACGATCTCGCCGGGTGCGATCAGGTTGGCGTATTTCTCACGGCCATGTTTTGGCGGCGGGCTTTGTTGTTCCCAATCCACTTTTGGCTCGCTGATACCGTCTGCAAAACCGAAAGGTTCAATACTGTCATTTAGGCGTGTCGGCAGTGCGTGGGCGATGTCGAAGGCATCTTTGAAAACGCCTTTCAGCAAATTCGGTTTCAAGGAATCGAGTCCGCCCTCGCGCGCATAGAGCATCAACAGAACGTGGACCTCACTACCATCCCAGACCCAGTTTTCCGGAGCATTCCCGCCGGTGTCGCCAAGCCGCCGAGTACGGCTTTCCTCGCCTGCCATCCCCGCTAGGAACGGCTGCGAAAATTGCGAGAGAACCTCACCCGGTAGACCAAGGGCCTGCAATCCGCTGGCTGTGAACGCGACCTGCAGTGCAGCCTCCGGGGGGGTGTCCAACCACTCGGCTGAGGTGATCGGCGCGGCAGTCAACCAATCCCGCGCGGCCTGCGCATCTGAGATGGTTAGCAATAGGAACTCGGCCTCTGTCAGCTTGCCATGGCCAAACCGGACCAAGCCCTGCATGTCGGAAAAGTCGGGCCGTGTGACCGGGATATCGTCGTTTTCTTTCATATTTTTGCCAGCCATTTCCGCAATGCCCTGAGCCCGACGGGGCGTTGCTCAAGCCCCGCGCGGATCTGTGAATGCCTGTCGAGGTCGATTGCCGTCAGACCGGGATAGGCCTTATACCACACAGGGGTGGCTTGCTGACGGTTGCGCAGGAACCGCTTGAACTTGCTCTCTTGCTCGGCCCCATCCTTGATCAGAAACCGTGTGCTTGGATACCCGACGCCATTCGAAAACACGAGGTTGAGCCCCCAGGCGACCTTGTTGACGAAATCGTCCATGTAGCTTTCCAATGCCCCATCGTAGTTGCTGCAGAACATCACGCGTCGTTTGTTGTCGAAATAAACCCACCGCGCGAAGTGGATTGTCTGCACACGGGTCAGATAGCCTCGCGAAAAGATATGTTTGGCAGCGTAATTCAGAAGATACAGCGCAACCGTCGTGATCGCGCGCCGAAAACCACCGGGTTTTAGATCGCCAACCGCAGTAAACGGGTTGGTGACATCGTGATCGTCAAAGGTCCCCATTTCAGCAATATGTGCGTCGCCTGGGCGCGGCAGGATTTCGGGGTCGGACCGTTCAAGCCGGCGCAGCCTCCACAGCAGCAGCGGCGAGGCCAGCAGAACGACCGGCGAAATAGCCAACAGCAGCAGAGGCACCGCGATCTTCTCGATCCAGTCAAAGGCGGCCTGTGGCAGCGGCGTTGGCTGCGCGGGCGTCAATCGCAGACGCCCTGCCTGCTGTTCGGCCGAGACGAATTCTTGCAGACGCTCATGCAACAGAATGGCGTCATCCGTGCCATGTGCATCCACAAGCGCGCGCAATTCCGGTTTCAGTGCCTGTGCAAGTGCGGCTTCTTCGCGAACCTGCTGCACGGTGCGACCGCGCATGTTCACGTAATTGGCGGCCTCGACGACATTGTGCCGGGCCATCCAATCGCTCAGGTCTGTGTCTTGGTCGAAATCTTCGCAATGCGAAAAGATCCGTCGCAATCCCTCGCCCGCCTGATTTGCCAACTCGTCCAGAAAGCTGTCCCGATCTCCGTCCATGTCACCCAAAAAGGCCAGATGTGGTGGGAATGGGCGAGCTTCAACCTCGTAGGCTTCAATGTCGCGCCATGTGTCGACCTGAGTAAGGAAGAACCGCGCGACGTGCAGACGGTCAAACTCTGCAAAGGGCACAATCGGGTTCTTCGGGTCCGCAAGCCCGGGTTTGACGGCCATTTCGGACAGCAGCGCGCGCAAATCGTCAATCCGCCCTTCATCGACAGGGGCCAAAATCAGAAATGTGCTTTGCTGCGTCATGGCAGGACGAGTCTACCACATTTAGGGCGATGACGTATCGACATTGAAGTCCAGCGCAAAATCGATCAATCGATTGTCGTCCCAATAGACTTTACCGAGATAAAGACCGGGACCGACGGCACGTATCTCGTCGCGAATCCACTGCGCAAGAAGCGACGTATCGGAGTAATCCAAAACGATGCACTCCTTTCCATCAAGCCAGCTTGTGTCCTTGTAGACTTTGGCCAAAATCGCATTCAGCCCGAACGGTAGGATGCGATTGCGTAACACGCCTTTCTGCTGGTCGAAGACTTTGCCCTGCCAGGCAAAACTGTTGATGAAGCGCGAGATCAGCGGTGTGAACCTGGTGCCTGGAGCCACAATGGCAGTCCCCTCGGCCTCGCCGTCGGGTATATTCCCGGCCGCCACGCTGGAGAACAATTCGTCCAGTTCCTGCTGACTCAAGTCCATGAGGGATTCGACGCTATGTGCCATGATGGCCTCCTTCCATGAAAGTGTGTAGTTAGGCGTCCTCCAGAGTGACCTGCACGGCCTTTTCGCCGACCATGTAAACGGAAGATGGGCGGTATCGCAAACTTTGGTACGTTTCCAAGCTATCGCTATGAGCGGGTGGATATAGCAATCGAGCTCTGCAAATAGACGGAATCCTCCTGCCGAAGGTCCAATCTGCCCCTTGCGGATCATGTTGATTGCCTTGATGCCCGCGAGTTTCGTCCGCGAACAGGTGAGCGTGGCACTTTGTTCTTTGGCTGTGCTCACGAACCTTCATGGAGAAGAAATGGACGAAGAGACTGTTATCGGTACAGAGTATTCGCTGAGCCGAGATCCATATGATGACCCGTGCGCAAATGGACCGGCGCCGATGCCATTCTATTCGTGAGCGCGCGTTTTGCCGGGATCGTATATCGGGCTGGAAACAACAGTTGCATCTGTCGTGACATCGTTCCCCGAGACCCTGAGCGTGGTTCCAGCGGCAATCCCCGGCTGAACATGTGCCAGGGCCAGCGACTTGGCCATTCGATGCGAGAAACAAGGGCTGTTGATGACACCGACGTCTTGGCCGTTCAGGGTAAGCGTTTCCCCACCTTCGACCATGTCCGGGTGATCAATCTCAAGACAGACGTTATTGACCCTATCCGCCCCCTTAGCCGCCATCACAGCGACCTTGCCTCGAAAAGCAGGCTTTGTCGTGCTGACCGTGAAACCAAGGCCCACCTCCCAGGGCGTGTTGTCCTGGGTCATGTCGTAGCCATAGAACAGTAGCCCGGCCTCGATGCGTACCTTGTCCAGAGCGGTGAAGGAACAGGGCATGACCCCTGCCTCCGCCAATCTGTCCCAGATGTCGGTGATCACTGAACCATCGGCAAAAATCTCGTAGCCGCGTTCGCTGGAGTACCCGGTGCGCGAGATGCGGCAGGGGTGACCGAAGAGCGTCGCGGGCGCGTGTTCGAAATAGGCCAGAGTACTCAGGTCGATATCCGTATGTGCGTTGAGAATATCAAGCGACGCAGGTCCCTGCACCGACAGATCATGCAGATCATCGGTGAACTGCACCTGAACATCGTGCCCCTCCGCCGACGCCTGCAAAAGCGCCATTGTGTCGCCCGAGCCATGCACGATCATCCACTCGCTATCGCCGTTGTTCGACACGATCGCGTCATCGGCGATCCCGCCCTGATCGGTCAGAACACACAGGTAAGCCGCCTTTCCCGGCGTTATCTTGGAAAGATCGCGTGTGGTCAGGTGATCAAGAACCGCCTGAGCGTCTGGCCCGCGCACAAACACCTTTTTCAAAGGCGACATATCGAACATGCCCGCGCGCTCGCGCACCGCATCATGTTCACAGTTGGGGTCGGTGTCGTAGGTCCAGGCGGTGCCCATGCCATTCCAATCCTCCAGCCCCGACCCAAGCGCTGTGTGGCGAGAGGCAAGGGCGGATGTGCGACTAAGTCCTGCGGTCATGGGTGTTCCTTTCTAGTACCATTCGTCCGGCAAATGGGCCTTGCGCTCGGATACAAAGTCCTCAAGCGCTGCCTGGATGCCAGGTTTCATTTCGGGTTGTTGGTAGTCGTTCAACATTTGCCGCCACCGTTGCGTGGCGCGTTGGTCTGAGGTAAGTGCGCCGTTTTCTGACCAGCTTTCGAATGACCCGGCATCAGATATCTGCGGCTCAAAATTCGCCGTTGTGTAGTGGCGTAGGGTGTGGCTGGTCGACAGGAAATTCTCGCCCGGGCCGGTCTCATAGTATGCATCCCGGCCAAAGGCCTCGTCATCGGTATCGAAGCCTTGCAAGAGTTTCAGCATCGCGCCGCAATGGTCGAGGTCCATGGTGAATTTCTCATAAGACATCACAAGCCCGCCCTCGAGCCAGCCTGCCGCATGCCAGACCTGATGCGCACCAGAGAGCAGCGTGGACCACATCGCGCCGGTGCTGTCCTGCATGGCTTGCCCGTCCGGCGCGTTGGACGCGGTGATCTGCCCCCCGCCAGAGCGCACCGGCACGCCAAGCCTTCGGCCAAGTTGCGAAAGCGCCATCGTGGTCATGTTCGCCTCGGGCGATCCAAAGGTCAGGGCTCCTGTCCGCAGGTTCATGCTAGAGTGGAACGACCCGAAGACCGCCGGACAACCGGGCTGCATCAGTTGGGCAAGCGCGATGCCCACCATCGCTTCGGCTAATGTTTGTGCCGCCACCGCGGCTGGTGAAAGCGGCCCCATGGCACCCGCGAAAATCGCGGGAGAGACGCAGACGCATTGGCCCGCCTCGGCATAAATGCGCAGGGCCGAGGACATGGTGCCATCATAGATCAGCGGCGAGTTGACGTTGATATTAGCCTGCATCACCGCGTGGCGGTCCATGACCTCACCAAAGACGAGGCGTGCCATTTCGATACTGTCCCGCGCGCGGTCGGGCGCCGTCACGGACCCCATGAAAGGCTTGGTCGAGAGGGTCAGATGCGCCAACATCATGTCCAGATGCCGTTTGTTCACCGGTATGTCCGTTGGCTCGACCACCGTACCGCCGGAATGATGCAAGGCGGGCGCGCTGTAGGTCAGCTTTACGAAATTGCGGAAATCCTCCAGCGTCGCATACCGTCGTCCCTTCGCCAGATCGCTTACAAAGGGAGAGCCATATCCCGGCATCAGCACAACGTTGTTGCCGCCAAGCGTTACGGTTTTGGCCGGGTCCCGGCCATGCAACTGAAACTCAGCCGGGGCAGTTGCGCACAGGGCGCGGACGTGACCCGGCTCAAACCGCACGCACGCACCGTCAATGCGGGCGCCAGCCTCAGCAAAGTGATCCAGCGCCGTTCGATCCCCCCGAAACTCGACGCCAATATTTTCCAGGATCCAATCGGCCTGATCCTCGATCCGGGTCAGTGCCGTGTCGCTCAGCAGATTGTAGGCAGGTATTTTGCGGCCCGTGAAAGGCACTGCTTCGGATGGTACGTTGTGACGGGCCAAACGGCCCCGACGCACGCGACCCTGATGCCCCGCCAATGTTGATGTATCTGCTGTCGCGTTCAAGGTATCCAACACTACTTTGTCGTTTCAAAAGCCTGGTTCAGAATGAGGGCATGAAAATAAGCCTGAAAATCGAATTTTTCTTTTCGCTGCGTTTAAAAAATTTGTACGATAGCTTATGCCAGCCCGCTTTCATCACCATGACCTGCTCAGGCTATTTGCCGAAATTGCCCGCTATTCCAGCTTTTCGACAGCCGCAGTGGCGCTCAATATGACTAAGGGCGCCATCAGTTATCAAATCAAGACGCTTGAGGCCGATTTGGGGATGGCCCTGTTCCAGCGTACTTCACGGGGCGTCACGCTCACCGGCGATGGTTTAAAGCTCCGCGCAATCTGCCAGACACGATACGAAGAGATCGAAACCGACATTCAGGCGTTGAAGGGAATAGCGGATCTTTCGCTGACCGTTGGCGTCTCGACCTATTTCGCCGCGCGCTGGCTCTCGCCACGCCTAATGTCGTTCATGCAAGACCACCCGGACGTGCAGCTTCGCATCCAACCGATGATCGAGTTTTCGACGCATGAACTGCAAGCGGTGGATCTGACAATCAGATGGGGCAACGGGACTTGGGAAGACGGCGCCGTGACACCTTTCATGCCCATGCCACCATATCCGGTTGGCAATCGGGCGGCGGCCGAACTGGTGAACCGATTGGGGATGGAACAGGCGATTTCGCATCTGACCTTGCTCAGAGATCGTGACGACAGCAGCGCCTGGTCCGATTGGCTGAATGCCTCAGGGCTTCCCCCGCAAGCGAGGCGAGATGTGCTGATTGTCCCTGACCCGAATGTCCGAGTGCAGGCGGTGATCGATGGACAAGGGATTGCTTTGATGGATGATCTGGTTCAAAGCGATGTGAAGACCGGACGGTTGTTTCGTTTGTCCAGGATCGAATTGCCAGACTACGGGTATTTTTTGGTTCGACCCCACAGCGCCGCTTCGAGCGAGGCGGTGCAGTTTTTCTCAGACTGGGTTCTGGGCGAAGCCTGACAAAACTCTCCCCTGAGCAGTTCTTGGGCTTCTATTATATGCCGTATAAAATTTATTTTGGGAGACCGGGAAGATGACCACTGGACATATCATGATGGCGATGAGCCTGGACGGCTTTGTCGCCCGACCTGATCACAGCCTGGACTGGTTGGAAAAACAAGCGACCGCGGATGAAGATCACGGCTTTGTCGCCTTTCAGGACAGTGTCGATGTGATCGTCATGGGGTCGGGATCGTACCGAACGGTGCGAGGTTTCGGAGCCTGGCCTTATTCCAAACCGGTTGTGGTTCTCAGTAGGACGATGAAAACAGATGACATCCCCGACGATCTGCGCGAGAAAGTGGAAGTGTCAGACATGGCACCCGAACACCTGATGACAAGCTTTGACGCTCGTGGTTTCAATCGCGTCTATGTGGATGGCGGCGCGATCATTCGCTCATTTCTGAGGGCCGGGTTGGTGGAAGATATGCGGATCACCCTTGTTCCCATTCTAATCGGTGAGGGCATCCGCATTTTTGACAAGACCGCAGGCGACGTCGATCTGGAACTGGTTTCAGTCAAAAGCTTTCCCTCGGGTCTGGTGGACCTCGGTTACAAGCTGAAAGCAGCGTGACGAAAGCTCCTTCACCCGGGCGGCCACCGAAGGCCGATCAACGCCTTTCGAGGCAACTGATCCTGAAGACGGCCTTGCCAATTGTCCAACGAAACGGCGTCGATACGTTATTGTTTCACATGCTTGCCGATCAGCTTGGGGTCACTCCGATGGCGGTGACTTATCACGCCGGGACCAAGGAACAGCTTGTGTCCGATCTGGTGGAACATACATTCGCGGGCGTCCTGGATGGTATGGGCGGGGGCACGCCGGTCGAACGGGCCCGGAGCATCATTGCGACCTATTGCGGGTACGCCTTGAAGAATGCAAACCTATTGCGCGCGATCCTTGAGGATGTGACGCTGATAAGCTCGGACCTGACAAACTTGGCGACAGAGTTGAAGTCCAGCACTGACCAATCAAAGAACAGCGATGGGGGTGACGTTCTTGTTCACCTGCTGATCGACTATGCGCACGGTTTGTACTCTCCGCTTCCAGCGGAGCAAACAATCCCCTGACAATGGATGACTATCCGCGCGGTATTGACTGGATTCTCTGTCGAGCGGCTGGTGACCGCGTGGCCATCTAGTAAAAAACAAGCGCACCAGCAGCGCGAAGCAAGCAATTTTTCGACGTGAATATCGACATCGGGCTGTTTCTTCGTGACTGCAGCGGCTGGCGGAAATGCGGGCTGCTCCTGCAGCATCATGACCGGGTGCCGAAGGTCGCCTTTGGGCCGCCTTGGAAGATGGCCCGAGGTTGCTAGAATTCAATGGCATCGGCGATTGCTAGCGCGTCTTCAAGCTCGACGCCCAGATATCGGACCGTGCTGTCCATTTTGGTGCGTCCAAGCCGAAGCTGAATCACCCGCAAGTTGCCGGTCTTCTTGTAGCTCTGGGTCACCTTTGTTCGCCTGATCGAATGCGCGCCATATGCGCTCGCCTCTAGACCGATCGACGTGACTCAATCGCGAACGATCCTAGCATACTGACTTGTCGAGATATGGAGACGCTCGTGGAAGCTGCCCGGCCAAAGGTACTCAGAACCGACCACTAGGTCGTGTTGGCAAAAGGGATTCACATCGGACGATTGGCGTGGTTCAAGCTGGTATCTACGATGGAGACCAGTTTGGCACGAGACCTGTTGAACGATGAGGAATGGGCGTTCTTTGAGCGTTTCATTCTCGCCGTACGTGACCCAAATGGGCGAAGGCCCACCGATCACCGCCGTGTCCTTGATGGGATTTTCTGGATTGCCCGAACCAGAGCCCCTTGGCGGGACCTGCCTGGTGAGGTTGGCAAATGGCCAAGCGTCGATCGCCAGTTCGGGCGCTGGACGCTGGCGGGTCTCAGGGAGGAAATCATGGACGCTCTGAGCCAAAGCGGGGCGGTTTCGAGCGCTTTGCAAATAATCGGCAGCACCGTGGTCCGCACCCATCATCAGGCAGCAGGTGCTAAAGGGGGATTCCGCGTCACGGTTTTGGCCGCTCAAGAGCTGGCCTCACGACCAAAATCCACCTCTTTGTCAACGCGCACGGCTTGCCCATGAGGACGGAAATCACACCTGGCCAGACATACGACTATCTCGGTTTCGATCTGGCTATGGCAGACAATTTACCCCAGCCGAGCGCCCTGCTGGCCGACCGTGGTTATGACGCCGACAGCATCCGAAATACCAAGGACAACCGCGATGTGCTCCCGGTCATCCACATGCGGAAATCACGCAAGAAATGTATCGGTGTCGACCGTTCGCTTTATCGCCTACACAACATGGTGGAACGCTGCTTCAACAAACTGAAGAATGCCAGACGCGTCGCCACCCGATATGACAAGACTGCAGAAAGCTACCTCGGCCTCATTGACATCACATCAATTCGACTCTGGCTGCGTCATGCGTCATGCGTCATGCGTCATGCGTCATGCGTCATGCGTCATGCGTCATGCGTCATGCGTCAACATAACCTAGCGGGCCACCACGAAACTTCGCAATGCTCGAATTTTCCGTCTTAGGACCTGGGGTTTTGGATTAAGAACAGGGGATTATTCTCAGTTGCCGCCAGTTCTCGTCAACTTTTCGATCATCAGTTGCTGTAGAAGAATGATGGTCTTCGCATCTCGAATTTCGCCTTCGGCAATCATCTGCATCGCGTCCGCTAGTGGAACGTGCATAACCTCGATATCTTCTCCTTCTTCGAAAGAACCACCGCCCTGACTCGTTTGATCTAAGGCTGAATAGATACCTTTGAAGAAAGACAGATGCTCTGTGACTGAGCCTGGGCTCATGTAGACGTCAAACAAGTGAATGAGTTTGTCGATCTGATAACCGGTTTCTTCTTCAAGCTCATTGCGCATTCGCTCATCGGCCTGAGCGCCGTCAAGCAACCCAGCGGGGGTTTCGATCAACCCATCAAACCCTCCATTGAGGAAAACTGGCAATCGGAACTGACGCGTGAGCAATACTTGATCTGTATCCGGGTTGTGCAACAGGCAAGTCGCCCCGTTGCCGCGATCATAAGCTTCTCGCGTTTGGCGCTGCCATTCGCCATTCTGACGACGCAGTTCAAATTCGTATTTTGTCAAAATACCCCAGTCACTTGCCAGAATTTGCTCTGAAATCGGGCGAAAAATCTCGCTTTTGGGCATTCGTAAGCTCCGGAACTCATAATTCCATCTTCAGTTCAAATTGACGGACGGTCGGTACAGCACCGACACTTCCAAGAAATGACTGGAACTCTGTTGATGTGACGTCGATGTTGAGTTGGCGAAGCGCGCCGCCAGCCTGGCATGTCCGGAGCAATGAGCTGGCGATCCCTTCCCGTCGTCGGTCATTACGAACGCCTATTTGGGCAAGAGTTCGGTTAACTGGCAACATGACCGCATAGGCCACCAGACCATGGTAGTCGGATATGGCCCAGTACTGTGCTTCATCCGCCACGGCGTTGACGGCCGCGATGTCGTTTTGCCAGGAGGGTTCCAATTCGATCATTGCGATGACGTCGCTCTGAATTTCCGTCCAGGATACCTTTTGCGCCATATCGGGAGCATCGACAATTGGCGGGCGTGGAACGTCATAACACTGCAGAGTCCGGGCAGTGTTCATACCCAGTGAGGCGTATAGATCATATGCTTTGCCGTTCTCGACCAATACCTCAGTCTGGAGACTGACGGTGTGCCTCTGCCGGAGATGCGCGATGCTGTCCTTTGCGAGTTTCCGCGCCAATCCCAGCCGTCGGAACGCAGGAACCGTACCACTGGCAACCAAATAGCTGTGGCGACCGCGCAAAGACACCAACCAAATGGCAGCGATTTGTCCTTCAACAAGCGCAACACGCGAGGCTTGGCGATCAAATCCCCTTTGCTTCAACATGAAAGCAAATGATTGCCGGGTCAGTTGCATTGGAACTGCGTAGTCTGAAAATGCGCTGTTCATTGCCTGGCGCAAATCCTCGAGTGAGATGTGTTCAGCCGATATGATCTTTGGGTCCATAAATTGTCCAATTGTTAGAAGTTGAATTAACCTTTCTGACTTAGCGATGCTTTCGCACTACCAGGATGATCTTTGAAAGTAACACCTTTCCGGTGGCGCTGGATAATCCATGCCAATGTCCCTTTTCATGTGGCCCGACCAGTGTTGAAACTCGCCTAGGTGAGCAGTTTTGTTCCAGCGTTTTGCGCTAGCGCGAGTCAGAAAGCTTTGAAAATAAGCCAGCAGTTTCATATGATGCTCACATTCGCTGGATTGATGACTGTCATACGTTTGACCGGTTGAAGAGCTATAAAACAAACAAAACAGCGTCCAATAACATAAGGAATTTAAATGGCTTCCCGAGGTATTCTTCCGCCATTGGCTGCCATTCGGGTTTTTGAGGAGGCCGCGAGGTGCAAGAACTTCACGGTTGCTGCTGACAAGCTTGGGATGACCCAGGCTGCTGTCAGCTATCAGATTAAGATCCTTGAGGAACGGGTTGGCGCACCACTCTTCCGTCGCGAGGCACGCGGAGTTTCCCTGACAGATATAGGGGTCGGTTTCGCGGAAAAGGCGACCGACGCACTTAACGTTCTGAGTGATGCATTTGCCGAGGCCAAAGGCGTTTCTCAAGAAACGCTTTCCATCAGTGTCATTCCAACATTTGCAACCAATTTCCTTGCGCGGCACCTAGGGGAATTTCAGGTGGAAAATCCCAATATTGCGGTGCGGGTGGAAGTGAGCGAAACCCTGACCGATTTTGTCTCCAGCGGTTTCGATGTCGCCATTCGAGGCGGCAAAGGCAATTGGCGCGGGCTGTCGAGTCATCTGCTAATCCAAACCCGTTTTACCCCAATGCTGAGCGAGGATCTGGCTGAAAGCATAGGCGGCGTTCGTGATCCCAAGGACCTAATGCGCCTCCACATCCTGTCACCCTCCGATCCCTGGTGGAACCGATGGTTTGCAGAGGCGGGATTGAACAGGCCGGAACTGTCAGACGAGGCCCGTCAACATTTCGGCCCTCAGGTATTGGAAGCCAACGCCGCCATATCAGGCCAGGGTGTTGCAATGTTGACCCCTGCTTTTTTCAAGGATGAGCTTGCAGGCGGGCGGTTGATCCAACCTTTCGATCTGACCTGTGAAGATGGGTCAGGCTATTGGCTTGTTTATCCCGAGAGCCACCGAAATTCGCAGAAGATACGGGGGTTCAGGAAATGGCTGGAAGCAAAGACCAAGGACTGGCGATCCTAATGTTCCGAGATCTAGGGCTGGTCGAGGGGTGGCAATCTGTGCTCGAAGATCGAAGATTTTATGATGGATGTGTTGGTCTCGGCCCGGTCGTGGAAGGGCAGAAGGATATCGTCGAGTTCGCTGATCTCTTTTAAAAGCAGCCGCGCGACATAACAATCGTCGCCGGTGACCCTGTCACATGACATAAAGCGAGGCTGCTCTTCGATCATCTTTTCGACAATATGAAGCTGCCCACTTCTTGGTTTGATCCGGACCAGAGCCTGGATTGTATAGCCAAACCGTCGCAAATCGATCCGGGCACTAAAACCTATGATGTATCCGCTCTCCTGCAGGTGGCGAAGGCGTTCACCGACAGCAGGACCCGAAAGACCTACGTTCTTTCCAATATCTGCAAGGCTAGTACGGCCATAGGAATCGAGAAGTTCTACGATTCGGCAGTCTGTTTGATCCAGTTCTTTCGACATGAAGGAAGTGTAGGGAGTTTGACAACGATGTGAAAGGAAAATTCAGATTTTCCCTTCATCTGTACTGGGACAAAACTCAGTTATGTCCGATAGTTTGCCGCCAGCAGAATTCAAGGAGACAGGGATGGATGTTCAACGTATCGCGGCGTTCAGCAGGGGATCGGAAGGCGGCAACCCCGCGGGTGTTGTACTGTTGGAACGTGAAGCGAGTGCCGAGGAAATGGCCCAGGTCGCGGCCGAAGTCGGGTATTCAGAGACTGCGTTTGCCGTCGTACGGGATGACGGGAAAAAGAGCTGGCGCGTTCGTTACTTCTCTCCTGAATCTGAGGTTCCATTCTGTGGCCATGCAACAATTGCCTTGGGCGCCGCGCTCGGGCGACATAGTGGGCCCGGCACCTATTTGCTGGCCCTGAATGACGCCACGATCACAGTAGACACGGACACGACACCTGAAGGCGTAGTGGCCACTTTGTCGTCACCTCCGACCAAAAGCCGCACACTGGCAGACGCAGAAACACGCGATATCCTGGCGCTTTTTGATCTGACGGCAAATGACCTCGATCCGCGCCTTGCTCCGGCGCATATCCATGGCGGTGCTGATCATGTCGTGCTGCCACTGAAAAGTCGAACCCGACTGGCTGCCATGGCTTATGATCTCGACAAGGGACGGCAGGTGATGCGCCATCATAATCTGGTCACTGTGATGCTTGTTTTTATTGAGACCGATCAGACATTCATTGCGCGCAATGCATTCGCTTCGGGAGGTGTTCTGGAAGACCCGGCAACGGGCGCTGCGGCAGCAGCTTTTGCTGGGTACCTGCGAGATAGCAACTGGCCGCACGGCGGCGAGTTCACCATCCGCCAGGGTGAAGATATGGGCAGCCCATCCTTGATCCAAGTGTCGTTGGATGACGTCAGAGGAAGCTCGGTACGGGTGTCCGGCACTGCTCGAGACATAGAATGAACGACCTACCAGAATCAATTGCAGCCTACATTGAGGCCTACAACCAGATGGATGTGGCCGGTATGGTCGCGTGCCTTTCCGATGACGTGGTGTTTCGAAACATCGTCAGCGGAGATGTAACGATTGAAAAGTCCGGGAAACCGGCCTTTACCGAGTTGGCCGCTGCCGGTGTGCAAGCGTTCAAAACCCGCCAGCAAACGGTGACAAACATGATATCGGTCGGGACTGTCACGCTGGTTGAGATCGACTATTCAGCGGTGGTTTCGGCTGATCTGCCCAACGGGTGGAAAGCAGGGCAGCATCTGAAGTTCCAGGGCGCATCTGCGTTTCGCGTCGAAGATGGACAGATCGCCAGCATCGTCGACCAGAGCTGAGCGAGTCAAAACGACCATTGATGCCAGGCCCTGATGTTTTGTTGGTGCTGATGTTCGACTTGGCCCAAGTTTTCGGTTGCAACACTTCTAACACGCAAAGGAAATCAGATGATCACACGTTTGGCTCCGGCCTCGCTGCGTGCGGTACCAGAACAGTATCAGGGTATTTATGTGCATGGCACCCAGATCACTGCTCCGCGGTCGTTTGTATTTTTGTCAGGGCAAATCGGCGTCGCTCCGGATGGTAAAACCCATAAGGGGTTCGAACAGCAATGCCACCAGGCGATGGACAATGTTGAGGCACTTCTCAAAGACGCTGAGTTGGATACGCCCGATATTGTGCGCGTTGTATACTATGTCACCGACGCAGCTTTTCTGCCCGAGCTATCCAAACTGCGTCAGGCCCGGTGGAACCAAGGACATCCGCCGGCGGTGACGACTCTGGTCGTTGCTGCCCTCGCAGCGCCAGATCTTCTCGTCGAAATCGAAGTAACTGCGGCCCGTTGACCTGGATGACACATGCCGGATCAGATTTGGGCTCTTATACTCTTTGCGCTGATCGCCACGGGCTCTCCCGGTGGGGCAACAGCGCTTGCAACAGCGTCTGGTGCGCGGTTTGGCTATCGGCAAAGCCTGCCTTTGATTTTTGGAATCGCCATTGCACTTGCTCTGTTGGTGGCCGTGTCCGGAACCAGCCTGACGGCGATGCTGCAATCAACGCCTTTTCTGAATTCTGCTATTAGAGCATTCGGGTCGGCGTACCTTGTTTGGCTGGCACTGAAAATTGGATTGGCAGGTTCTCCCTCGGCCACGCGCTTAAGCGGGACAAAACCCATGAGTTTCCTCGTCGGGGCAGCGCTGTTGCTGGTCAACCCAAAGGCCTGGGCGATGGCGGTGGGTGTCGCTTCGTCTTTCTCTAATATAGTCTCAGATCCCATTTTGCTTGGCAGCATTCTTGCCACTGTGTTTCTGCTATGCGCTTCTGCTTCGCTGTCGCTTTGGGTTTTGGTAGGAGGGGTCATCGCACACTCAATGCGTACTGACCGGCATTGGCACATATTCAACGGTGCAATGGCGCTGCTACTGTTGATTTCGATCTTACAGCTTTGGATATGAAGGTTGCGAATTCGCAAGTTCAGCAGGTTACACTCTCGTGGGCGCAGCTGAGGCCTTATCATATCCGAATGTGTAGCGATCCGTATCGACATTCTTGGAGCCTTGGCCAACGTCTTGAACATCCGCAACCATGGTCAGAGTGGAAGTGGGACCAGATATGGCAGCATGCGAAGTCTCGAACACCCGCTAAGTTCCCGGGACCCAAAATTCAGGGCTAGTCAGCTCGCAACGTCTTTGATGATATCGCCTACGTCATCAATCTCACGAAGCTTCTGCAAATCATCGCATGACTTCTGGTTGCCGTCGAAGCAATCGAGTTGCAGTTGTTGCTCGTCCATTTCTCTGTCTAGGTCGTCGTTGGTTTCTTCAGCGCTGGGAAGGTCTAGACCCTGGCTTGTCGACGAGCTCTGGCCCGAAGGATCGTTGGGCAGATCACAAGCCGCAATCAGCAACAACGCCATCACAACAGTGAGTTTCTTCATTTTTGTTCCTCTTCAGAAAGTTCTCTTAAGGTCGCCTGAATCGCTTGGCTTCAAGAGTGCTAGGTGAAAACAATTATAACAGATGTTGTGAGTTTTTGTGACACGTTAAGGGTGTGATCCGACAATTGCGCAGGGTCAAACGCAATAGTGTAAGTTCTCCCGGCGATTCGTCGTCCCGAAAGAACGACTCGTACAACGTTGCGACAACCGCACGAGCTCTTTCGTCGGACACTAAGTAATGTATTTTTTGCCTTTGCGCCGTCCTGAAACCAGCCCTGATAGACGCAACCGAGATATTTGTTGGGATGTCGCTGACTGCAGCACACCAAAGGCCTGCTGAAGCTCAGTGACAGTTTTCGCTCCGTGCATATGCAGACAAACAGTCGATAGCCGCTGGTCATGCGCCAGAGTCTTCAGGAAATCCGTGGCCGCCCGGGCCTTTGCATCCAGCTCGTCTGCTGAGAACCGTATTTGCATCACTCCCTTCAGTCCGATACCCGAGCCAAAAGGTTTGATTGCCAGCAACAAAAAGGGCCCCGAAGCTGGTTTGCGGCTTCGGGGCATATTTTCAAGTGTTTCCGATAATGGCTTCCAGCGTGTCGTGCTCTGCCACAAAGTGATCAGGCGCGACTTCGCTGAGTTTTGGAACATAGTCCGTCTGACCACTGTTCAACCTGCTCGGCAGGAAGCGCAGCGCCGCCTTGGGGTCCATGGGCGATGGCAACTCGCCCGGCAGCTTGAGCCGCTGGCGGCTGCGTTCCACATCCGGATCCGGGATCGGCACCGCTGAGATCAGCGATTTGGTGTATGGATGGATAGGCGCGGAACAAATCACCTCACCATCCCCCAACTCGACGATCCGGCCGAGATAAAGAACCATTATCCGGTTCGAGACTGCGCGAACCACAGACAAGTCGTGGCTTATGAAGATCATCGACAGGCCGAATTCCTTTTGCAGTTCGCGCAAAAGCTCCACGATCTGAGCCTGAATGGACACGTCCAGCGCCGATACCGCCTCGTCACAAATGATCAGCTTGGGTTTGTTGATCATCGCACGTGCAATGCCGACCCGTTGGTTCTGCCCACCGGACAGCTCATGCGGGTAACGGTTGATCATGTTGGCCTTGAGGCCGACCCGTTCCATCATTTCGGCAACCATGTCCTTGCGTTCACGCTCGGTCAGGTCAGGGCGATAGGTTTTCAGCGGTTCAGCAATCGAGGCCGAAATGGTCATGCGTGGATCAAGGCTGGCCAGCGGATCTTGAAACACGATCTGCAAGTCTTTGCGGTACTTGTTCAGTTCAGCGCGTTTCAGTCCCACGATGGGATGACCCAACCAACTTACATTCCCACCACTGGGTTCGATCAGTTGTAGGACAGCCCGGGCCAATGTGGACTTACCGCAACCGGATTCACCCACAACACCCAGCGTTTCGCCCTTGCGGATATCGAAGCTGACACCATCAACGGCTTTCAGGGGCACTTTGCGACCAAACAATCCACCTGAGATGTGGATCGGGAAGTGAACCTTGACGTCATCGACTTTGAGCAGTGGCTCTTCGATTTTGTCCAGCGCTTTGGGGGCGTCACCCGAATCGATCCGGGGCATCGCCTCAAGCAGCGTCCGCGTATACTCGTGCTGGGGCGCACGGAAGACCTCGCGCGTGTCACCTGCTTCGACGAATTGACCCAGCCGCATGACCTGAATGCGGTCACACATACGTGCCACGACACCCATGTCATGGGTGATCAGAGCAACTGCGGTTCCCTCGTCCTTTTGCAGGCGCACCATCAGGTCCAGAATGTCCGCCTGTACGGTTACATCCAGAGCTGTCGTTGGTTCGTCAGCGATCAGCAGTTTTGGATTGCACAGCATCGACATCGCGATCATGACCCGCTGGCGCATACCACCCGATAGCTCGTGGGGATACTGGTCCAGACGCCGCTTGGCTTCAGGAATGCGCACGCGATCCAGCCATTCCAGGCAACGCGCACGAGCCGCCGAGCCTTGCAGCCCTTCGTGAACCTGCAGCACTTCGCGCATCTGCTGGCCGATCCGCAGATGCGGGGTCAGTGCTGTCAGCGGATCCTGAAAGATCATGCCCACATCATCGCCGCGGATCTGGTTCAATTTGTTGACCGGCAGGTTCAGGATTTCCTGCCCGTTCAGCATGGCAGACCCCGAGGCCTTGCCAGCCGCAGGCAGCAATCCCATCGCGGCCATGAAGGTTTGGCTCTTGCCAGACCCGCTTTCGCCCACGATGCCCAGACATTCACCCGGATTGATATCAAAGCTGATGCCTTTGACAGCCTCGACCACGCCATCGGGTGTGTCGAACTGGACGCTCAGGTCTTTTACGGAAAACAGACTCATATCAGCGATCCTTCGGGTCCAGAGCGTCACGAAGTCCATCCCCGATGAAGAACATCGTGATGATGATTGCGACGTAGAATGTGAGCGGGAACATCAACTGCCACAAGGTGCCATAACCCATCGTTCCGGCCCCTTCTGCGATCAGACGGCCCAACGATGTGTAAGGTTCCGAAATCCCCAATCCGAGGAACGAAATGAAACTCTCGGTCAGGATCATCTCGGGAACCAGCAGCGACGCGTAAACAATTACCACCCCCAGTAGGTTGGGCAGAATGTGGCGATACATGATGGTGAACTCGCTGACACCAGCGGCTCGGGCGGCTTCGATGAATTCGCGGTTTTTCAGGGTCAGGGTCTGTCCCCTAACGATCCGAGCCATGGTCAGCCAGCCGACCGCACCAAGTGCAATGAACAGCATGAAGAATGACCGCCCTGCGACCACCAGCAAAAGGATGATGACCAGTGTCGCCGGAATGGCCAGCAGGATGTCGACAAATCGCATCATGGCGCCGTCTGTGCGGCCTCCGATGTATCCGGCGGTAATCCCGTAACAAGTGCCAACGATCAGAGCTGTCGCAGCGCCGATCAAGCCCACCAACAGCGATGTGGTCGTCGCCTGAATGACCCGGCTATAGAGGTCACGCCCAAGATCATCGACACCGAAGTAGTGTCCTGTTTCAATGGACGGCATTCCCATGCCGCGTACGTCACCCATGACGTTCCAGTCGATTTCCTCGTTGTTCCACACGGCAAAGTAGGGCCCGATAATCGTGAACAACACGATCAGACCCAGAATGAAGACGCTCGCCATTGCGGCCTTGTTGCGGACGAAACGCATGCGCGCGTCCTGCCAGAGTGATCGCCCCTGAATGACCGTGTAATCGGTGATTTCTTCGGCCAGATGGGCGGCTTTTTGTGATTTTCCAAGCATTGCCAGCCCCTCAGTAACGGATTTTCGGATCGAACCAGGCATAGGCCAGGTCGGTCAGAAGGTTCACGAAAACGGTCAGAACGCCGTAGAGGATCGTAACCCCCAGCAGCACGGCATAGTCGCGAGACAGAGCAGATCCCACATAGGCCTGTCCCAATCCGCCGGTCGAGAAGTAGATGTCCACAAAGACCGAGCCGGTCAGAACGTAGACAAAGACCGGACCCAGATAGGATACGACTGGCAGCAAAGTTGGCTTCAGTGCATGGCGCCAGATCACAGTTCTTGTCGGCAGACCTTTTGCGCGGGCGGTGCGGATGAAGTTCGAGTTCAGAACTTCCAGCATCGACGATCGCGTGATCCGGGCGATTGATCCCATGTAGGACGTCGCCAGCGCAATCACGGGCATAATCAGATAGGGCCATTGACCGCCATTCCAGCCACCGCCTGGCAGCCATCCCAGCCACAGGGTAAATGTCAGGATCAGGATCGGACCCATGATGAAGTTCGGCAGTGCCTGCGCCGCGATGCCCAGACCAACGGCAAAATAGTCGATCCAGCTATTGTGCTTGATGGCAGCAGCAATCCCAAGGCTGACACCGACAAAAGTAGCAACAAGAAACGACAGCGAGCCGTAGGTCAGCGAGATCGGGAAACCCTGCGCGATGATGTCATTTACGTCGCGGTCCTTAAACTTGAAGGACGGGCCGAAATCGAAATGCACGACGATGTTGTACAGGTAATCCCAGAGCTGCTTCCACAGCGGCTGGTCCAACCCGTACCGCGCCTCGATATTGGCCAGAACCGCCGGCGGCAGTGGCCGTTCCGAGGTGAAGGGTCCACCTGGCGCGAAGTGCATTAAAAAGAAACTGGCAACGATCAGCAAAAGGATCGTTGGAACGGCGATCAGCAATCGCCGGATGATATAGGCAAGCATTTCATGCCCCCATTATTGGCTTTGCCCCGGATAGGGTTCCGGGGCAAAGCACGATTTAGGATGATTATTCGGCGATCTTGTAGAGGTTCTTGGAATACCAGTTCTGCTCTACGTTATTGATCGGCCAGTTCCCCAGGTCGCTATCCATCATGTAGACGCCAGCATAATGATAGATCGGAATGACAGGGGTTTCTTGCGCGATGATACGCTCGACCTCAGTGTACAGAGGTGCTGCATCATCTGCTGTCTTTGCTTCGGCCAGCAGCTCATCAACGCGAGCGTTGTTGTACTTGCCGTCGTTGTAGCCGGAATCCGACTGCAGCAGATCGAGGAAGGTGGATGCTTCGTTGTAGTCGCCACACCATGCGCCACGTGCCAGATCGAAGTTCTGGTTGCCGCGCTCTTCCAGGAAGATCTTCCACTCCATGTTGGCGAGTTCGACGTTGGCACCCAGCTTCTGTTTCCACATCTGGCTCAGCGCTACGGCGACTTTCTTGTGCGCCTCTGAGGTGTTGTAGACCATCGAGAAGGTCAGTGGGTTGTCAGGACCGTAGCCCGCCGCAGCCAGCAGTTCTTTGGCCAGTTCGTCACGCTCGGCTTGCGACATCGACGCCATTTCCACCTCCGGAACGTCGAAGCCCGCGGTCGCTTCGGGTGCGAAAGTGTAGGCCTGCGGCTGACCGCCAGCCATGATGTTCTCGGTGATGATCTTACGGTCAACGGCCAGGGACAGGGCCTGACGGACGTTCGGATCCTTGAACGCCTCGGGGCCACCTTCGGACAGGTTGAAGGTATAGTAATAGTTGCACAGACGTGGATAGCTGATCGCTTCGTCAGGATATTCTTTGCTCAGACGCGGGAACTGACCTGCGGGAACATCGGTACGGTCCAGTTCACCTGCCAGATAGCGGGTCAGGGCAACGTTCTCATCATTGATGACCAGGGCAACGACTTTGTCGAGGATGGTGTTCTCGTTATCCCAGTACATTTCGTTGCGCTCACGAACCGAACGCTCCTGCGGCAGGTGCTCGGTCAGAACATAAGCACCATTCGATACGATGTTACCGGGTTTGGTCCAAGCATCGCCGAACTCCTCGATTACCTTCCGCGGGGCCGGAAACGTGGTCGAATGTGTGGTCATCTGCGGGAAGTAGGGCAGGGGCGCGCTCAGTCTCACTTCGAGCGTTTGATCGTCGATTGCTTTGACGCCCAACTCGCCAACCGGCTTTTCACCGGCGATGATTGCTGCTGCATTTTCAATCGACATCAGTTCCATGAACCACGCGTAAGGAGAAGACAGCGCGGGATCGACCGCTCGTTTCCATGCGTAAACAAAATCACCTGCGGTTACCGGATCACCATTTGACCATTTGGCGTTGTCGCGCAGGGTGAAGGTGTAGACGTCTTTGGTATCGTTGACAGTAAAGTCTGTCGCCACCCCAGGAACGAGGTTGCCGTTTTCGTCCTGGTTCATCAGACCTTCGAACAGGTCACGGACGATATCGGCCCCATCGGTATCTTCGACAACCTGCGGATCGACCGAACTGTGCTCGTCAAGAACGCGGTAGATAAAGGTCTGATCGTCGGCCAGCGGTTCACCGGTTACCGGATGGGTGCCTGCAGCAAAGGCGGCACCTGCGATCATGGTCGAGGACAGCAGCCCCGCCAGCGAGTTTCGGATGTATTTATTCATGTTGTTGCTCCCATTTGTCGGTGCCAGAATTGCACCCTGAAAAGGGGGTGGCATCCGGCAGCATGATTTGTCCGACGTTCGCTGGGACTCAGTTCAATTCGATTTTGGTTTTGCCAATTCGCAAGGAACACTGCGTCGCAGCTTTCTTAATTGCAGTCGGTGAGGTGGTTGCGAAAGTCGACTTTCACTGCTGCAGAACGTGACACTATTTGGGCAAGTGATAAAGACTTAGCTGGTCATTTAAACAACCAAAGGTAGAAAGAAACCCAAAGCGACGGGGTACCCGAAATTTTCTGAGGCGGAGCAGTGTCATCGTGACATTTTTGTGTAGCCCTGAGTCTTTTGCAGGCAAAACCTAAGTCCACAACTCCTGTTTTTGGAGGTTCCAAAGCTCAAATTCAAGCGAATCGCTGGTCGGTTTCACCACACGCCGCTGCGCGCTGGAATGTACCGACAAGGATGTGTCGCGAACTATATGGCTCATTTGACGAACATGCGTGATCTGACGTTAATAGCGTTTAGGATTGTCGGCTTTTGCCTACCCTTGCTCGGATCCGAGTCATTGACAGAATCCCGGCCAATGATTGGCTAACTCCACGTCGAGAAGTTCCGAGAGACCGGCGTTTCGATCTGAAAGATGCTGGCATAGATACGCGCGCGTTTTAGGGCGCATCGAAGATGGTGGGTTGTCTTCAGTCAGCACCCGCTTTGCCACAAAGCGAAACCAGTGCCAGTACGCTTTATTCGCAACTCGAAACAAGAACCTGCTGTCGTCACCGAAGTGTCGGGCGTAACGGTACCGAACCAGAACCCTGCCCACGCGATTCAGATGCAGCAATGTTTTTGTTCGGGCCGGGTACTTTGTCCTGTTGTGCCAGGTCTCAAGCTCATCGAGTGATATATTTGGTAAACCGAGAAAGCTAGCGACGCCGTCCATGGCCGTTTGCTGATTGGTTTTGAACTCCTCGAACAGAACCACATGAACGCGATCCTTTCCCAGAGCTGAAAAAAACTGGCGCAACGCAGGTGCGTAGGTTGATCCCAGTATGATCGAAGGCTCTTCGCTCAACGCTTTTTCGAACGACAGACATGTGCGCCCACTGCGGACCAGATGCCAATATTGGGAAAACGCGCGTTCAACCGGATCGCGCAGCATGAAAATAGCCTTCACCGCGGGGTCCGCCGCCCCGATACGAAAGGCAGCGACATCAGACATCAGATATGTGGTCGTGTCCTCACCTATAAGACAGCCGTCAGGGGCTTCTGAGAACCGGCTCTGATACCAGTCGCGCAAAGCCGGAGCCTTCGGATCACGCCAGACCAGATCCTCGCCATCCATTTCAAAGAAATCGCGATGCGCAATCGGATCATCGGCATCAAAAAAATACAATTCGTTCTTTGCCATCCAGACACCAGGGTGCTGGTCCAGCACCTGATGCAATGAGGTCGTTCCACATTTCGGCGCCCCTCCGATAATGAAATCCGGTGTTTCCAAAGTCATCGACTCCAAAATGGCCAATCGTTCAGGCGTTAAGACAGCTTGATGGGGGTGCGGGTGCTTCTGGGTCCAATTGCCGACGCTTGTTTCAGCAAAGCCTGACAGCGATCCAGGAACTGGATGTTCTGCTGGTCCTCGTTGAACTCGCTCTCCACCTTTTCCCGTGCTGCGGTGGCAAGAGCTTTGGTCAGATCGGGGTTTTGAGCGAGACGGACGATGTTTTTATAGAAACCTTCTGCATCGCGCTCATCCGCCAGCAAACCGGTTTCACCGTGGGTCACTAGCTCGGGGATTCCGGAATGGTACGTGGTGCAAACCGGTGTCCCCAACGCCATTGCTTCCATCAATGTGACCGGGATGCCTTCCTGATCACCATCCCTTGCCGTCAGGCTCGGCACAAACAAAGCATCCGCACCTGCTATCCGATACAGCGCATCCTTGTGCGGCAACGAGCCCAAAAACTCTATGCGATCCCCAAGCTCTGTTTTTTCCACCTGATCGCGCAGCTGCTCCATTAGGGGACCATCGCCGCCTATGTCATAACGCCAATCCAACTCAGGGTGCCTCTGACGCAGCAGTGTCAGCGCCCTGATCGCTGTTTCTAGCCCCTTTTTCTCAACCAGCCGACACACGCTAACAAAGCGTAGTGTTGTTCCAAACGATGGAGAGCAAAATTCGTAATCCGAGATCGGGATTCCGAGATGCCGGGTTTCAACTTGGTCTGACGGGGCGCCGCATTCCACAAGTTGCCGGGCAAACTGCTCATTTACAGTGACTTGCAGATCTCCTTCGGTAAAGAGGTCACGATAACCCGCCAACGCGTTGCGCCGGTATTCAACGCTGACATCGCGCCCGTGGAAAACGGTCACAAGCGGGGGGCGATGTTTCCAGCCACGTTGTGCCCGGGCGACCGCCCGTCCCCGAAACCCGAAATGCGCAACAACAACATCGGCATCGATCTGACGTCGCCACGCAGCTCGGTCCAGCTGTGCGGCGATCCGGCGAGACCACGAACTCGGTAGAACCTTCAGGATACGTGGCTGTTCGCGTGGCCAGATGATCGTCTTCACATTGCCAAGCAAGCTTTCCTGTTCCTCTGAAAGAGCAACGTCCGTGCCGACCGTCTTGCACGCGACGATCACCTCGTGCCCGTGCCGCAAGGCATGAAGCACCTGCGAGGTCACAAAGGTTTGCGACAGAACCGGAAAGCTAGAGACACAAAAGCAGATCTTCATAGCCCGCTTCCTTGGGTGATCGAAATCCGCATATCAGGCTGGAACGCTGGCATCTTGCTTAGAAACTGCGCGCTTGAGCACCGAAATAAAAGTATCATGCTGGCGATGGAAGTTCAGCTCGGGCCGTTGAGCGTAGGCCAACGCTTTTTCGGACAGATCGGCATAAGCGGTGTCATCAAACCAGAGTCTGCGCAGCGCAGCGACCCAGTCTTCGGTCGGTGCATCATGGGGCAGGACAATACCGCCAGGTCCAATAGCCTGACCCAGCCCACCCCTGTCCGAGCCGACAACAGGGATACCACTACAATGGGCCTCGGACGCTACGCGGCCCCAGGCTTCTTCCCACTGGCTTGGGGCCAACAGGACCTTTGTGCGGCCGTAGACCCTCGACATATCCGAGGTCCGGCTCATGTAAGTTACATTCGGCAACTCGGCGATCTCGGCCATAATCTGTTTGAAAAGCCCGTCCCACAAGGTCCAGGCCTCGACAAACAAGAACGGAATGTCGGGACAGGCGCGCGCAACGTCGCGAGCCACCTCATATCCTTTTTTGGGGTGAATGTTGATCAGTGTCGCAAACTCTTTTGTCGAATCGCAGCTGTATTCTTCAAAGTTTATAGTCGGAGTTATAACTGTGCAGTCGATACCATAAGCGTCGCGATAGGCTCCGGCCGTAAAGTTAGAATTAGCGATGAAGCTAGCGCCCGGAATAGCGCTGACATCGCCTTCATTCTCATTGAATTCGACATTGCGCAGATAGAGCACGACGGGCAGACCCAACTTTGCGAACTCATGCCCAAGATGGGCCGAATGGCGTGTCTGGATCACAACGACATCGGGCCGGAAATGCTGGACAGCTGCGGCGATCCGATGCGGATCGGTCGGCTCCCACGTACGCATCACCTCATAACCTTGCCTTTGGTCGATACTGAACGGTCGGCCTGTCATCTTGCGTTGCACGCGCATTCGAAAGCCGAAAACTCCGCGCCCGGAAAAGCCGCAATAGACTGCGCATTCGTGGCCCTGTGCGATACTCTGTCGGATTAGGTGATCGGTGCTGTTCTGGGTTCCACCGCTGGCTTCGGGCAACCAGCTATTCCCGCCAGCAAACAGAATTCGCATCGTCAAAACCTTCCAAATTCGCATGAAAACAGCGTGCGCAGTGACGTCTGAGGAAAACTCATGTGCGGGTTTCTTGGCATGACTCCGCCCTCCACATTTGGCAGGTTTGTGTGAACAGGGCGGCGTCCTGCGCATAAATACTGCGCAGATGATCGGCCGCCGATTGCGGCAGCTCCGAGCGCCGCCCGATTGTTTTATTGGCATGTTTAAGGGCACTGGGGGCCACACCAGCAAATTTCTCCAGCCCCTGCGCTATCCTGTGAAACGGGATCAAGTGATCTACCTCGATGACATCGCCGTCACAGATGAATTCGCTTTGGGGCCGGAAGTGAAAATACCGCATGGAGGTAGCCCGAAACGATGGATTGTTGCAGAACCGGTCCAGGAACGCGTCAATTGAGCGATCCCCGATCATACGCGCACCGAATCGTCTGTCCTGCTCGTTTCGTCCGCCAGATTTGAGATAATCGAATGCCGATAGGAACCGATCCACCGGATCACGTAATATCGCGATCTTGGGAAGAGATTGCCAGGCGCGCGGACAAAGCGCCTGAACCTCGCGCCATGTGCGGTGACGAACGTGATAGCCATAGATAGCGTCCTCGACCGAGGTGCCCGCGTTCTTGGGAATATGAATCAGAATCAGCCCGCGTTTCATATAGACGTCATCAAGGTTTGGATCAGGTTTGGGATGAGACCGCGCAATCATCCGACCGGGCGCGACCTGCCAGCTGATCCGGGTTCCGATCTGTTCTAGATAAGTCAACGCAGTTCCCCCGCCATCCAACGGTGAGTGGCACGCTGTTCGACGAGATATGGAGCTCCTATTCGCATCAGGCGTGCTTTCCCGATCTGGGCCGACGGAGGGTTCTTGCCGCCTGGATGAGCAGCTGCTTCACCTCGACCAGAATCTCGCGCCCGTAGGAGCTGAACGTCAAAACAACCACAAAAACCAAATAGCTCAGCGTAGTCCCCATCAGCAGTTTCAGCGACGCAGTATCGGGCAGCCCCGAGTGGCTGCCCCAAATGACTGCGTAGGCGGCAAGCCCGGAGCAAAAAACTGGCAGGATATGCTTGCTAAGGCTGTCTCGACCAATCGGTCCTTTTCGACTGACAAGAGCCCAAAGCGGAAACAGCTTCAGGACCGTGACGGCGGCATAAGCCACTGCAACTTCCCTTACACCGTATTGCACACCCCACAGAACGGCCCCGCAGGTCACCACGGCTGACGCGAGGCCCCAAAATGCCATCTCGCTCGTACGCCCCTGACTGACAAACAGCCAGCCCGTCGGATTAGCGAGCGGTTGAGCCAGGGCAGCGATTCCCAAAGCCGCAAAAATTGGCGCGCTGTTGGCCCATTGCGCGCCCAACAGAAAGGGAACCGCCGTCTCTGCCATACCGGTCATCGCGGCGACGCCGGGCAGGATCGCGAGCTGCATTAACCCGAAGACACGAAAAAATGCACGGGCATAGCGCTCGGGCTCATCCTGCATACGCGAAAGGACAGGCACCATAACCTGCGACAGAGGCTGAGCCACCCGGTTCAGCGGGAACAGGATCAGCTTGTAGGCGCGGTCATAAAACCCAAGCTGCGCGCTGCCCCAGACCCGACCGATCAGAATACTATCCAGATTGCGCGACAGAAAATTTGCCAGTTTGAAACCTGTGATCCCGGCACCAAACCCCAGCAAATCGGCTGTTCCCGGCGCTAAGCCGGGCCGCGAAGGGCGCCAGGTCACCCAGACCCAAACCATCACAGACCCAACAATTCCGCCCACTAACGTACCCGCAACCAAGGCCCAGGGTGAGGGCGACACAAGCGCCCACAGGATCGATGTTGCAAGGGTGGCCAGCGCAACCATTCCGCTGTTTATTGCGATCCGTCCAAACATCATCCGGCGGTTCAGCAGCGCAAAATGCTGCGCCCCAAGGGCGGTCAGCATCATGCCAAGCGCCATCGCTCGGATCAGCCAGATCAGGTCTGGTTCATTGTAGAATTGTGCGATCAACGGTGCCATCAGGATCAGGAAAATCGTCAGGACAGCGCTCACGCCCATATTGATCCAGAACAGCGAATTGAGCTGACCGTATGTCAGCGACTTTTTCTGAATAACGGCTTGCAGCAGACCCATTTCCTTGAACATCGACAGGAACGCGATAACCGGACCGATCATCGCGATACGGCCAAAGTCGGCAGGCACCAGCAGACGCGACAGAATGAGGACAGAAGCAATCTGGCAGCCGACCGTCACACCCTGGCTGAGCCCGGTGTAAAAGCTGCCCTGCAGCACGGTACCTTTGTAACTGTCATGAGCAACAGTCTTTACTGCCTCATGAAGTCCACGTTGAGCCATTGCGAGGTTCTTTCCGACAATTCGACGTCGTGCGTTGGGGCGACCTAAGCACAGCGGGATGTGACTCGCCCATCCTTTGCAGGTGCAGCATCCTTTTCAGCAAATTCCCGCCATACGGGTGCCCGACAAAGTGGCAAACCCGCTTACTTTCCACGCGCAAGACTGAAAGCGGACATCCGGGTATTAAGCCAGTACTGCATTCGATTGTTGCCGCAAGAATCCGCACATCGACGTTTTCCTGCTCATTCCAGCTCAGACATCGGCTCTGTTTCGCCCGCTGTTGGCTCCGGCTTTGACAATCACCGAAGCGCGAGTCTAGCTACAACCCATAGCTGCATCCGTGGTGGGATGATCGACCGATGACGACTCAGAGCTACAAGAATCATGATAATTTTTCTGCGGGTTGCAGGAACCCCGACGAGCAGAGACGTATCCTTTATCTGGCCCATGATCTGGATGACGCCGCGATCTGGCGTCGTGTTGACATGCTGCGTCTGGGCGGCGCGGAGGTCACGGTTGCCGGGTTTCGTCGCCGCACCGGTCCTTTGCCCGAGAACGCTCTGGTTCTGGGCCAAACCTACAACGCCAGAATGCTGCAACGCGTGCTGTCTGTGCTGCAACAACGCATGCGCTTGAAGGCATCGTTTTCGGACATCCCGCATCCCGACACTATTTTGTGCCGCAACCTCGAGATGTTGGCATTGGCCGTCCCGTTGCGTCGTAGCCTTTCGAAGGGTCGGCCCGTTGCGCTTATCTACGAGGTCCTCGATATTCACCGCCTGATGGTTGGCCCTTCGAAACCTGCGCGGGCGATGCGCTGGATCGAGCGACGCCTGTGCCGAGGAGTCGATGGCCTGATCGTATCGTCTCCGGCCTTCCTACGTGCCCATTTCGAGGCCTATGAGCAGTGCCAAGCACCGGTCTTTCTAGTTGAAAACAAAGCGGTCAATGCTGCTTCCCCAATACCCAAGCCCAGCGAGTACAAATGTAAGGACGCGCCGTTGCGCATCGGCTGGTTCGGGATACTCAGGTGTCCTTTCTCGCTGCACAGTCTCGATGCGCTGACACGGGCGCGGCCGGGCCGCTATCAGGTCATTTTGCGCGGACGCCCGGCCCTTGACGCTCTACCCGATTTTCACCGGATCGTGGAGGCCAACCCGGACTTGCAGTTCGAAGGATCCTATGTGTATCCGGACGATCTGGCGCGCATTTATAGCGGAGTCGATCTTGCATGGTTGATCGACCGATATGATACCGGAAGCAATTCCGACTGGCTTTTGCCAAACCGTCTGTATGAAAGCGGGATCAATCAAGTCCCGCCGATTGCCTTGGCCGGGACCGAAACTGCGCGACGTCTGAACGAACTGGAACTGGGGCTGATCCTGGATCAAGCAGATAACGACGCGGTCATCGATATGATGGATAAACTGTCGTCCGAAACTCTCGAACATCTGCGCCAAGCCCAACACACCGCACCCCTCAGTACTTGGAGGACAACCGATCAAGAGGCCCGCGACCTTGTAGACGCAATAGCAGGCAAAAAAGCCGAGCAACGTGTTAATACGTCACAGGACGCGGTTCTGATCGTTGTGCCGACACTGAACGAAGCCGCGCATATCGCAGCTGTCATCGATGGATTGGCCGGTTTTATGCAACGCAGGCTGCGTTGTGGTGCGCTGGTGCGTCTTGTGATTGCCGATGGTGGATCAACAGATGACACGCTGGACATCGTTCGGGATCGAATCGCCGCATTGCCGCAATTCGACATCCGCCTACTGAACAATCCTGCCCGCATCCAAAGCGCAGCGATCAACGCCGCCTGCGCCCGGTTTGGAGATGGGATGGATTGGTTGCTGCGTCTGGATGCCCATTCCAGCTATCCTGACGATTTTACCGATGTGCTGCTTAAAGAGGCTGAGAAAACTGGCGTGGCAAGCGTCGTTGTTTCCATGAACGCGGTTGGCACGACCCCAAAGCAGCGCATCATCGCACTCACGCAGAACACTCGGCTGGGCAATGGTGGATCGGCCCATCGTCTCACCGGAACGGGACGGTTTGTCGATCACGGGCATCACGCCCTGATGCGGCTGGATGCGTTCCGGTCAGTGGGTGGATATGATGAGAGCTTTTCGCATAACGAAGATGCAGAACTGGACTTGCGGCTGACGCAGGCAGGGCATCGCATCTGGCTGACATCCCGCACGAAGTTAACCTATTTTCCGCGCCAGTCTCTTGCGTCGCTCTTCCGGCAATATCTAAATTTCGGCCGAGGACGAGCGCGCACAGTTCTAAAGCACAAGCTAAGGCCGCGCCCTCGTCAACTTCTCATGATATTGGTCGCTCCTGCGGTCGCAATGGCGGCGCTGGCCTCGTTTGGAATGTTCTTTACACTTCCGGCTGCTCTATGGGGGCTTGCATGTCTGATCGGTGGAGCCGCTCTGGCGGTTAATCGTCGCGATCCTTTGGCGCTTGCGGCTGCGCCAATTGCTGCCACGATGCATCTGGGATGGTCGATCGGGTTCTGGCGGCAGGTTCTTCTGCGCCCACCAGCATCGCATTCTCGCCTCGCGCTGGCTCACCCCCCAGAGACCGCACCAGTCTTAATCGACCATGTCGCCGTCGGGGTCTGCACTCATCGGCGACCGGAACTGCTCGGGACTTTGCGTTCATTGGAAGGCCAGGTACTGCCATGCGGAACCCGCCTATCGATCATTGTCGTCGACAATGACGATACTCCCACGGCGCGTGACATGGTCGAGAGCTTCGCCTCTGGGTCGCAGCACAACGTAATCTATCGCTTCGCCCCCTCCGGTAACATCTCGATTGCCCGAAACGCAGCATTGGAAGAGGCCGAGCGACGCGAATTAAGTGTCTTCGCATTCATTGATGATGACGAGATCGCACCACCCGAGTGGCTCAACACGCTTATCACCCGGCTGACAGACGCGGATGCGGATGTCGTCGTCGGACCGGTAAGAGCCATTTATCCGACTGATGCGCCGCGCTGGATGCAGCATCTCAGTATCCATGACACGCAACCTGAAACAGACGCAGACGGACGACCCATCGCCGGGCACAGTTGCAATGTGATCATGAATCTGGCGAGCGATGCGCTCACAGGACGCCGTTTCGATCTTGAGCGTGGAGTATCTGGTGGCGAGGATACGGCCTTTTTCAGGGCGGCGATGCAGGACGGCGCGCAAATCGCGTTTGCGCCAACTGCGTGGTTGGATGAACCGGTTACCCCTGAGCGGGCAACAATTTCATGGCTGCTGAAGCGCCGGTTTCGGATGGGACAAACCCATGGGAACCTCCTGCGTCAAGACAACGGAACCCACGGGCGTTTTGCCATGCTGCCGCTCGCTTTTGCAAAAGTGGTCTATTGTATGGGGCTGGCGCTAGTAACCATCCCGGTCGCTGCTCGCCGCAACGCCAACCTCCTGCGGGGTGCGTTGCACATGGGCACAATTGCGTCACTGATCGGCTTTCGCGAAGTCGCAATATACGGATCATCCTCGAGCAAGCGTCGCGTAACTGGAATCTGACCTGGATTCCCGCCGAGAATCCCGTGGACAAGCATCTAGAAATTTCCTCGATTTTGCTCAATTGACGTCCAGAATAGAATGCTACGTCAGGCAACAAGCGACGATCCTGAGCAAAACACTGTAGCAGGGTCGCGGACTTTTGCTGTAGGCTTTGTCGAACAATGGGCGAATTGAACTTCGATCTGCGTCCGTTTTGCTGGTGAAAACGATGCGATTGCCGATCTTCATAGCGGGTTTCTTTTTCTCTGTTGCTGTAGCGGCAGCAATTGGTATGGCCGCTGGCTTCAGCACCGGAAAGCTCATCCTATTTGTCATTGCCGTAGCGGTTGTTTTGCAACTGGCATATGTAGCGGTTGTTGCTTTGCTAGCGGCAAACCAGAAGCGCAAACGTCAGGACAAAGACGGCAAAACGCCAGCCACCCCATCGACTCAAGTTGCTCAAGAGACTGATGCGTGATGCCAAAATCGCTCTTTGTAGGTAAACGCTCAAAACTATAGCAATGCGAGCGGTCGACTGCCGAGACACCAGCGCAAACTTCAAAGGCGCTTGGACACAAACGGCAGATCGCATACGATTTTTGCATCAAAGAACCCGTCGTCGGTGCCTTTCGGCTTTGCTCAAACCGGTCCAGTCTCGATGCGCCCCAGCGTTACCGTCATCATCGCCGCCTACAACGCACAAGACACGCTGTCTCGGGCGATCCGATCTGCACTTGCCGAGCAGGAAACGGCGGAAGTGATCGTGGTGGATGATGCCTCTAAAGACGAAACCGTAGCCATCGCCGCTGCCGAAGCTCAACAAGACCCGCGTGTTCGGCTCATCTGTCAGGACAAAAACCAAGGACCTGCGGCCGCGCGCAATCGAGCCTTAGAGGTCGCCATTTCCGATTTCGTGGCTATTCTAGATTCGGACGACGTATTCTTGCCGGGGCGGTTGAGACGCTTGTCGTCAGTAGCAAACTGCGAGGTGATCGCTGACAACATAGCATTTGTCGCGCCCGCCCATTTGGACGCAGCAACAACTCAGGATTGGTCGGAAATCGCGCCCGAGTTTTCTTCGCTTGGAACCGTCGATTTCGTGCTCGGCAACTTACGCAGGCCGGGTGTATCGCGAGGAGAGTTGGGGTTTTTGAAACCCATTCTTTCGCGCGAATTTCTAGTCAAACATAACTTGCGCTATGATCCAGCGCTCAGGCTGGGCGAAGACTATGATCTTTATGTACGAATGTTGCTCGCCGGGGCACTAATGAAGCTTACGCACAGGCCGGGATATGCCGCAGTTGTGCGGTCAAATTCGTTGAGCGCACAGCATGGCGCTCAAGAGCTGGAACAATTCCAGAAAGCGCTTGAGGCGCATTTGCGTATGGGACCTCACGCACCTGATCTGACCGGCGCAATGCAGGCGCATCTAAAGGACGTTCGCCACAAGCATGATCACAGGGTTTTTCTTGATCTGCGCCGCACACAGGGTTCGGGGGTTGCAATCCAATATCTTCTGGACGCGCGCGACAGGGTCTGGCCCGTCATACACCAAATCGCAAGAGATAAACTTGGGCTCAGTAAAATGGCAGATGAGGCTGCCCCTGAGACCGGTGCGCGATTGCTATTGAACCCTGACAGAGCTGTTCCCATCTCGGGATTCTAAGATCTCCAGCATCGCGTTTGAGGGAATGCTAGCGGCCTTCGCTTCTTCTGCGGTAAGAATTATCCGCGCTGAGTTCCAGTCAGGCACGTAGCCCAACCCGTCCAAACCTTCCAAACCTATTGCGATAATGTGGACCGGGCCCTGTGCGGCCAATTCTGTCAGGTGGCACACCATTGCATATCGGTTTGACTGGTTAGATGGAGACCAAGATTCGACCGATACGCGTACCGCATCCTCAGGCGCATCAGCAGACGAAATCTGCTCGGACAAGGCAAGCACAACGGTTCTAGGTTCCGAGATATGTCGATCCGACGCGGCGTGTCGGCGGCGGTTCCAACGGTCTGCCAGACTGGCCACCAGATCCATCAAAAGCTTGGGGCGCCGCAGCAGTTGGCGGCACGCGCTTAGTGTATCGCGCGTAGTAATCGCAACCACCAGATGCTGATAGTGTAAGGTGCGTATAAGACGTTGTCGCCGAGTTGCAAGCGCTGCGTACAAGCCTTCATCGCCCATCGATTTCGACAGCGTCGCTGCCGAGTCGTGAGCTGCAATCAAGTTCTCTAGCGCAGGCACGGACAGACGGTGTGACACAGACTCCGAATGCCGTCGATAGAGATAGGTTGGCTCGGGTGTTACCCAGAACGTGGCCCCGCCGATCAGCAGGCGGCAATATAGATCAAAGTCCTCTCCGATCCGAAGCGTTTCGTCGTAGCGCAGCGCACGCAAGGCATCGCGGTGGATCATTGGTTTAAGATAACCCAGCGATGCCAGCCCTGAACTGGCTGTGTCACTTTTGACCAAATCGACGGCGGTGATGCGTTTAGCGGCATCCGTCGCAGCTTTTCCAAGCAAGGTCTGACCCGCAACATTCGCCGATCCAAAGCTCAGCAGATCATCGGCGATCATATCGGCTTTTAGCTGCGAAGCGGCGGACAGCAGGCGAGCAATCCGCTTGGGATGGATCACATCATCCGCATCCATGATGGCAATCCAATCGCCATTTGCGGCCTCCAACGCACGGTTTCTGGCTCCCGCAGGCCCTAAATTGTTCGGTAATGCAATGATTGTAAGCCGGCTGTCTGAGGCTGCCAGTATTTGCAATACCGCCACACTGTCGTCGATTGAGGCATCATCGACAACAATCAGCTCCAGAGTGGAATATGATTGATTCAGAACCGATAGCACCGCTGCAGCTAGATAGGCGGAGCCGTTGTAATTCGACATGATTACCGAAACCAATGGCCCGGCCATCTCGGCCTCCGCAGGACCATCGGCAATCAGGGGTGAGGGTTCTGCTTTCATGTACGCATTGCCCCGGTGGGTTCAGAGAACGCACAGAACAGCGGCGCACCGGTACATAAACCCGCGAGGATTACGCCGTTTCATCCGACCGCAGCGCCGCTGGCAGTGTTTGCACAAGGATGGCGATGTCCGTAGCGGTGTTTACATTGGTGACATAAGCACGGTCATAGGCAACGCGGCGTTTGTAGGTCGTGTTGTTGCGACCACTAACCTGCCACAAACCTGTAATGCCCGGGCGCGCTCGCAGATAGTGGCGGCTCGAAGGGCCATAGCGGCGCAGTTCATCAAACAAAACCGGGCGGGGACCAACAAGGCTCATCTCACCACGCAGAACGTTGATCAACTGCGGCAGCTCATCAAGACTGAGCTTCCGCAAAACATGACCGACCGACGTGACACGCGGGTCATCACGCAGCTTCTGGGTCTGCTCCCACTCCAGCCGCGCCTCGGGGCTGTTCTCCAGATGTTGTTGAAGGATCTCGTCGCTATTCACCACCATTGTCCGAAACTTTAGGCAGCCAAATGACCGTTTGCGATACCCGACGCGACAATGATGATACAGGATAGGACCTGGCGAGGTTGTGAATACCAGCAAAGCCAGTCCAACCATCAGCGGCGAGAACATGACCAGCATGGTCAATGCAACCGTGACGTCGAGTGCGCGTTTTGCCAACCCGCCAACAGGGGCGTTATGTGGCTTCGGACGGATCCATATTGCCTGTGCCGGGCCTAGCGCTGACACCATAATACTCTCAGCAGGAGCCGGTTCTGTCTCTAATGGTTTCATCACATCACATCCTCATTTCCCAGTTGCGTAACGCTGCAAATCAGCGCCGATGCCCCCTTAAATTGAAAAGACGATCGCCAACACGCATCACCCGATGCAGGCGAAAGTGATCTCTACCAGGCTGTCCTCATTACAAAGCCCCTTCTCGCATCTGTAGATAAGAAGGGTATGACAATTGCTGCAATTGCAAACTCGATTATCCGTGCGAGCGAAGCATTGCCTATGGATAACGGGTCGTTAACGTGGAATCCGCACATATAGACACGGTTGCCGAGTATCTTTTGACTTCGGCTGTGCGAGCTGCCTGAATTCAAGGCAGCTACAGAACTTTTCGTGTTCCGATACAATCGGGATGCGCGAATCTGACTCACGCTATGCGAGAGTGCTCAAAGCAAGCAAAGAGCAGTAAATTCATGAAAGCTAGATCGAACCCATGCTCAGAACGAATCGTTCCCGAGCCGAATACTGACGAGGTGACTCTGGTGTCTTGTGATCCAGTCGTTTCCGCCTTCCGAAATCATCGGGTCCGCTTCAACATCAGCGTGCCGGTGAAGTTCTTGTCAAGATATGCATCTGATCGACCCGCAACCACATGCTATAAGCTCCGCTGCCGAAGATTGAAAATGAGGTAAACTTGTCCATGCGCATTCTTTTTGGAAGTGCCCATCCCTATCTGCCGCAGATGTATGGCGGGGCGCAGACAAGTACGCATGAGCTTGTCAAACGTCTGCGCGCACGCGGGCATACTGTTGGAGTTCTAGCGGGTCTGACAGGCGAAGGCTGGCTGGGTCTGCGCAGCCGAGCGCAGCTCAAGTTGCATCGGCGCGGTTATGTACGCGACACTGGGCTTAGTTATCCTGTATTCCGCGCGTGGTTTGCTCAAGAGGTCGTGGGCCGTGTTGTAGCTGATTTTAGGGCCGATGTGGCGATCTTCCAATCTCGCTTGCCGGTGCAACTCGCCCAGTCGATCAACCGGGACGCGACACGCACGTTTATCTATCTGCGGAATGTCGAAGATGAGGATCTGGGCGGATCGCCGAGCGACCTAACCCAAACGGGATACATCGCGAACTCTAACTTCACCGCGCGGCGATTTGCCGAAACAGAAGGCATTCATGCCGATGTGATCTATCCGATGATCGAAGCCGAGAAATACCGCGTGACCTCTTCCCGTAGCAATGTGACATTTATCAACCCGCATCCGAACAAAGGTGTCGATATCGCGCTTAAGGTGGCAGCGGCCTGTCCAGAAATCCCTTTTGTCTTTGTGCGCGGCTGGGGTTTGACACCCGAGCAAGAGGCGCATCTGCAATCCAGCCTGGCCCGCCTGCCAAACGTCACGTTGCGATCATCCACAAACGACATGCGTACGATTTACAAAGATGCCCGCATCGTGCTTGCCCCCAGCCAATGGGAAGAGGCATTTGGCCGTATCGCCGCCGAGCCGCAGATCAGCGGCATCCCGGTCATAGCGTCCCGGATCGGGGGGCTACCAGAAGCTGTCGGGCCAGGTGGACTGTTGTTGAACCGTAATGCCCCGGTTGAGGAATGGGCGGAAGCGGTGCGTATGCTCTGGAACGACGAACAGATCTACGCGGCGGCGTCACAGGCCGCGCTCGATCATGCCGCAAGGCCCGAGATGAGACCGGAGCGTCAAATTGATACATTGCTGGATATTCTGTCCCGCCCCATCCCGCTGGACGGGGCGCACCGCTGTCAGGAAGGAGGTACCTCGCCAGCCGCTTCACCCGGAATGATCTGAGAGGGGTCAGACGGCAATGTGGCACCGAACGCATCGGGAGACAGGCGGCGCACGGGTATCATGTCGTTTGGCGTAGATGTTGAGAGAACGACTTCCAGAACATCTCCACCTTCAATCTTGTCATCTCGATTTGCCGCAAAAGTGGTCGTCCCTTCGGGACCCGTTCTGGTGATCTGCAATCTGGGCGATACGAGGTCCGAAAGCTCGACCAGCCCGTTGCCCGTACGTGCCGCTTCGGAAAACAACGCGGCTTCGGTCTCCATTTTTACACCCAATTCAGCAATGGCAGCGCGCTGATCCTGCAATCCCTGAACACGTTCGCGGTCACGCGCGTTGGTCAGGTCCAGCCTGTCGCGGCGCGTCTCATTCAGCCGTTGTTCCGCGTTCAACCGCGCGGTTTCGACTTCAAGCAGCCGGACCTGTTGATCTGTAACCGCGCGTTGCAGATTGCTTCCTCGCACAACGGTGGACAAGCCGCGCTCGACGAGGCTGTTTGCGTTTTCAAGCTCTTCATTCAGTAGCAGCAATTGCCGCTCACGCAGATCGGCCTGTTGTTTCAGACTATTAATCCGGTCGAGCAGCAAGGCCTCTAGCTCGTCGATCTGGGCCAAACTAGACGCAAAGGCCGAGTTCTGCGACACCATGATCCGGCGCTCTTGCTCAAGCAGTTCGATCCCCAGCGGCGAGGACTGGAGCTCTGGCGGGGTCTGGATTTCGGTGCCGCTTTCCTCAGCCTCCAACCGGGCCAACCGGGCCAGCCGCCGCATCTTTTCAAGCTCCATGACACGATAGGTGCCAAGTGCACTCAGCGCATTGCGTTCTCCGCGCACCAACGCAGCTGAGGGTGTGTTGATCCCGCCGGACAGGCTCAGTGCCTGTAGCACTGTCATGCCCGGCACATGCGGGTAAGCACCCGGTGTCCGCACATCGCCCAAAACATAGATCGGCGCAAATTCGGTGATCGTAACGATAGTCTGTACATCGCTACGCAAGCCCATCCGATCCTGTATTCGCCGCGAAACATCGGCGCCCAAATCATCGGGTGTCATGCCTGCTGCCTGAACACTCCCAATCAGCGGTAGGGTCACCGCGCCGGTAGTGCTGACAGGATAAGAGCCACCAACCGCGTCCCAGGATGCAAAAACCTCGTTCACCGGGTCCCATCGCCCGATCCGGATTTCAAGCGTTTGCTGCGGACCAATGGTTTCTGTGCCCGCAAGAGGCTCGGGCTGTGATTGCGCGACAGCCACACTCCGGTGCGTCGCGTTCAGCGCCATAGCACATGAAACGAGCCAAACAATAATGCGGAAATGCCGGTTTCTAAGCATTGATCTGAAGCTCCTCATAGCTGCCGGGGCCGATATAGCGTCGGGCCTGCGCCAGGTTGGCCTCTTCCAGAACCGTTGTGATCAAGGCCTCCCTGAAGCGGGGATGATCCATCAACGCGTCAGAGATAAAGCTGGGCAACGCCTTACCCCACTGGATGCGAAGCAGCGTGGCATCGCATTCTTCCGCAAGAATATCGGAAGCAGTGGCCTGGCTCAGAGGCCTGAGCGCGAATAGAACAAAGCTGAATTTGCTGCGCAACTCACTGACCAACATCGTTAGGTCAGCACCTTGCGGTAGTGTCTGGTCGCTCCCTAAAACAGTCTTGAGCACTTGCTGCAAGCTGGTGATTTCAACAGCTGCTAATTTGCTTACGGGTAGCGCTTGCGCAAACGCATCCTGATAAATCACCAATACCTTCCGTGACCCATCGCGGGATAGCCGTTCAGCAAGGTCGCGCGGCAAATCGGCCTCGGCCTTCAGACCAGATGAAAGCGGTGCGATTGCGATCAAAGCGCCTGTCGATTTCTGCAGAATGGTTTCGCAAGCTCCGGCCAGACGTTCCATTGTAAGCATCTGAGCCCGTTCAGCACCCGCGTCGTTGTGGCTTTTAGTGCCGGGCAACAAGCCTGCGCAGTTTACTCCGACCTCCTCTCGCAGGGTCGAGACGGTGCGCACGGGTTTCGGCATCAACTCGCGAGTGGCCCCTATCAACGCCCCCAGCAGACCACCCAGAAATAGCCCCGCAAACAGCATTGCCTTTTTCTGCGGGCTGGACGGCGCCTGCGGAATTTCTGCCGGAGAGATGATTTTAACCGATGCAATAGGAAAGCCCTGCTGCTGCATGGTGACCTCAAGTCGGGCCAGATAGTCGCGATAGACCTGAGCATAGGTTTCCGAGATCGCCTCGAGCTGTTGCAACCGGCCCCTCAGGGCCACGTTCCAATCCGTTGTTCCGGTTATTGCGGCCAGATCGGACCGCAACGACTGCTCTCGGCCACGTGCAATATTGTAGGCAACGCGCGCGGCCTCAGTCGCCTGCTGCAACTCGATCTTCAGGGCATTCTCTAATACTTGAATACTGCCATTGAGTTGCTGTACCTGCGGATGATCCGCCCCAAACTGGCTGACAATTTCTTGTCGCCGCTGGCGAGCATTCAGATAGTCACGCCGCAGTTCCTCGCTGATCCCGGCTGCGAGTCCTTCGACCAAAGGAACTGCGATGATCTCATCACCATCAACCGCCCGGGCGCTCAGCGACTCCATGCTTTCAAGGTAAGCTTCTGCCTCTGCCGCCGCTGCCGCGGCTGTCATCAACTCGCTGGCAAGCTCAGATTGCTGCTGTTCGGTCAGCAGATCGCCGCGCACTTGCACCAAGTCGTTTTCGGTCCGGAACTCCTGCAACGCCGATGCGGCATCGATGCTCTTCTGCTCAAGCTCTTCCAATCGTTCGCGCAACCATTCTTCTGCCTTGGCCGCCACCTCGTTTGTAGTTAACAGCTGAAAGCTCTCATATGCTGAGCCATAGCCACGCGCGATCTGCGCAGCCCGCGTCGGATCAAAATCAGCAAACGCAATTTCAATCACCAGGCTGCGTCCCGATCGTGAAACCGACAGCCGATCACGCAGAATCCGAACCGCACGATCCCGATCCGTCAATTCCAGATCAAAGTCGGGTATTGCGTTGTCATCCGGGCCAGCTTCGCCCGCTACCGAAGCATTCTCGTTCGCGCGGGCGGGCGGTTCCGGTGTCAGCAGTCGGGCCAATGGACGTGTCACGGAAGAAATCGCCTTACTGACTTTTTCCGTCAAGCCAACCGGCGGCGACAGAAAATCGGCATCTTTGTCCAGTTGCAGCAAATCGACCACCTGATAGGCCAGAGCACCGGATCTGATGATTTCCATCTCGCTTTGCACCGCCGTATCCGACCGGACGGCATTGGGCAGGGGCGACACCTCGTTTAGCAGCTCGGCACGTTCTTCATCCAGCAGCACTGTTTCTACGGCTGTGTATTTTGGCACCGATCCAAGGATCATCATCACGGCAATGGCGACACCAGTCATAGAAAAAGCCGCGACCAACAGCATTTGTCGCCGAACTGCGCGTATCATCGCTCCGAAATCGACACGCGGTTCGTCCCGATAGCCCGCAAGAAGATGTGTGTTGTCCTTGGTCCAATGAATGCGTCGTTCCTGTACCGGGCCGGTCATATCAGGATCTCCGTTGCGTGTCGGGGGCGTTGCGTTGGCATGGCAAGGCGTGTTGCGTGGCGGACGTTGCGATTGTGATCGAACAACCGCAAAAGCGCGAAGGCGACCAGAAAGGTTCCGACCGTGTGGGGCGTAACAAAATCAACCTCGGCGACCGACCGGACAACAAACAGCACTGACAGACCCGAGATCAGCATCAGAGATCCTACGCCGCCCCGGCCCAGAGCGGCGCGAAGCGGCATCAGGATCAGCAAAAGGCAAAGCCCAACCACAAGACCCAACCCTACCAACCCGGTGCCCACATAGGTTTCAATCAACAGGTTGTGGAAATGGAACCCCGTTCGACCAGTGATGTAGAACTCTTGCCAGAGCACCTCGGCCTCGGGGCGTCCGCGTGTCCAGAAAGCGTTATAGCCAAGGCCCAAAACCGGCCGATCAGCGCCAAATTCAAATGCTTTGCTCCAAAGATATGTGCGACCCGTCAGACTGGAATCCTTGCCAAAGGCTGCAAGCACGGCGTCGAATGCCCCCAAACGATAAGATGCCACCGCCATCGCAGCACCTCCGGTCACAGCCAGAAAAACTGCGGCCCGCCGCAGCCAGGGCGCAAGCAACAGGACAAAGCCAACAAACAGGATCGCGGAAAAAGCAGCAAAGGCGGATAGCAACGATGTTGCTGAATCTGACATCCACAGCATGACGAACCCCATCGCACCGGTGAGGGCCGAGATCGGTATCAATGCGCCACGCGTCCGAAAAACCCAGATCAACGAAAGCGAGAAAATTATGGCGAGCGTGGCGAAATACCCCAGTTGGTTTTTTGATGAAAAGGCGCCGTTAAAAGCATAACTCCCATCAATATAGTCATAGGAGTAGCCGCCATTCATCGCCGAATATGTCAGGATCAGAAGGCTACCGATGGTCCCCCCAAGCGCCAGATTGGCGACAGAGGTGATGCGCGCAGCGACAAGGCCTGCAAAGAAGGTAATACCATATTGGATTGAAGCACGCAGAGTGGTCGACGGAGCATCGCTCCACAATACGGACAAGGCAAAGAAAAACGGAACCAAAAGCAGCAGGACCACCGGCCCCGGACGCGCCAGCAAAATGCGCGGGGCAAGTGCAAAGGGCAGAATCCAGCACCCGTAGAAGGCGAGGATCACCAAAGGGCCGAAACTCACCGAATAGGCAAAGGTGACCATCGACGCCACGACGGCCGGCACGACATAAGCTGTGTTCCGTTCGGGGTCGATGATAGAGGCCAGTCTGACGTTCATACGGTTTTAGCCAATTCCCGTTGATCCCAGGAGGTGAAAACGCGCTGTGCAATATGCAACCCAAGGGTATGGCGTAGTCTCAGGTGCCGCATTGAGGCGCACAAAACAACAAAAGCCCGTAAAGCCAGCGCCAACATCGCCGTAACTTGCCCAAAAAATGAACAAGCTAACTCAGCTGAGAGCACCTTGGGCTCACATATAAAACGAACATAGGCGGGCTCAGGGCACATCGACCCCATCCTGACACAACAGCGACTGCTCAAAGGCGCAGCCCTGCCCAAGCTTGGTATAAGCGGCCCATTCGACCTCTAGTTCCTGCGGCGCAGAAGCGGCGTCGAACTTTCCCATCCAACTCACAAGTGTATCGGTCGACCACAGGCTGAGATACATCTTTTGCGGCTCATTCGGTAAAGCATCACCGCGAAGGTCCCGGATAAGTTCTCCGTCAATGAACCAGCGAACGCGCCCAGACTCCCAAACAAAAGCATAGTCATGGAATGCGTTATCATCCGGTCGTGCGATCAACTCTGTGTTTTCGCTGTCGCCCCGAAAGTGGACATTCGTCTGGAGTAACGGATTATTCGGCGCAATAAACTCAAAGTCGATTTCATTATGTGGCCGGTCCTGCGGCGGGCCAATGAAGGTGAACATATTTGCGTTCATACCGCGTGCATATGGCACTTTCATGCGCGCCTCAAAGGTTCCGTATCCGAGGCGCGCATGTGTCTGGATTTCACCGCAACTAAACTGACGGTCTTTCTTTGCATGATCAGTTAAGGACAACAGCAGTTTCCCATCCTCAACCTTCACGCGGTCCTTGTGCCAGAGACAGCTCTGATGATCGCCATTCGCCCAACCGCTTGAGACAAACCAGCGGCTTTTCATCAGCTCGTCAAACGGATCAAAAAACGAACCATCTTCCTCTGCCGCTACACCAGAGGTTATCAATAGCGAAATGCCAACGAGACCGGATCGTGCAAGATGTAACGTCATGCCCTGTACCAGATATTGTTCACGGATATGAATCGTCTCGCCCACAAATATCCGGCGCGAGTAGGCAGGCAAACCACAACCAGAAGGACACGCGGCCTTCCGCCGAAAACGTGGTTTCACCTCTTGTCAGATACGCGGCAAACCGCTCATGCGCAGCAAATCGGATGTGTCGCAAATTTTTGGACCGGCTATAGCCAGCCAACTGCTGGACACATCTATCCTGCGATCTCAGCAAACATCCGAAAGCCCGACGTAGTAGCGCTAGAGAATTACTGTTTTCGGATCATGTTGGCCACCTCAATGCCATCCAATGTGGCTGAGGCGGCTTCGAACGACTTAAACCCACACATGTGCCGAACACGCCGCTTGATGAACCGATGATCCTATTCGATCATGTTGTTCAGATACTTGGACTTGATTATCTGAACATTGGCTGGGCATCCAAATCACCGCAGAATTCTGTTCACTTCTCGGATTCCCTCCGCGTTAGCGCCGCTTTTGTCGATGACGATCTTGCTCGGAATTCCATTTGACGACAGCGCTTTGGCGAAGAACCTGGCTGCTGCTGGAGGGTTCCTACGCTCAGACAGCATGAAATCAAGGGTGTCTCCCGCATTGTCGACTGCTCGATAGAGATACGTCCATTTGCCGCGCACACGTATGTAAGTCTCTTCCAAATCCCGATAAGATACCGTGTACCGCAGATAGAAGTACACAGCGTACAAAACCGCATCCTTGGGGAAATGGCAGCCTTTCAGTGAGATCATGCTGAAACCTGTTCAAACTGCAAAAGCTCCGTCCCATTCCTTAATACCTACCCAAAATTCATGGTTGGCACGAACTTGACGTTTGGCAGCGCTAAAACTTCGCAATTTGATGTTTCCCATAGTGAACAACGGCCTACGATGTGCGCAAATCAGATGAAGTTGAAACGAGACAGATAGACCATGAGCGAACTTGAAGCGCAGCGCAAAATTTCCATCGAAGCGACACAGAGCGGGCCTCCGCCACGGACGATCAACCCGTTCTTTGGCGTCGGGCCCATCACCGATGTGATTCAGGATGAGGCTGAAGGGCGTAAAAACCGTTTCGACTTTGACCGTTGGTTGGAATCCACCTATCGCAAGCTTGACGACAACGGCAACGATCTGGGGCCGTTCACCTCCGCAGAAATCGGCCGTTCGATGCACCGTGGCTATCCGGCGGATGCAATCCTGCGGGACATGATGTTCCATATCCATCGGTATTTTGGCTTCCCCAAATCAAACCCGATGGCTGTGGGTCTTGGCGGCGGCCATAGTGGTTTTACCGTCGCCATCATGCACTTGATGAACCCGAATCTGGATGGTCAGAAACTGTTTGTTGACACCCCGCGCCCGGAATCGGACGAAGCCACCAAGGGCGGGTTCTTTCGCCAAAGCTGGGGAACACAGATCCTGGAATTGCAACAGTTTGCCGCCAATGGGCACGAAGACAAGGTCGTCTTCGCGGGCGCTGAAGGCACGATCCCCTCAGCGGACGAGCTGGAGGCTATGGGTATCACCCTGTTTGTCGGCGTTGGGCACGAAACCACCGGGGCGACCACATATACCACCGAAGAAGTCACCTCGCTTCTGGAATGGTTGGACCGCGACCCGGCAAACCGCCACGCGATGATTGATGCAACGTCGATGCTGGGCGGGATGCCCTGGCCGCAGGACGTGGTCGAGGCCTTCATGGCCAAATGCAACATTTTCACCCCGTTCCAGAAAGCAATCGGTGGGATTTCGGGTTACTTCCTGGCGTCGTTCACCCCAGCAGCAATGCAGCTGATCGAAGACAACCAAAAGAACCCGGCCTGGGCGATTGCGCGCCAGCTGAAGCTGGTTGTTCCGACCGATGCCAAAAAGCCGTTGACCGGTGACAAAACTGTGGGTCTTGGCCCGTTCTATGATGCGGCGGCGGACAGGATGACGGGTGGAGTGATCAATACGTTCTCGTCGCTGGCTTTCGCTGAAACGACCTATGGCCTGTTGCGTGTCGAAAAGATGTTTGGCTCGGTTGGAGTGATGAACCAGCGCTCTGCTGCCAACCGTGCGCAGATCAATACATGGCTGGCCGGGCAGAACCTGCTGGTTGCCGGTGTAAGCGACGCTCAGAAACGGGGCGCGGCGGTGACCCTGCTGGCGGTGAATGATCCGGGCATCACCGATTCCGCCATCCACGCGCGCATCATCGCGCGGTCGAAGCAACTGTTGGGTTTCGAAGGGCTGACCCATCCCAATGGCGACTATGAACCGGGCCTGGACGCGGCCCGCTACGTAAATGCCTTCCCCGGCACCCCCGGTGACTATCGCGCTTGGATCGGCGGTATTCGCGAGCCCGAGGATATCGTGCGTCTGCTGGACAACATCTCTTACGCCTATCACCGTGCCAAAGTCGTGGTGCTGGAAGAGGAGCTGGCCGCGCAAGGGACCACTTTCGACGCCTCGGCAACAGGCGGGGCGGACCTGCGTCAGGACGACCCAAACCGCGCCTATCGCATTCTGGTCGCGGATCTGGTCGGCCTGAAGTTTGGTGCCGATGGGCAACCGGATGCTTCGGCGGTCAAGGCCTATGTCGAGAAACAGGGAGCGACCTTCACCTATGGTGGCTGGGATGGGTCCGATCTGCCTGCTGGCCAGCATTTTTTCTATCTGCCGGATCTGTCCACGCATGAGGAACTGACGGCGGCGTGCTGCGGCAACCAGTATGACGCCGTCATCGCGGCGGCGACCTTCTTTCCCGAGAATGCAACCTTTCCCGAAGGCGGCGTGCGTATTGGTGCAGGAACCGGCAACATGGCCTGTGCCTGCTGGGGTGGCGGCGACGGCGTGGGCGGTTCTGCCCCGCTGATGAACACCCCCAGCTTCAACAGTCGCGCGACGGCGCAGACCGCGATGAAGGCTCTGCTGCGTGTTCTGCCTGATCTGAAGGTTGATGAGATGCACAAGCGTGTCGTTGACGGCGATTTTGACACCGGCAAGCACCTGCGCGATTACCCGACTGAAAAGCTGGAAGGTAAAAGACTGGGCGTGATCGGCTACGGCAATATCGGCCGCGAAGTGGCCAAGCTGGGCAAAGCCTTTGGAATGACCGTCGCCATCTACGCCCGCGAGCGCCATCGCCAATGGATTGAAAGCGAAGGTTTCATCTACGCTGCAACTCCGGAAGAGGCCGCCGCAGGCGCTGATGTGTTGTCGCCTCATACTGGCCTTGGTGCCAAGGGTGCGGATGGTGTCTTTGCTAATGCGGGGCTTGTTGGCGCGTCGGTTCTGAATGCCCTGAATGATGGCGCGGTTCTGGTCAACTACGACCGTGGCGAGGTTGTCGATGCAGACGCGCTGAATGACGCGATGGCCTCGGGCAAAGTGGCCTATGCCGCGATCGATGCTGATCTGTTCATTGCAGAGGATGGCAGCCTGTTTGGCCCGATGGTGCCTTACCGTCTGCTGATCGACGCCTATCCGGGGCGATTGGAGCTGCTCCCCCATGCGGCAGCGGATACCGAGCATACCTCACGCGTTGAAGGGGCCAAGCAAGCGGTCGATCAGATCCTGTCGGCTATTCGCTATCGCAAAGTGATCAACTGCAAAGGTGATATCCCCGAGGGTTATACCAGCGGCGGCGCACATACTGTCGCCGGAGTCGGCAAAGTATCCGCCTCTGCGATTGCGTCGGCAGCAGCAGATGCCGATACGTTGGTCCGTCTGCGCGACGCGGCTGAAACACTGGCTGCGATCTGGGGCGCCATTGAAATAACCCGCGATCCGGCCCGCCGGGCGGAATTGATCGAACGTCAAGGAGAAGCGTTGACGCTGGCGTCGAACACGCTGCACCGAGACTTTGACGTGTGGGGCCTGGTCGGCGGTTACGACTGATTTGGCTCGGAAAGTCGACAGGCTGTGCGCAATGCAATAGCCGCGGATCTATTGAAACGTGTCAAGCAAACCATCCAGTGGGTGGTTTGCTTCCTGGAGCAGGATGATCTTTCAGGTGAAATGCCATTCTGCGCGTCCGGACATGGGGCAGTTTGCGTCTAAGCACCTATCCACTCGTAGCTTTTTGGGCCGCATGCAATGCAGCCTCCAGTGTCGACTGATCGCCAATGTGATTGGCTAGGATCAGGATCAATCGGGCGTTCAGAGCGTGAACGTCAGCCTCGTTTAGCCCGTCATGGGCATTCAGCAGCGCCTCATAGAAATCGTCGCCATTGTCGAAGTTCGGGGTCAAGATCAGGTGTGACATGGCTTAGCCCCTCCCCAAGGCTTTGTGCATTGCTGCTTCAATGGCAATTGGATCAAACTCTGGCCAACGACCGGCGACATGCTGATCGGGGCGGATCAACAAAACCGCTGATTGAGCCTCGCCCAAATAGCGTTCAGCCAAATGGCCTGTGACGTTCTGTGGGATAAGACAATCCAGCGACTGCTCAGCTACATCTATCTGCGTGGGCAGATTGCAGTTCAGAGCGAGGATTGAGAATGCACCAGTGTTGAGACAATCCAGCAGAAACCCATCTTCCAAAGGTGTATCAGGTAGCGGGCTGCCGGGTCGTGTGCAAGCTGGCCCATCGGGCATCCCGTCGTCACTATTTAGCGGCGAAATATCATAGGTGCAGGGTACAGACAGGCGACCTGAATTCACCAAAGGGCGCGCAAAATCAAAATCGGTGACCAAATCAAGCACCGCATCGCGGAACAGCGCGTGTGCAGGGTTCCGAGGCGTCAGAAAATCAGCGCTGCGGCTGGAATTTTTGATGTTCTCCATCGCGCCATGCTTGCGCTCGGTATGGTAGCTGTCGAGCAGCACATCTGGCGCATCGCCTTGGATCACTGCGGCAAGTTTCCACCCAAGATTGTCGATATCCTGAATGCCGCCATTGCACCCTCGGGCGCCAAAGGGGCTGACCTGATGTGCGCTGTCGCCTGCGAAGAATATCCGACCATGGCGATACTCTTTCATCGTGCAACAGCGGAACGTGTAGATTGATGACCATACCGGCTCGAACTCTACGTTTTCTCCGATCATCGCTGATACGCGGGAGGCCACCTTATCAGGGTCCAGTTCGGCCTTGCGATCAATGTCCCATCCAAGCTGGAAATCAAGTCTCCAGACATTATCAGGCTGCTTGTGCATCAGGGCGGTTTCACCGCGATTGAACGGCGGATCGAACCAGAACCGACGCTCGACCGGGAAATCCGCCTTCATCTTGATATCCGCGATCAGGAAGTTGTCTTCGAACACGCGACCTTCGAAACCAAGCCCCAGCATCTCGCGCGTGGGCGAGCTCGCGCCGTCACAGGCTACAAGGTAGTCGGCTTCGATCTGATAGGGGCCGTCTGGCGTATCGACATCCAAAAGTGTGTAGTCTTCGTTTTGTGTCAGCGCTGTAAGCTGGTTCTGCCCGCGAATCTCAATCGGTGCGCCCAAATCTTGCTGACGGCGAATTTCCTCAACGATGAATTGCTCAAAGTAAGGTTGCTGCAGGTTGATGAAGGCCGGGCGTTTGTGGCCTTCTTCTGGCAACAGGTTGAACGAGTAAATCTCTTCCGTGTCACGGTAGACCCGGCCCAGATTCCAGACCACGCCTTTCTCGACCATGGGTTCCCCGCAGCCTAAACGGTCGCAAATTTCCAATGTGCGTTTGGAAAAGCAAATCGCGCGGCTACCCATGCCCACGCCGTCATGGTCATCCAGCACAAGGCACCCAACGCCTTTCTTACCAAGATCCAGTGCAAGCCCCATGCCAACGGGGCCACCACCCACAATCACAACCGGATAGCGGCTGGGTTTGGGTGCATCCTGATCGGGGACCCTTTCATAGGGATAAAGCTGAAAGGCCGTTTGATATCGTGCTGCAACCATGCCGACTTACCCCTGCAGGGCCTCCCACATGTCCAGATCGCGCTGGGCGGTCCAGATCCGGGGTGTGTCGATGCCGCGGGCCTCGTCATAGGCGCGTGCGACATTGAAGGGCAGGCAGTGTTCATAGATGGCGTAGTCTTTGAACTTCGGATCACATTCTGCGCGGACTGCATCCCATGCGGCTTTGAGGGAGCCGCCCTTGGCGGCAACGGGTTTTACAGCGTTATAGGTGCTATCCACAAAATCACGCGTATTGGCCAAGGCCGCGTCGACCATCTGACGCCCGACAAGCGCGTCCCCACGTCCGGGCGCGATGCTTTGCGGATCGTAGGATTTGACCGCATCCAGTGTTGCGCCCCAATCTTCGAAATGGCCATCACCGCAGTAGCAGGCCGAGTGATATTCGACGATGTCACCAGTGAACATCGTTTGGCTATCGGGCACCCAGATGATGCTATCACCCGCCGTATGCGCGCGCCCGATCTGCTTGATCACAACCTTACGATTGCCCAGATAGACCGTCATCTGATCGTTGAAGGTTGTCGTGGGCCAGGTCAGACCGGGGATGCTTTCATGCCCTTCAAACAGGCGCGGGAAACGCTGAAATTCGCTGTCCCAGTCTTCCTGCCCGCGTTCCACCACCATGGCGCGCGCCGCATCGGACATGATGATCTGATCTGCGCCAAAGGCCGACGCACCCAACACACGTACAGCATGATAATGGGTCAGAACCACATGAGAGATTGGCTTGTCGGTAACGCCGCGCACGCAGTCGATCACCTTTTGCGCAAGGCGCGGGGTGGCTTGGGCCTCTATGATCATGACACTGTCGTCACCGATGATCACACCCGAGTTCGGATCGCCCTCAGCGGTGAATGCGTAAAGTCCGTCGCCGATCTCGGTGAAAGAGATGTTCTTTTCGGACATATCCCCTTGGCTTGCGAATGCTTTGGCCATGATCGGCTTCTCCCTGATACGGCCGCCCGATTGCATGCGAAGCGACAGTTTGTTTCATCTGCAACGAGTTGTTTGTCTTTGCAAATGAGGCAAAAGTCAATATCGTTTTAGATGCAACGATCGTGGATTTTGCCGAAATGCCAGACAAATTTAACCTGTCTTCCTTCTTACCATACCGGCTTGCGATACTGTCCGAACGGGTCAGCCGCCGCTTGTCGGTCGAATACGACCGGACGCATGGGCTGGCCGCTGCAGAATGGCGGGTGCTGGTGCATCTTCAGCGCTGTGGAACCGCATCGGTCCGCGATATCCGAACTTATGTGAACCTTGAAAAGCCACGGGTCAGTCGTGCGGTTTCCAAACTCGAGGCTGACGGGCTGGTCACGAAGGTGCCCGGTGATAATGATGCGCGGCTTGTTTCGATTTCGCTGACCGATGCCGGTCACCAAGCGCTGGCCGAGATATTGCCCGCTGCCAGAGAGATCGAAGACCGTTTGCTGGCGGTTGCAAGCCCCGACGAATTGGCAACATTTTATACAGTCATGGAGCGCATGCATCATGTTCTGGACAAGGACCCGCAGGCCAAGGCGCGCTCGGCCATGGATCTGGACGGTGTTGAGACCTGAAGCCATCCCCCTGTTTTAGGAAGGCGCCGACAATCCCAGCGTTTTCAGGGTTTCAGCCGTCGTCTTGTGCCAACGGTCGCGCAACGAAGCATTTGTGGTCCGCCGCAGCCCAAGTGATTTCAAAAGCGCGAACCGCCTTTCATCGTCACCACCGAATGAGCCAGCAACGCGGGGCCACCAGTAGGTGACTGAAGCTTGCATAGGCTCAGCCTCGCCTTGTTCGATCAGTTTGATCGCCCCCTCTTTCGCCAATTCACCATGATGCGCTTCGACTGGAGCAATTGCGCGGAAAGCTTCGGCGAGCGGCTGATATGAAATTGTTGAGTATTCGGCCAGTTGTTCGACCACAGCACCGCTCATGAGCAGGTTCATGATCACTGCGTCCGACCAGCCCGAAAACGGATAGTTGAACACAGCCAGACGCATGTCGTGTTCGGACCGGGTTGCTCCGATATCCGCATCCCGGTTCAGCCGCGCCATCCAGGGATGATGGTTGGCATAGCGGTCCGTGTCGACGCCGAACTCGCTCATGATTTTCAAAATGCGGTCTGCATGATCCGTTTTTTCAAGCACGATCCTTGAGGCGGCGATGCGTTCCTTGATACCCGGTCCAAGATTGATCACATCTGCAAAACCTGCTGCGCCTGCCAGCTCGCTGTCGACAAATGTCGCCATCAGTTTCAACAGTTCCGCGCGATAGCGTGGCGGAACGTTTGACGGGTTGGTCAGCACACCGCCCGAGGCAAGATAGGTGTCGAGGGTCATGGCGTCGTTCATATCGGGTTCCTCGCTACTGATCGTAATCCACGACCACGCGGTCTGTCAGCGGATAGGCTTGACAGCTAAGCACGTAGCCCTTCGCAACCTCGTAATCCTCAAGCGCATGGTTGGCGAGCATCTCAACCTCACCTTCCAGCACCTTGCAGCGACAGGTTGAACACACGCCGGCCTTGCAGGCGTAAGGGGCGTCCATCGCGTTTTCCAGGGCGGCATCAAGCACAGACATGTCCTTGGGGATGGTCAGTGTCTGGGTTGAGCCGTCCAGAGTAATGGACGCACTGGTCTGATTGTCCGTCCGGCAGGCATCCGCCGCGCTTGCCTTGCGCTTTGCACGACCGGGCTGCGCGCTGGCGAACAACTCGAACTTGATCTGGCTGTCCTCCAACCCGTGGTCGCGCAGGGCGGCGGCAATGCCCAGCATCATCGGTTCGGGCCCGCAGATAAACGCTGTATCGACGTTTTCGATATCGACCCAGTGCTTGAATAACTCAGCGCATTTTTCCTGTGTGACTAACCCGGTGAACAGGTCGATTTCCTGGGAATCCGTTTCCAGAATATGGATGACATTCAAGCGGCCCATATAGAGGTTCTTGAGGTCCTCCAATTCCTCGCGGAACATGATCGTGTTGATGCCTTTGTTGGCATAGATCAGCGTAAACCGCGATTGGGGTTCGCGGGCGAGGGTGGTTTTGAGGATCGACAGAACCGGTGTCACGCCAGACCCACCGGCAAAGCCGAGATACTGCTTTGCGGCGTTTTCATCTATCGGAGCATGAAAGCTGCCCATGGGCGGCATGGCCTGCACAATGTCACCGATACTCAGCTCAGCGTTGGCCCAGTTTGAGAACGCGCCTCCATCGACCCGTTTGATGCCTACCTGCAGAACGCCATCGTCTTTGCCTGCGCAGATCGAATAAGACCGGCGCAGTTCTTCGCCCTCAAAGTCGCGCCGGAATGTCAGGTACTGACCGGCGGTAAAGTTGAATTCTTCAGCTGCACCATTCACAGGTTCGAGCGTCACAACCACCGCATCGCGGATCGTTTTGTGGATATCGGTAACTTTCAGATCGTGGAAACGTGCCATCCGGTGCTTCTCCTCAGATGCACTTAAAGTAATCGAAGGGTTCCAGACAGTGGGTGCAACGCCAATGCGCCTTGCACGGGGTTGAGCCAAACTGGCTGACTTTTTCAACTGCCTTGCTGCCGCAATGCGGGCAACGCTTGGGGCCGCCTGCCGGTTGCGGGGGGGCGATCCCGTATTCTTCCAGCCTGGCGCGGCCTTTGTCACTCAGCCAATCTGTGGTCCAGGCGGGTGCGATGGTGGTTTCGATCCTCAGATCCTTGATCCCGTGATCCCGTAGCGCCGTTTCGATGTCCATGCTGATGACTGAGGTCGCAGGGCAACCGGAATAGGTTGGGGTAACCGTCACAGTCAGTGTGCCCGCATCCCAGTGCACATCGCGCACGATCCCAAGATCGACCACTGAAATCACAGGGATTTCAGGGTCAGGAACTGCATCCAGCCATTCCCAAATCTGGTCAGTTGGCACCCGTTCCATGTGGGCCTACCAGCTAGCGCCGGGATAGGCGCGTTGCAGCCATTGCATCTGAGTCAGCAGGTGTCCAAGGTGCTCGGTATGCATCTGCCCGGTACGCCCGCCCTTGTGCGCAAATGTGCTGTCGGGGATGGTCAGCGTCGCATCCGCCAGAACACGTTGGACCAATGTGTCATATTCGGCGCGCAGATGGGCAGGGTTGGGCGCGATACCCGCTGCCACCATCTCGGAGTCCACCTCATCGCTGGCGAACATCTCACCCACATAAGGCCACAGATAATCCAGCGCCGCCTGCATCCGGTCATGGCTTTCCGCCGTTCCGTCGCCCAACCCAACAACCGTGTCGCTTGAGCGTTCCAGGTGATAGGCGACCTCTTTGCTGGCCTTGGCCGCAATGGCCGCGACACGGTCGTCTGACGATTTGATCAGACGCCCTAGCATGATCGAATGCCATGCATCAAACAGGAATTGGCGCATCAGCGTCCGGCCAAAGTCTTCGTTTGGAACCTCGACCAGCAGAACGTTGCGAAAATCCCAAACGTCGCGCAGGAACGCCAAGTCATCCGCGCTTTTGCCGCCTTCCACTTCGCCCGCAAGCCCCAGCCACATCTGGGTTTGGCCGATCAGATCCAACGCAGTGTTGGCCAGCGCGATATCTTCTTCCAGCACAGGCGCATGACCGCACCATTCGCTGACGCGATGACCCAGGATGAGCGTGTTGTCACCCATTCTCAGCAGAAACTGCAGGAAGGCTTCGTTGCGGCTCATCACATCGCCCCCACTTCATCGGGAATGTCGAAGAATGTCGGGTGACGGTAGACCTTGCTTTCGCTGGGCTCATATAGCGGGCCCTTGTGACTGGGGGATGAGGCCGAAATGTTGTTCGCTTCGACCACCCAGATCGACACTCCTTCGTTGCGGCGGGTGTAGACATCGCGTGCGTTCTTGATCGCCATTTCCGCGTCAGCCGCGTGCAGCGAGCCGACGTGGCGATGGCTCATACCGTGCTGACCGCGGATAAAGACTTCCCACAGGGGCCATTCGTTTTTCATCGGGTTTCCTCCTCAGGTCAGGCTTATTCAGCGGCCACTTGACCAGCGCGTTTCTTCTTTGCGTGGGCCAGCAGGCCGTCGCGCACCCATTGCCCGTCGTCCCAGGCTTTGTTCCGCGCGGCCAGACGATCTGTGTTGCAAGGCCCGTTGCCTTTGATGACGTCAAAGAACTCGGACCAGTCGGGTTCCGAGAAATCGTAGTGGCCGCGTTCTTCGTTCCATTTCAGGTCTGGATCGGGGATGGTCAGGCCTAGGAATTCGGCCTGCGGCACGGTCTGATCGACGAATTTCTGACGCAGCTCGTCATTGGTGTTCATCTTGATCTTCCAGGCCATCGATTGGGTCGAATGAACCGAGTCCTTATCCGATGGCCCGAACATCATCAGCGATGGGTACCAGAACCGGTCCAGGGCATCCTGTGCCATCTTCTTCTGCTCGGGCGTGCCTTCGGCCATCTTGCGAATGGCATCATAGCCCTGACGCTGGTGGAAGCTTTCTTCCTTGCAGATCCGGATCATGGCGCGCGAATACGGCCCGTAAGACGTGCGCTGCAACGGCACCTGGTTCATGATCGCGGCCCCATCGACCAGCCAGCCGACCGCGCCGATATCGGCCCAGTTCAGCGTGGGATAGTTGAATATCGATGAGTATTTCATGCGGCCGTCCAGCAGCATTTCGGTCAACTCGTCCCGGCTGACGCCCAGTGTTTCTGCCGCGCAATACAGGTACAGCCCGTGCCCGGCCTCGTCCTGAACCTTTGCCAGCAGGATTGCCTTGCGCTCCAATGTGGGCGCGCGCGTGATCCAGTTGCCTTCGGGCAGTTGTCCAACGATCTCAGAGTGGGCGTGCTGACCGATCTGGCGGATCAGCGTTTTGCGATAGCCTTGCGGCATCCAATCCTTCGGCTCGATCTTGATGTCCGCGTCGATCTTTGCCTGAAATTCCGCAAGCTTTTCGGGGTCATCATTTGTGGCCTCGGATTTAACCATTTGTGCGTACATCTTGTGTCCTCCGTTCGGGTTGACCCAGACTTGAACCGATCAGCACGGCCCGTTCGGTGATCTGCCCGTCAAACCCGTTCCAAAATCAAAGCGGCACCCTGTCCAACGCCCACGCACATAGTGCATAGCGCGTAACGACCGCCTGTCCGGCGTAGTTGATACGCAGCCGTCAGCACCAATCGCGCGCCGGACATGCCAAGCGGGTGACCTAAGGCAATTGCGCCTCCATTTGGATTCACATGCGCTGCGTCGTCGGGTAGGCCCAACTCTCTGAGCGTCGCCAATCCCTGGGAGGCAAAGGCCTCGTTCAACTCTATCACATCCATCTGTTCGATGGTTAGCCCGACCCGGGCCAGCACCTTGCGACTGGCCGGTACCGGGCCAATCCCCATGATGCGCGGTTCAACCCCGGCAACCGACATGCCCACAACGCGCGCGATCGGAGTGAGGCCATTCTTTGCGGCCGCCCCTTCATTCGCCATCAGTATCGCTGCCGCGCCGTCGTTGACGCCCGATGCATTGCCTGCCGTTACTGTATTGTCTGGTGCATTCACCCCTTTAAGGCCCGACAGTTTTTCTGCCGTTGTGCCCGGGCGCGGGTGCTCATCGGTATCGATCACAACCGGATCGCCTTTGCGCTGTGGAACCGAGACCGGGGTGATCTCATCCGCGAACAGACCTGCTTTGTGCGCGGCGGCCCACCGGGCTTGACTGCGCGCGGCGAAACTGTCCTGATCTGTGCGGCTGACGCCGTAGTCTTCGGCCACGTTGTCAGCGGTTTGTGGCATTGAATCAATGCCATAGGCCTGCTGCATCTTGGGGTTCACAAAGCGCCAGCCAATCGTTGTGTCATAAACCGCATTGTTGCGCGTGAACGCGGATGTCGCTTTGGGCATCACAAAAGGCGCGCGGGACATGCTTTCGACCCCGCCCGCGATTGCCAGGTCATAGTCTCCTGCCTTGATCCCGCGAGCCACCATCCCAACCGCATCCATGCTGCTGGCGCACAGACGGTTCACTGTGGTTCCTGGCACCTCGACCGGCAATCCGGCCAACAAGGCAGCCATCCGCGCTACGTTCCGGTTGCTTTCACCAGCCTGATTGGCATCCCCATAGATGACGTCATCCACGCTGGACCAGTCCACTTGCGGGTTCCGCTCTTTCAAAGCGGCTAGCGGAATGGCCGCCAGATCATCCGTGCGGATCGCGGACAACGCACCTCCATACCGCCCGATCGGAGTGCGCGTCGCATCGCAAATGAATGCATCCATCCGTGAGGTCTCCTAGGTGTTCACGTTATTCATAGACCGTATGGTCGGTTTATAGGGTTTCTACCGATTCGAGGCAAGTATCATGTTACCAAGAAATGGCGGTTGCGGAAATAACGGTAACATATCGAATCGTCACCACCGATGCTTGGCACGAGTTGGCCGTGATCAAGCTTAGCTGTTCAATTCAGCTTCCAGCGCAGAGAGCTTTGGCCGGGGCAACCGGTCCAGAAGATCAGAAACGGCCGCTCGGCATTCAGGCCCTTTCCAATCGGCGGGAAGGAAATCTGCTGGCAACACCGGGTGGCGCAATACGATGCGGCGCCAATTGTGTACGATGAGAACGCGTAACATCGCGGTTTCCATCGGATCATCCGCACCGGTTCTAGGTAGAAGGCCATCGACGATATGAACAGATTCTAGGAAATCAGCATATGCGGTTTTCAACGGCTGCGGCCCGAACAGGTCTTGCAACCAGTCAGGAACAGAAATGGCGCTGGTCTCATAGCCCAGCAAATCCTCCAGATCATCCGGCATCGGCCCCGGCGCCATAGCTGTTGCCGGGTTGAGTGACACATAATCCCCGGTCAACAATAGGTCAGCCAGTTCTTTACGGGATGTGTCGGAGTTGTTTGCAATCAGCACGTGCCAGATATCCGGCATGCTGACTTCACGCCCATAAATGCGCGGTGCGGCTGCAGCGCTTTGATTGCGCCCATAGTCCGTGAGGTGATGGGTGCTTGCGCGCCCGATGCGGGTGCTTTCGATCCACCCGTCTTTGCGCAAGCGATGCAAGGCAACCCTTGTTGCCTCAGCCTTGATGCCAACGCGACCCGTCAACGCTGTAATAAGTGAACCGCTTATCTGGTCCGATTTGTTTTGCGCAAGATCGCCAAAAATCGTGACCAAGACCGACCACACCCGCAGGGAGTCGGTGGATGTCAGTCGACCGACACAGGAGTCAAACCAGTCGTTGGGTGCGTCTTTCATGACCGCAGTATAGGCGGGCCGGATTGAATTGCCATCCGGCCCGAAGCCTTTAGTAGGCCACCATGGTCAGCAGTTCGTATTCAGCGACAAGTTCATCATCCTGCTGGGTCAGCGTGACGTGCCAGCGTACCTCGCCATACTGATCATTGCGTTTCGTCTTCGACTTTACAGTCAGGCGCACCTTGATGGTGTCCCCCGGCACAACCGGTTTCATAAAGCGCAACCCATCAAGGCCAGTATTGGCCAGGACAGGGCCCTCGTTCGGTTCGACAAACAACCCGGCGGCGAAGGACAACAGCAGGTATCCGTGCGCGACGCGACCGGGGAAGAACGGGTTCCTCTCCGCCGCGGCCTGATCCATGTGCGCATAGAATGTATCGCCCGTGAATTCGGCGAAATGTTCGATATCATCCATCGTTACAACGCGCGGCGCCGTGACGAGTGTCTCGCCGATTTCAAGATCGTTGTAGCGTCGGGTAAAGGGGTGGGCGGGCCCTTTGATTTCGGTTGCGCCCGGAACCCATTTGGACCCGATCGCGGCCAGGATGTCCGGAGACCCCTGAATGGCCGTGCGCTGCATATAGTGTTTTACACCCCGCACGCCGCCCATTTCCTCGCCGCCACCTGCGCGACCGGGGCCGCCATGAACCATATGGGGCAGGGGTGAGCCATGGCCGGTGGATTCTTTCATCGAGTCGCGGTTGTTGAAGTAAAGCCGCCCGTGATAGGCCCCCGCGCCCATGGCGAATTTGCAAGCGACATCCGTGTCATGGGTGATGACCGATGCAACCAAAGAGCCCTGTCCCTTGTTCGCCAGCTCAATCGCGTGATCGGTATCTCGGTATCCCATTATGGTGCTGACCGGGCCGAAGGCCTCGGTGTCATGGACGCGCGTTGCCGCATCTGGATTGGCGCAATGGAACAGCATCGGTGGCAGGAATGCCCCTTTTTCGACATCTGCGCCGTCAACGGCAAAGTCATCCGGATCGCCAAACACACGCTCGGCCTCTTGCCCAATGGTCGCGGCTTTTTCCAGAACATCCCGTTTTTGAGCATTCGAGACCAGCGCTCCCATGCGCGTGGTTTCAAGTCTCGGGTCGCCGATGACCGTTTTGGACAGGCGCGCGGAAAGGGCTTCGATCACCGCCTGTACCTGTGGTTTAGGCGCGATGATCCGTCGGATTGCGGTACATTTCTGACCCGCCTTTGTGGTCATCTCCCGCTGAACTTCTTTGATGAACAGGTCAAATTCCGGCGTTCCCGGTTCAGCATCGGGGCCCAGAACCGAACAATTCAGGCTGTCTTGTTCGGCAACAAACCGTACCGAATTCTCAAGAATGACAGGGTTGGAGCGCAGTTTTAGTGCCGTGTCGGCCGAACCAGTAAAACTGACCATATCCTGCAAAGTCAGACGATCCAGCATATCCCCCAAACCGCCTGAAACAAGCTGCAGTGCTCCGGCTGGCAAAATGCCCGAATCCAGCATCAGTCGCACGCACAGTTCGGTGACATAGCAGGAATTCGTCGCCGGTTTGACGATCGCTGGAACACCGGCCAGCAGAGTCGGGGCGAGCTTTTCCAGCATGCCCCAAACCGGAAAGTTGAACGCATTGATATGGACCGCCACGCCTTGCAGTGGGGTGCAGATGTGCTGGCCCAAAAATGTGCCGTTACGCGACAGCTGCTCGACGTCACCGTCCAGATACACGTGTCCGTCCGGCATCTCGCGGCGGCCTTTTGATGCGAAAACGAACATGGTGCCGATCCCGCCATCGATATCGATCAGGTGATCTGATTGCGTGGCCCCTGTATTAAACGACAGGTCATACATGGCCTGCTTGTGCTGCCCCAGATGCAGAGACAGCGCCTTGAGCATCTTGGCGCGTTCGTGAAAGGTCAGCTTACGCAGCGCAGGCCCGCCAGTGTTTCGGGCATAGTCCAGCATGCCCTGCACATCCAAGCTGTTGTTGCCAGCGGTCGCGATCACTTCGCCCGTTACGGCGCTGGCAATAGTGCGGGCGCCGTCGCCCGGGGCAATCCATACGCCCGCTGCGAAACTTGAAATCTGCTGGATTGTCATGAGCCACTCCTCAGTCCTGAGATGATCTGCGCGGGCTTGCGCGCGGTAAAGATAAGCATATTATTTAACCGTATGGTCGGTCAATATTTAACGACTGCCTGTTTGTTGTTCTGGTCAATTCAAACCTCTGCGGGTAACTGGGCGAAGCCGCGAAAACGGATGCGCCCGCCGCGTATTGCGCCGTCTGTGATCTGATAGTTTGGAAAACGGTTCAAAAAGCGGCTGATCGCGATCTTGCCTTCCATCCGGGCAAGGGTCAGGCCGACGCAGGTATGTGGACCACCGGCAAACGCATGATGTTTGTTGGGCCTGCGGTCCAGCTGCACGTTATCAGGCCGGTCAAACTGCCTTGGGTCCCGGTTGGCGGCCCCGATGCATAGATGAATATCTGTACCCGCCGGGATGGCATGACCATGAAACGTGACCTCTTCGGTCGTCAGGCGGTTGCCAAACTGGTTTGGGCTTTCCAGGCGCAGGAACTCGTCCACGGCTGGGGTGATGAGGTCAGGAGAGGTCAGCAACTCGGCCCGTTTATCCGGGTGTCGGTGCAGCAGCTCCAGCGCGTTGCCGATCAGGTTTGTCGTGGTTTCGTGCCCTGCGTTCAGGATGAAAATGCAGTTCTGATACAGCTCAATCTCGGTCAGGCCACCTTCCGCGTCGTCCTGCATCAACCGGGTCAGAACATCCGTGTCCGGGTTGCCGGGATTGCGTCTTCGGTCGTCAACGACATGGCGCAGGAATTCTTTGAACTCGGTAACCGCACGATTACCCCAGTTTTCCTGTTCGGGTGTCAATTGGGGCTCTAGCGCACCAAGGATGGCCAGAGACCAATCGCGCAAGGGTCCGCGTTCGGATCGGGGAATGCCCAGCAGGTTGCCTATGATTTCAATCGGGATTGCTCCGGCAAAATCCTGGATTAACTCGACGCTGCCCTTGGCCTGCATCTGATCCAGCAGAGCATCGACCAGCTCGATCAAACCCGGCTCCATCTGCGCCAAAGCGCGCGGGTTCATCGCCCCGACCATCACCTTTCGGACACGGGTATGCAAGGGCGGGTCATTGAATACCAGGCTGGTGGTGTGGTGTTCGTATAGGGGACTGTGGACCCCATATTTCGGGCCAAACACCGCCTTCTTGTCCGAGATGAACCGCGTTGTATCCCGATAGACCAGATCCAGATCCGCGTACCGCGACAGGATCACTGAGCCGTCAGGCTGCGGGCAAACCGGCATGTCCTCGCGCAATGCGGCATAGGTTGGATAGGGGTCCTGGTGAAACCCGTCTGGAAGCGCGGTCAGGGAAAACATCAGTGACCCATCGCCCCCATGTGCTCAGGCAGGACCAGTACAAGCCACGGCACCAGAACGATCAGGGCCAGACGGAAGATATCGGCGATCCAGAAAGGCGTTACACCTTTGAAAATCGTTCCGGTCGAGACATCCCCGACCACGCCTTTCAGTATGAACACGTTCAGGCCAACTGGCGGTGTAATCAGGCTGATCTCTGTCACGACAACAACCACGATGCCGAACCAGATCGGATCATACCCAAGTGATGTCACCAGTGGGAAGAAGATCGGCACGGTCAGCAGGAGCATCGACAGCGATTCAAACACGCAGCCCAAGATGATGTAGATGCATAGGATCATCAGGATCACCACAAAGGGTTCTACATCATATGCGGTGACCAACGCGATCAGCGCTTCAGGCAAACCCGCAAGATTGATGAAGTTCGAAAATATCTGCGCCCCGATCAGGACCGAGAACAGGGCTGCTGCGGTAAACGTGGTTTCTTTCAGAACTTCAAACGTGGAACTCAGGCTCAGCCCGCCACGCGACAGGGCGATCAGAAAGGCGCCCATGGCCCCCATACCAGCGGCTTCCGTCGGGCTGAATGTCAGGTTCAGTGGGTGAAAATCAAAGGCACCATAGAGCCCGCCAATGACCAGAAAGAACAGCAGTAACACAGCCCAGACCGAGCGCAGGGCCTTCAATCTCTCACCCCAACCATGCTTCTCGCCAGCCGGTCCCGATTCCGGTTTGCGCCAGACGGTCCAGCGGACTGCAAACAGGTATAAGATGATGCCCAGTACACCGGGGATGATCCCGGCGACGAACAGTTTGCCGATAGATGTTTCGGTCAACAAACCGTAGATCACAAGGATCACAGAGGGTGGGATCAGGATACCTAGCGTACCACCTGCCGCGATTGAGGCAGTCGACAGCTCATCCGAGTACCGATAGCGGCGCATTTCCGGCATCGCGACTTTGGACATCGTGGCTGCGGTGGCCAGAGACGAGCCGCAGATCGCAGAAAACCCACCACAGGCCGCAACCGTAGCCATCGCGATGCCGCCTTTGAAGTGGCCAAGAAACGCATTTGATACGGCGTAAAGTTCGCGCGCCAGCCCGCCTTTGTTCACGAACAACCCCATCAGGATGAACAGCGGAATAACCGAAAGGCCGTAGTCTTGTGCCGTGTCGGTGATCTGACGACCGACCATCGACATGGCCGCTTTCAAACCGCGTTCGGATAGGATGCTGCCTCCGCGTTCGTATGCAAAACCGAGCGTTCCGACCAGACCCATTGCAAACACGATTGGCAGGCGCAGAAGTACGAGAACAAGAACAAGGGCAAAACCGATCAGCGCAGCAGTCATTGCTGGTTCTCCGTCAGAACTTGGGGCGCGAAGATGTACAGCAACCCGGTTGTGATCATTGCAACGGCAGTGACTGCAGTGGATGCAGCGATGAACCAGCCGATGTAGAAAACGGGGATCGACAGGTACTCGGTCACATCTCCATAGTCCCGTGCCCGTTCAGCAAGGATCCAGACTCGCTGAATCGGCCAGAACAGCATGATGCCCGAGATCAGATAGACAATCGCATCCCTGGCGCGGCTAAGCCGGAATTGTGAAAACAGCCCGTCGGTCAGATCAACGGCAATCTGGCCCTTTCCTGCGGACACCATTGGCAGGACCGAAAAAACGAGGATGGCCATCAGAATGCGCGTCAGTTCGGTTGCCGCCTCAATCGGTGCATTGAAGATTGATCGCAACACGACGTCGAAGAACGTCATCACCATCAGCACGAATAGCGCCAGACAGGCAAGTATCGTCGGGGCGACGCTGACGCGACGCGCAAAGGTCACAAAGGATTGCATGTATAGTTCCTGCAGGCTGAGGGTGGCTGGCGGTTCGTTCCCGCCAGCCAGGCTTGGTTACTGCGACGCCATTTCGTTGACGATCAGGTCATAGGCTGCCTGCGCATCGACGCCTGCGCCATTGACTTCATCAATGACCTTGGCACGGACATCCACGGCAATCGCGTTGAACTTTTCAAGGTCTTCGGCAGACGCGGTGTTGATCGCATTGCCATCGGTGCCCTCGGTAGCTTCGCGCCCGATGGCATCAATTTCGTCCCAGATTTTACCAATTTCGCGGCTCAGCGGTTCGCCAAATACCTGCCCTTCCAGCGCTTGCTGCAGCTCAGCAGGCAGATCAGCAAACGTGTCTTCATTCATGATGAACGCGAAGGATCCGCGGTACAGACCGCCAGGAACTTCATAGACGTTCTGCGCCACTTCGGTCAGCTTGAAGCCCTTGCGGGATTCAAACGGCATCACAACGCCATCTGCTGCTTTTGACGCCAGTGTCTCGTACACTTTCGGGGCCGGCACCTGGATGCCGGTTGCGCCAAGTGCTGCACCGACATCGCCGCCGACACCGCCCGGGATACGGACCTTAAGACCCGAAACCTCGTCCAGCGAGGTAACCGGGTTGCTGGAATGCAGCTGCGCCGGTCCGTGGGTGTGCAGGGCAATCACTTTCACGCCGCGATGTTCGTCTGCGGCTTTCAGGTGCGTGTCATAGGCGCGCCAATAGGCAACCGATGCGGCCTCGGCCGAGCCCTCATAGCCGGGCAGTTCGATCATTTTGGTGGTGACAAAGCGACCGGGCTGATAGCCGTGGAAGATGATCGAGGCATCCGCCGCCCCGTCCATGATCAGGTCCATTTGCGCAGGCGGAGGCGCAATGCCCAGCTTCAGTTCCGCGGTGACCTGGCCATCCGTGGCCTCTTCAACCATCTCAACGAATTTTGGCCACATCTTGGCGTTGATGCCGTGGGTCGGCGGCGCCCAGCTGGAAATCGTCAGCGTATAATCTGCGGCCAGTGCCACGGTGCCTGAAACGGCCAAAGCGGCCGATGCCAGCAAGGTGCTTAACTTGGTGAGTTTCATGTTCAGTGCCTCCCTTTGAAACATGCATTCAGAATGCGCTAATGGTTACTTTTGTAACTATCAACATGTTATTGGCGTTTCGCTTGGGCTGCGATGACCCAAGACGCGGGGCTTTCTTTCGCCACAACCCGCATGGTCGCCGCTGACGTGCGGCTTCCGATTTCATTGCGATAGTTCATGGGTCCTCCGCGCCAGCGCGGGAAGCCATAGCCGTGGATTTGAACCATATCGACGGCCTCGGCGTTTTCGGCGATCCCTTCTTCTATGATCAGGTCGCCCTCGTTGGCCAATACGGCCAGAAGACGCGAAGAAATATCCTGAGCGCTAAAACTACGCCGAGCAATACCTTCGGTGGCTGAATAGGTTTCGATTAGCGCCTCAACCTCGGGGTCGCGGATCGGTTTGCGATCCTCAGCGTTATATCGATACCAGCCTTTTCCCGAACGCTGGCCAAATCGCTCCATCTCGCAGAGTTGATCGGCGATGGTTACATAGCGTTCGTTCGAATCGCGCGTTGCCGCATTGCGTTTTCGATTGGCCCATGCGATCTGTAGTCCGGTCAGATCTTGCAGTTCGTAAGGGCCCATGGGCATTCCAAAATCGCGCATCGCCTGGTCTACCTGATAGGGCAGGGCACCATCTGCCAGCAGATAGTCGGCTGCGCGGCGATAGGCTGCCAGCATACGGTTGCCGATGAACCCGTCGCAAATGCCCGATAGGACGGAAATCTTGCGGAGTTTCTTGCCCAGTGCAAAGCCTGTGGCTACTACTTCGGGAGCGGTCTGGGGCGAATGCACAATTTCGAGCAGTTTCATCACATGGGCCGGGCTGAAGAAATGCAAACCGATGCAGCGCGCCGGGTTTTCGATACCCGCAACAATTTCAACCGGGTCGAGATATGAGGTGTTGGTGGCCAAAATGGCTTCGGCGCTCATGTGCTGCGCCAATTCGGCAAAGACCTGTTGTTTGACCGTGATATCCTCGAACACAGCCTCAATTGCCAGTTGCGCGTCGGCCGCCTCAGCATAGCTGTCAACGGCGCGAAACCGGGACAGGGCGTTCTGGAATTCAGCCTCTGTCATCTTTCCGCGTTTGACCGCACCGTTCAACAGACCGTCAACCCGGTCATGAGCGGCATTTGCAGCCTCGGTATCCCGCTCAATCAACGTAACGGACAATCCACTGCTCAGCGCGGCAGTTGCGATGCCAGCCCCCATCAAACCGCCGCCGACAACGGCAATGCGATGAATTTCGCGCGCCTCGATACCCTTGATCATCGCGGGTTTTGAGACTGTGCGTTCAGCAAAAAATGCATGCCGCAAGGCGCGGCTTTCTGAACTTTGTCGCAGCGCCATATGAAGTGCGCGTTCTTTCGGTTGCCCCACAGAAAATGGTTCCGTCGCCCAGCCTAGTGCGGTCAGGTTTTCCATCGGTGATTGCTGCCCCTTGGCGCGCTTCTCCAATTTACTGCGCGAGGCCTCGATTAGGTCAGGCGCAAAACCAGCAACAGGGCGCCGGCTGACGGGCACCGGGCGTTCTGGCAAATCAGAGACAAAGCGATCAACCGCATCTTCCAAAGCATCTGCCACCAGATCGACGGCACCGTGCTGTTGCATAGACTCGGCTTTCAGGATCTTGCCCGAACAGGCCAGGTCAATCGCCAGATCCATCCCCACAAGGCGGGGTAAACGCTGCGTGCCGCCCGCGCCGGGGATCAGCCCGACATTGACCTCGGGCAGTCCGAAGCCCGTGCCGGGTGCTGCAATGCGCCATGCGCAGGCCATCGCAATCTCAAACCCACCGCCCAGAACATTGCCATGCATACAGGCGATGAACGGAACCTCGCTGTCTTCAATCATCTGAATGACATCGGGCAGATGTGGCTCGACCGGCGGTCTGTCGAACTCGGACATGTCGCCACCTGCGACAAAGGTTCTGCCAGCGCATCGCAGCACTGCAACCCGTGCGCCTTTGACTGCGGCAACGGCATCGACCAGCCCCTGACGAACGCCGACCGAGGTCGCGTTCACAGGCGGATTGTCAATGGTGACCCACGCAACATCGCCCCTTAGTTCAACGCTCACAGGTGACGAATGCGGCATGTCTGCGCCCTTCAGATGGTTCGGATTCGAAACTGAATCATATATTGACCAACCGTTCGGTTAATGCAATGCTTTAATTCAACAGGCACCACACGGGACAGTCATGAGCGATACGATTCTAGTGGAAAACCACGGGCATTGGGTGGAAATCACCCTGAATCGACCCGACAAGCTGAATGCGTTCAATGACGAGATGCATGAGGCGTTACAGAATGCCCTGAAGTCCGCCCGCGACAGCGGTGCGCGCGCAATATTGCTAACAGGCGCGGGCCGTGGGTTTTGTGCCGGGCAGGACCTTGGCGACCGCGACCCGTCGAAAATGGATGGCCCACCTGATCTGAGCGTGACCGTCCGGACCTACTACGCGCCGTTGGTGCGATTGATCCGGTCGCTGAATGTTCCCGTTGTCTGCGCAGTGAACGGGGTCGCCGCCGGGGCCGGGGCCAATCTGGCACTGGCCTGCGATGTGGTCCTGGCCGGTGAAAGTGCCAAATTCATTCAGAGCTTTGCCAAGGTCGGACTGATCCCTGACACGGGCGGCAGTTGGCATTTGCCTCATCTGGTTGGAGAGGCCAGAGCCAAAGGTTTGGCGCTAACCGCTCAACCCTTGTCCGCACGCCAAGCAGAGGAATGGGGTCTGATCTGGAAGGCGCTTCCTGATGAGGAGTTGCTAACCGAGGCTCGTTCCTTGACCAACCAATTGGCCAATGGCCCAACCGTTGGGCTGGGCAAAACCAAACAGTGCATTCAGACTGCCGCGACAACCACACTTTCGGATCACCTTGAAATCGAAGCAGATGCCATGAAAATCTGTGGGGAAAGCGCGGATTATGCCGAAGGCGTATCCAGCTTCCTTGAAAAGCGTGCCCCGCATTTTCAGGGAAAATGACAATGACCCCTCAAGAACGAGCAGCCAAATCCGCTGCCGCCATGTGGGCCCATGATGCCGCCAGCAAGTGGTTTGGCATGGAGCTTGTCGAAGTTGACGAAGGCCGCGCCGTTCTGGCGTTGACCGTCGCGCCGCATCACTGCAACGGGCATGGGATTTGCCATGGTGGCGTGACCCACGCTTTGGCCGACAGCGCGTTTGCCTTTGCGTGCAACAGCCGCAATGTGGCGACGGTCGGACAGCACACCATGATGAGCTATCTGGCGCCCGGGCAATTGGGTGATCGGTTGACCGCAACTGCCACCGAAACCACGGTTGCGGGTCGTAGCGGAGTGTATGACGTGCGCGTCACCAACCAGGATGACACCGTAATCGCCGAGTTCCGTGGCATGTCACGTGCAATTGGCGGACAGAATTTTGAAGAATAGAACGACGTCGGAGGAGCAACACTATGGATGACCTCTCACCGAGCAAAGCGGATTTGGATCCGATAGAAATTGCCTCGATTGATGAAATCCGTGCAACACAGCTTGAACGCCTGAAATGGTCCGTTCGACATGCCTATGATAACGTCACGATGTACAAGCAGCGTTTTGACGAAGCAGGCGTGCATCCCGATGATCTGCAGCACCTCTCGGACCTGTCGAAATTCCCGTTCACCTACAAGAACGATCTGCGCGACAACTACCCTTTTGGCCTTTTTGCGGTTCCACGTTCGGAATTGGTGCGACTGCATGCGTCATCCGGCACGACCGGCAAACCAACTGTCGTGGGCTATACCCAAGGGGATATCGACAATTGGGCGGATCTAGTTGCGCGGTCGCTGCGCGCTGCAGGTTTGCGAAAAGGTGATATGATCCATAACGCCTATGGCTATGGCCTGTTTACCGGTGGTCTGGGCGCCCATTACGGGATTGAACGGCTGGGCGCGACCGTTGTGCCGATGAGCGGTGGTCAAACCGAAAAACAAGTTGGTTTGATCACAGATTTCCAACCCGACGCGATCATGGTGACTCCGTCATACATGCTCAACATCCTAGAGCAGTTCCACAAGGCGGGGCTTGACCCCCGGCACAGCTCTCTCAAGGTTGGTATCTTCGGCGCGGAACCCTGGACCGATGCCATGCGCGCTGAGGTCGAAGCCGCGTTCGATATGCATGCGGTCGACATCTATGGTCTGTCCGAGATCATGGGTCCGGGTGTGGCCAGCGAATGCGTTGAAACAAAGGACGGCCCTGTGATCTGGGAAGATCACTTCCTGCCCGAGATCATCGACCCTGCGACTGGAGAGGTGCTGCCGGATGGCGAAACGGGCGAACTGGTCTTTACCACCCTGACGAAAGAAGGGTTACCCATGATCCGCTATCGCACGCGCGATCTGACCTGCCTTTTGCCCGGAACGGCGCGTTCAATGCGGCGGATGGCCAAGATAACGGGCCGCAGTGACGACATGATGATCCTGCGGGGTGTCAACGTATTCCCCAGCCAGATCGAAGAGCAAGTCATGGCGACGGGCGGTCTGGCCCCTCACTATCAGATCGAGCTGTACAAATCCGGTCGCATGGATGCGATGCGGGTGTTTGTCGAGGCAACCGAGGGGTCGACGGATGAAATGTCCAAAACGGCAGCGGCACGTATGCTGACGAAACGCATCAAGGACATGGTTGGTGTCTCAACGGAAATTGTTGTAGGTGATCCCGGCGAGGTCGAACGCTCTCAGGGCAAGGCAAAGCGCATCATCGACAACCGCGACAAGGAATAGGCCATGGCCCGAACAATCGCCAAAGACCATGACCAGAAGCGGGAACAGATCCTGAAACGCGCTGCAAAGATTTTTGCGGATCAGGGATTTGACCGCGCCTCCATGACTTTGTTGGCAAAAGAATGCGGGATATCAAAGGCGAACATATACCACTACTACGATAGCAAGGATGCCATTCTCTATGACATCCTTGAGACCTATCTTCGTGAGTTGCGTGATCGCATTTGCAATGTCGATCTGAGCGGGCTCACCCCAGAAGAAAAACTTCGCAAAGCTGTGCGCGAAATCCTTTACGCTTATCAAGGGGCCGATGACGAACATCGCGTGCAGATCAGCGGCATGGGGTCCTTGACCCAAGACCAGCAGAAAACACTGCGCGCCTACCAGTTGGACATGGTGAGCTTTATCCGCGAACTCCTGAAGGAGCTTTCCCCAGAGACCTTGCGTGATGACAAAGACAAGCTGCGCGGCGCCACCATGTCGGTCTTCGGGATGCTCAACTGGTACTACATGTGGAACACCGGGGCCGGAACAAAGGCGCGCACAGAATATGCTGACCTCGTCTGCACTCTGACAGTCCACGGTATTCGAAAGCTTTAGGCGCAGACCTGGTGGGGTCCAATTTTCGGGTTTCGTCTAACTATTCCAACCGCATCTTGAGATCTGCGCGTCCGCGTAGAAACGTCACGCGCAATCGCGCTATACATTCCCGTGGGCTTTCCACATAAAAGCGATATGTCAGCAATCGAATATGTCTATTCCGCGCATTCTGCCTTTGCCTATCTGGGCTCTGCCGAACTTGCCCGAATATGCGCCAAGTACGATGTCACTCTGATCCACAAACCGGTCCTGTTGTCACCAGTAGTTGAGGCGCAGGGAAGTTTGCCTTTCCATGCGCGCACGCAGGCTCATGTGGACTACTTCTTCGGGCGTGAAATCGAGCGATGGGCCGAGTATCGCAATGTCCCGGTCATTCGGTCCAGGCCGACATATCACGATGCGGACTACAGCTTGGCATCTGGCATGATCATCGCGCTGGGGGAGACGGGGCAGGGGACTGACGCCATGGCTCATAGATTGCTCGAGGCCCATTGGCGCGACGACGCAGACCTGTCCGATACCGAGACGCTTGCGGCCGTGGCGGCAGAGTTGGGTCACAATCCAACCACGCTGCTGGATCAGGCCGGATCGGAGCAGATTCAACAAAAACTGCGCGACAACTCGGCCTGGGCGCGAGCTTGCAACATCTTTGGGTCACCAACCTATATCGTGGATGGCGACCCGTTTTATGGGCAGGACCACCTGAGTCTTGTGGATCGCGCTCTTGAGCGACCGTTTCGGCCATCGACATGGACCAATCCATCGGTTGATTGAACCAAGATGTCCGATCCCAAGCTCCTGCTCGTTATTAACGTCCCAGTCCGGTTGGCGTGACCTCGTAACCGGGTTCCTCAGGCTCATCATCTGTCATCTCGGCTGGGAAGCCAGGGGCGCGGATGTCCAGACCAGTTGCGTCTTCCAGGCGGCGGATGATGTTTGGTGAAAGCTCTCGGTCGCCGTAGCGGGCGATGCCATCGTCGAAGATTTTGCAGATCAGCGGCGAGATTTCCAGCGGCACATTGTTGCGCTCGGCAATCTCCTGAAACAGCCCGATATCCTTTTTCACAAGGTCCATAGTGAATGAGATATCGCGCGACCCGTTCAGGATGACCTGACTTTCAGTTACGTGACTAAAGGAATTGCCAGACGATATCGCGATGGCCTCATAGGCGGTGTTGAGGTTCATCCCGGCGGCCTTAGCCACGACCAGCGCCTCAGTATTGGCCACCAGATGAACAGTGGCCAGATAGTTGGTCAGCACCTTCAGCATCGAGGCCGAGCCCAACTCACCCGTGTGCAGTACACGACGACCGAGGGTTGTCAGCAAAGGCAGGACACGTTCGAACGTGGCGCGATCACAGCCTGCAAAGATCGAGATATTGCCTGTATCTGCGCGATGGCAGCCGCCCGAAACCGGGCAATCCACCGCGGCGCCCCCGGCTGCAATGACCAAATTGCCCAGACGAACGGCCTCGGCCTGATCGGTGGTGGACATTTCCATCCAGATCTTACCTTCGCGTACCTCGGGCATCATTTGTTGCAGCACGGCGTCGCAGGCCGCAGGCGATGGCAGGCAGGTGATGACCACGTCACACTCCCGCATCATCTGGGCGGGGTTGTCCCCGGCTGTCGCTCCTTGCGCAACTTTTTCAGCTACGAATTCGGCGTTCAGGTCGTGGACCATCACATCGTGCCCATTGCGGATCAGGCTGCCGCTCAGCTTGCCACCGACATTGCCAAGGCCGATAAATCCGATTTTCATTGTTCTGCGTCCTGTTGTTCTGAAAAGTTGTAGACCACATCGCCAAAACGATGCTGGGCGAAGCCATAGACAAACTCAAGGCTCTCTTCGCTGGCGGTCACGCCATGCTCGGCACCGCCAGGCACAAACACCGCCATGCCCGGGTACACAGCGGTTGCTTTGCCTTCGATGGTGACTTCGCCGTGGCCCGACATAAAATAGTAGAACTCGGCCGGATCGTGACGATGAAGCGGCAAGCGACCGAACGCCGGAAGATGGGCTGTGCCCAGCACGATATCGTCCGAGTTCATTCGATCTTTGCAGATCAGTGTTCTCCAGGTGACATCTCCGAATTTGGGGTCGAAACCGCCCTCAATCGGGGCATCATCACGAAACGCAAACCAGGGGTTTTGCGGCGTGTCACTTGCGGGGCTTGGCTCTAGAGCCAGGTTGAGGTCCATGTCGGACATATTGCTTCCTCCCAAGCAAAAAAGTTTCTTTGACCGAAGTTGCCCGCAAGCTGTGTCCGGTGTTTAAAGCCAGCCCCCTCAGCGGAAAGTGCCGGGGGCTGGCCTGTTGCGTATGGGTTAGACAGGCAGGCCAAGCCCGCCCCGGACCTTCAGTTCCAGATAGTCTTCAAGCCCGAAGATCCCGCCTTCACGTCCGTTGCCGGATTGTTTGTAACCACCGAATGGCGAGCCATAGTTTGTGCTTTGTCCGTTTATGGTGACAGTACCTGCCTGCAATGCGGCACAGACACGTTCGGCACGTTCGGCGTCGCCCGTCTGAACGTAAGCCGCCAGGCCATAGACAGTGTCATTGGCAATCTGAATGGCCTCGTCCTCGGTCTCGAACGGGATCAGAACAAGAACCGGGCCAAAAATCTCTTCCCGCGCGATGGCCATCTGGTTTGTCACATCTGCGAAAATCGTGGGTTGTGCGTACCAACCGCTTTCAAATCCATCCGGTTTGCCGAGGCCACCGGCAATCAGTCGCGCGCCTTCGTCCATGCCGATCTGGATCATCCGCTGCACACGGTCATATTGGATATGATCGAAAAGCGGACCGATATGATCGCCGGGTTGGGCGGGGTCCCCCACGGTCTGCGCCTGTGCGGCCGCAGCGGCGATGTTGATGACCTCTTCATAGCAGCTGCGTTCGACGAGCATCCGGGTTGGGGCGTTGCAGGATTGGCCTGTGTTGTGGAAGCAGCTGATAACAGACGCTTCGACGCGCGCTTTCAGATCGGCGCTATTGTCAGCAAAGACCAGATTGGGGGATTTGCCTCCCAGTTCCAGCGCCACGCGTTTGACCGTGTCTGCGGCGTCCTTTGACACAAGGATGCCTGCGCGGGTCGAACCGGTAAAGGACATCATCGCGATGTCCGGATGCCGCGACATGGCAGAGCCGACCTGAGCCCCGTCGCCAAACACAAGGTTGAAAACGCCCGCAGGGTACCCGGCCTCGTGAACGATCTCGGCAAAGATAGCGGCGGACAGGGGCGTGTGTTCCGAAGGTTTCAACACGCAGGTGGCCCCAACGGCAAGCGCGGGCAGGACCTTAAGGGCGATCTGGCTGATCGGCCAGTTCCAGGGCGTGATCAGACCACAAACGCCAATTGGCTCTCGATACAGTACATCGCCACTGGGCAGGGTTTCGCGCGCGTCGTGGTCTTTGAGCACGCGGATGAAATCCTTGATGTGTTCGATCCCGCAGCCTGCCTGCTCTTGGCGCGACATATCGATAGGTGCACCCATCTCGCTTGTGATGGCCCAAGACATGTCCTCAAGACGTGCGGTGTAGACCTCCAGCAAACGCTCCAGCAAGGCAAGCCTTTCGGCCTTGGAGGTTCTCGAGAAGGTTGCAAAGGCGCGCGACGCAGCGGCCACTGCGTGGTCTACATCCGCAGCCGATCCGAGCGCAACCGTGCCGATCACTGAGTCATTTGCCGGGTTCCTGATCGGGAAGCCTGTGCTCGACAAGGGTGCGACCCAGGCACCGTCGATATAGTGGGTGTTCAGGTTTTTCATGTTGATCATGCCTTTCGAAAGACCTCGGTCCAGCACTGATGCTCCTGTCAGCCGATCGCATTTCATGCCGGGCGCCTCTGCATGCCCGAAATTTTTGCATCTGCCAGGATCATCTCGGCCCCGCGCGCGGCCAGCATCATGACGGGCGCGTTGGTGTTGCCAGAGGTGACGTTCGGAAACGAAGACGCATCGATCACGCGCAGCCCCGTCATGCCATGGACCCGCAGGCGCGAGTCGAGAACTGAGTCTGCGGCCGAGTTCCCCATCCGGCAGGTGCAACTGGCGTGATATACCGAATTGGCCCGCTCACGGAAATCCTCTAGCAGTGCATCGTCTGAGTGTACGGCGACATCGGGCCCTCTGCGGACCACGGCACGGATCGCAGGCGTGTTCGCCAGTTTCTGGATATTGCGCCCTGCGGCGATTGCCATGGCGCAATCTTCATTCGTCGACAGCGAGTTTGGTCGGATTTCGGGCGCTAGACGCGGGTCCGCTGACGTGATCAGAACCTCGCCACGGCTCGTGGGTCGGCAGGGCTGCGCGCAGATCAAAAAGCCGGCCTTCTTGTCCACATCGGGTTTTCCGGCAGCATTCACCCGATAGGACATCGGATTGCAATACATCTGCAAATCGGCATGCCTGTTGCGCCCGGATCGGACAAAGCCGCTGACCTGATTGATGGGTACGGCCAGGGGGCCTTGCCGCGTCAAAACATATTGCGCCCCGGCAATGATCTTGCCTGGCCAGTTGCCCAAGCGATTGTTCAGTGTCGGTTCAGTGGCCTGAAACTGATAAGAGACTGCCAGATGATCCTGCAAACCCTGGCCCACCTGCTCAAGCTGATGCTGCACATCGATCCCGTGCTTTTTCAGCAATGCAACGGAGCCGATGCCCGAGCGCTGCAGAATTTGCGGCGAGTTCACGGCCCCGGCGCTGACGATAACTTCACGCGCGGCGTGCACCACGATACTGCGGTCGCCCTGCCGATACGTGACTCCTGTTGCGGTGCCGTTTTCGACGGCAATCCGTTCGACCAGAGCGTCAGTGACAATGTGCAGGTTGGTTCGGCCTCGCGCCTTTTGCAAAAACGCGTCTGCTGCTGACCAGCGCCTGCCGTTTCTGACGGTGCTGCGCAGACGCGCCATACCCTCGCGCGCAGACCCGTTCAGATGATCCAGGATAGGCCAGCCCGCCTGACGCGATGCGGCCAGAAAGTGGTTCGAAAACGGATGCATCTTCTGGCTCAGATCAGAGACGTGAATTGGGCCGTTTCCGGTATCACCTGTTTCGGTGTGCTGCGTTTCAAGCGCGGAAAACGTTTCTGAAACAGCGGCCCAATTCCATCCCTTGGCACCTGCATGTTCCCAATCGTCATAATCATGCGGTAAGCCCTGAACATAGGCCATTGCATTGATCGAGCTTGACCCGCCGATCACACGCCCGCGCGGCCAAAAGGCCTGTCGTTGGTTCAAGCCCGGATCAGATGCGGCTGTGTAGCACCAATTGACCTTTGGGTCGTCATAGGTTTTTCCATAGCCCAGAGGCATTTTAATCCAGAAACGACGATCCGATCCGCCCGCTTCGATCAGCAAGATCCTGTGATCTCCGCAAGCTGTTAGTTTGTCAGCCAAAACGCAGCCCGCAGACCCGGCGCCAACAATGATGAAATCGTAGCTGTCCATCGCGACAACCTGCCTCTCTTTCGTGGCGCGCAACCGGCATCCACGATCCTTGGGGGCATCTTTCTGGCAGAAGTATTGTTAAATCAAACAATGGATTTTAGGATATAGGCCAAAGTTTACTTAACGGTTATGTGATATGGACCTGCCTCATCCAACTTGGCTGAGAACCTTCGAGGCTGCCGCCCGGCTTGCCAGCTTTTCGGCTGCTGCAGATGAGCTGGGCCTGACCCCTGCGGCTGTCAGCCAGCAGATGCGTTTGTTGGAAGATCACCTGAAGACCACTCTGTTCGAACGATTGCCGCGTGGTGTTGCACTCACCGATATGGGCGAAGCTTATGCGCAACCGGTGCGCCAAAGCCTTGCCGAAATGCGCACCGCTACAGCCGGGTTGTTTGGTGCTGCCAGGAAGCGACAGATCAAGGTCAGGGCCTCGATCTCATATGCCACCCTCATCATCGCGCCCCGCCTGAACGAATTTCTAGCCGAGCATCCAGATATTGATGTTGAGCTTTCAACCTTTGTCTGGGCAGGCCGTTTTCAGCAGGGCTTGGGGGATGTCGACATCCGGTTCGGCCATGGCGATTGGACGGATGGTCACGTTGCGCATCTGGGCCATGAATATGCCATTCCCGTCTGCCACAGGGACCACCTTGCGCGGTTTGGAAACGCTCCCACCTTTGATCAGCTTGCAGCCGATCACATCACAACCATCCATGGCTCAGAAGCGGATTGGCCGCAGCTGATGGAACAGTTGGGCTTAACCCCGCCGGTCTCGCAAAAGGTGACGCGCTTTGATTCGTCGTTGATGGCTTTGCAATTTGTAAGTTCCGGCTACGGGACGGCCATTGTTGTCGAAAGCTTCGCCAGCGCGTTTCTTGATCGCGGCGCCGTCGTAAGGCCGATTCCAGAAAAGCTTGCGATCCGACCGGCTCATTTCATTGTCGAACGTGAGGGGACGGAAAGACGTGACGAGGTGCGTGCGTTTTCGGATTGGGTGAAGTCAATCCATAGCTGGTCTTGAGTGGGTCAGCATGCACTGTTGATGCTATAATCTGAGACGCTCAAAAGGTGTAGACGTCCGGCGGGGCTGTTCAGATGCTGAAGGGGCGTGAATGGAACCCACGGTCAGCTTCTTCAACATCAACAATCTGCAGTTTCTGGGCGAAGCCGTGCTGAGGATGCTTTGGATTTCGCTATTATTGAATTCCATGGGTACAGCAGTTGGCAAAATATGTGGTTGGAATCGCTACGAGGGTAAGCTGACGGCAAAGCTCACGCTAGCCCCTGTTCTGGCCAAATTTCGTTCAGGTCCACTCAACGTCCATCTGGTACTGTTTTTTTAGCATCACGCCTTTTGGCAGAAGAAGGCATGACGATGATCTGTGTGACACATGAGATGGGTTTTGCACGGGATGTGTCGGACAGGGTTGCTTTTTTCCATCAGGGCGTGATGGAAGAGATTGGCTCACCCGGTCAGATCTTTGGTGATGCACAGTCCGAGAATACACGCAAATTTCTGGCCAATGTACGCTAAACAGTTGGCCAAAACGACACGTTAAGGAAGGTTACGTTTATGTCCCAGAATGTTTTCACCGGCACGATGCCGGCCCTGATGACCCCGTGCAAACCGGATCGGACACCGGATTTCGACGCGCTGGTGAAAAAGGGCAAGGAAATGATCGCGGCAGGTATGTCGGCTGTCGTGTATTGCGGTTCGATGGGCGACTGGCCGTTGCTGTCAGATGCCGAGCGTATGGAAGGGGTTGAGCGTTTGATCGACGCCGGGCTGCCCGTTGTCGTCGGAACGGGCGCGATCAATTCAAAATCCGCCGTGGCGCTGGCGGCACATGCGCAAAAGGTCGGGGCAGCAGGTTTAATGGTGATCCCGCGCGTGCTGTCGCGCGGCTCGTCTATTGCGGCACAGCGGAACCATTTCAAGGCGATCCGCTCAGCGGCTCCGAACATACCTGCAATTATCTACAACAGCCCGGTCTATGGCTTTGCAACCCGTGCCGATCTGTTTCTGGAACTGCGCTTTGAACACCCCAGCCTGGTTGGGTTCAAGGAATTCGGCGGCAAAAGCGATCTGCGTTATGCAGCGGAACATATCACATCCAAAGATGATCAGGTCACTTTGATGGTTGGTGTGGACACCGAGGTTTATCATGGCTTCGTCAATTGCGGTGCAAGCGGTTCGATTACCGGCATTGGCACAGCCTTGCCGCGCGAGGCGCTGTTGCTGGCGGCGCTGTGCCAAAAGGCAGCCGCAGGTCATGCCGAGGCACGTCAGCGTGCGCTGGAACTGGAAGAGGCTTTTGGCGTGCTGGCCAGCTTTGACGAAGGTACGGATCTGGTGCTCTACTACAAATACCTTCTGGTGCTGAACGGTGAAGAGGAATACCGCTTGCATTTCAACGAAACAGACGAACTGACGGACGCGCAACGCAACTATTGCGAACAGCAATATGCCCTGTTCCGTGCTTGGTTCAAAGATTGGTCCAAACAGGGCGGGATCATAGCTGAATGCATGTAATCGACAGCCACACAGGCGGGATGCCCACGCGTGTAATCCTGGATGGCGGCCCTGATCTGGGTTCAGGGTCTCTGGCCGAACGCGCCCATCGTTTGGCGAACGCGCACAAGGCGTTTTACAAATCTGTCCTGCTGGAACCGCGCGGTCAGCCTGGTATGGTTGGGGCGCTGCTGGTTGATCCGAAGGACCCGGGTAGCGAAACAGGCGTGATCTATTTCGACGCTGATGCGGTTCTGGGCATGTGCGGCCATGGCACTATCGGTTTGGCTGTCACGCTGGCCTATCACGGCCGGATCGCCCCCGGCAGGCACAATTTTGAGACCCCGGCCGGTCTGATTTCGGTAGACCTGTTAGATGCAAATACCGTGCGTGTCACCAATGTTGAAAGTCGCCGCGTCCGCGCCTCGGTTGCGGTTGAAGTTGCGGGCCATGGGCAGGTGATCGGAGACCTGGCCTATGGCGGGAACTGGTTCTTTATCGTTGACCCAAGTCCGATCGCTGTGGAGCCGCGCAACATCCGTGACCTGAGCGATCTGGCGATCGCCATTCGCAAAGCGTGTATCGCGCAAGGTGTGACGGGCGAAAACGGTGAGCTTGTGGACCATGTGGTGTTGCAGGGACAATCCGATGTCGCAGGTATCCACAGCCGCAACTTTGTACTGTGCCCCGACGATGAATATGACCGTTCGCCCTGTGGAACCGGCAGTTCCGCCCGACTGGCTTGCCTTGCGGCCGATGGGGTGTTGGCGCCGGGTGAAGAGATCGTGCAGGAAAGCGTTATCGGCAGCCCCTATCGGCTGAGCTATCAGCTAGGTGCAAATGGCGGCGTTATTCCCAGCCTGACCGGGCAGGCCCATGTCATGGGGGAAGGTAAGTTGATTTTCGCGCAAGATGATCCGTTTCGGGCAGGTATATCCTTTTGATAGGCTCTTTTGGGGGCAGAGCGATCTGGCCCTATGGGAAACGCAATGTGAAAGCACTCAACCATGCAGTCTAGCATTCAACCGGATATTATTGTGATCGGAGCAGGCCTGATCGGGATCAGCACGGCACTGGCATTGCAAAAGCGCGGCAAACAGGTGTTGGTGCTGGATCGTGACGGGGTGGCGGCAGGGGCCTCGCAAGGCAATGCCGGGGCGTTTGCTTTTACTGAGATCGAGCCGCTGGCCACGCCGGGGATCATGCGCAAGGCGCCGAAATGGCTGATTGACCCGCTAGGGCCGTTGTCGATCCCGCCTTCCTACGCGCTGAACATAGTTCCATGGATGCTGCGGTTTTGGCGGGCCAGCTGGCGGGATCGTTACATCGCGTCGCTAAATGCGCAGGCAGAGTTGATGAACCACTGTCGTGCCGCTTTGGAGCGTCAGATCGCGGACGTGAAGGGCGAGGCATTCATTCAGCGCGACGGCCAATTGCAGTTGTTCGAAAGCGAGGCCGAGTTTCGAGCCAGCCTACTCACCTGGGAGCTGCGCAAGGACCATGGGATTCCATTTGACCTGCTTGAGGGCCCCGAGGCGATCGCCGAGATTCAGCCGGGTCTGGATCGCGGGTTCACCCATGCAGGGTTCACGCCGACCTGGTTGAACACCATAGACCCCGCTCAATGGACCACCCATTTGGCCAAGCAGTTCACATCGCGCGGAGGGCAAATCGAGATTGCGGATGTTTCTGCGCTGATACCCATTGAAGCCGGAGCAAGGGTAACGACCAGCACGGGGGAGTTGACTGCGAAACAAGTCGTTGTCTGTGCGGGCGCATGGTCGCACCGATTGGCTGCAACCTTGGGAGACCGCATCCCGTTGGAGACCGAGCGCGGATACAACACGACTCTACCCAAAGGGGCCTTTGATCTGCGGACTCATCTGACCTTTGGCGGGCATGGCTTTGTTGTCTCGCGGATCAATGGTGGTGTGCGCGTTGGTGGTGCGGTCGAGCTGGGAGGGTTGAAACTAGCGCCCAACTTCAAGCGGGCTGATACGTTGCTGAACAAGGCAAAACGCTTCATGCCGGGCTTGAACACAGATGGTGGCACGCAATGGATGGGTTTTCGCCCGTCGCTGCCGGACAGCCTTCCGGTCATTGATCGTTCGGCCCGGTCTCCGCAGGTTCTGTATGGCTTTGGGCATGGCCATCTGGGGCTAACCCAATCGGCGGGCACAGCTGAGCTGATCGCTGATCTGGCCGTGTGTAACGAGCCGGATATAGACATGGCGCCCTATGCCTCGACGCGTTTCTAATCTGGAGGATGGCCGATGAAGATCACCGGAATGAATGTCTATCAGCAGGATCTGCCGCTGAAAGAGGGTCGGTAAAGCTGGTCCAATGGCAACTTTGTTGAGGTCTTTGAGAGCACTGTCCTGGATGTCATCACAGATGAAGGTCTGAGCGGATATGCCGAATGCTGCCCGTTGGGTTCGGCATATTCGCCATCATTCGCTTTTTGGGGGTCCTGGCGGGGTTGGCCGAACTGGCCCGCATCTGATCGGGCAAGACCCACTGAATATCGGGCAGATCAACCGCACTATGGGTGCCGCTTTGCGCGGCCATCCTTATGCCAAGGCACCCGTTGACATTGCGTGTTGGGATTTGTTGGGCAAGGCCACGGATCAACCGCTATATACTCTTCTCGGGAGTGCGGCTCAGGGCGACGTGGTACTGTTTCGCACCATCGGTCAGGACGCGCCCGACCTGATGGCCAGAAAGATCGAAGGCCATGCCGCTGAAGGCTATACCAAGTTCCAACTGAAAGTTGGCGGCGCGGCCAATGAGGATATTGACCGTATCCATGCTACTAGCGCGGTTCTGAAAAAGACAGACCTGTTGGTGGCGGATGCCAATACCGGCTGGACCCGGCATCAAGCCGCGCGCGTGGGAGGGCGATTTCCAATCTGGATGTCTATGTAGAACAGCCTTGTCTGACCTATGAGGAATGCGCCTCGATCCGTCGGCGCACTGTAGGGTCCGTCCGGCAGAATAGGAACAGCATTGTTCGGGTCAGTCGCGTAGTGGCACATGGCGACATTGGCACCGGCGGCTGAGATCGTATCAAAGCTGTCGCAGATGTATCCCGGCTGCCGCTGGCGAAACTCAGGTATTTTGTTTTCGGCTTCGCGCTCTGTCACCCAATCTTGTTTTGCTGTGTGTTCAGGACCACGCTTGCAGCTCGCTGTAGTCAAATACATGGTCGGCAACCGGAGTGCCAAACGTCACTCCATATATCGCTTCTCCATTTCGTCATAGTAGGCTTTCTGAACCGCACCCTGACGCACCTCAAAGCTGGCGACTGGTCCGCTTTCATCCATCCGACCATCGGATTTCAGCAAAGACAGCGCATCATGCATGCCTTTCAGCGCACCCTGCAACGCGACATTGGCGTAAAGCACAAGGCCAAACCCCATCTCGTCCAGTGTGGAAAAATCGATGATTGGGGTTTTGCCGCCAACAACCAGGTTGATCAATTGCGGAGTGCCATTCAAACGCCTGGGGATGTTGCGAATATCTTCCATGCTTTGGGGCGCTTCGACAAATGTAATGTCGGCCCCGTCTTCAATAAAAGCCTGGGCGCGTTCGATCGCCGCATCGAACCCTTGTGTCGCGCAGGCATCCGTGCGGGCAACCACAAGGAAATTTGGATCCTGACGCGCGTCCACGGCGGCCTTGATCCGGCTGCGCGCTTCGACCAGATCGACAACATGCTTGCCCGTGAAATGGCCGCACCGTTTTGGATTGACCTGATCCTCCAGCTGAATGGCACTGGCGCCTGCACGCTCCAATGTGCGCACGGTGTGATGCACGTTCAGAGCATTGCCGAACCCGGTATCTGCATCAACCACGATGGGCAGTTCCGTGCTGTTGCGAACGGCCGATGTATGCTGCGCAATCTCGGGGAGCGAGATAAAGCCCAGATCAGGCATGCCTAAGTTTGTGTTGGTCAGGCCGGCACCCGAAATATAGACCGCCTCAAAACCCAGCTGATCAATCACGCGCGCGGCGAGGGCATTGGCAGCACCGGGTATCAAAACCGCTTTGCCCGTGTTCAGGCGTTCGCGGAATGCTTTATTGATTTCATGGTTCATCATCGGCGCGCCCTCCGGCTTGTGGCGTTACCTGAATGCCTACCGAAGCCCGCTTAATGTGGCAAGTTGAGCAACTACGCGTTCTATCAGATGAAACAAAACCATCAACTTGTGGTAAGGCTGCGCGCCAGACTTTCTAGCAACGGGATCGTGTTTGCCCTTGTTTCGGCGTCGAACCTATTGGCCAGACCCGAGACCGTCAGTGCGCCGATTAGATGCCCCTCGGCATCGAAGACTGGAGTGGCCACCGATGAGATGTTCGGATTGGTTTGGCCCTCGGAACTGGCTGTGCCGTTTTTGTTGAACTTCGCCAGGTCACCAACATCCTCGCCCGAGAAGTGTCGCAGCACCAGTCCTGAGGCCCCGGTCGACAATTGCAGGCGCATGCCTTCTTCGACATGAAAGCGCAGTAGGTTTGGTGAGTTTTCTCTGTATAAACAAATGCGTTCATTGCCAGAACGCACATAGAAAGAGGCGGTTTCCCCCGTCGCTTCAGCCAGGATTTTCAGCGACGGGGCGACATGTTCGCGTTTGGTGAAATCACGCCGGAAAATCAACCCAAGCCGCCAGACACTGGGCCCCACACTGAACCGGCCGTCCTCGTCACGCTGGATGAAACCATAGATGCTCATGGAATTTGTTATGCGCAGGATGGTGCTTTTGTGCAGCCCGGTTTCCTCGGCCAACTCGGCCAGAGACATGATGGGGTGCTGGGTCGAAAACGCGCTTAGGATTGACATGGCGCGCTCGACGGATTCCGTTCTGTTCGATGGCATGGCGTTCTGTCAGATGAAACGATACTGGATCAACCTTGCTGTATCTCTTTGGTATTGTCTAGCTTGGTGGCAATTCTGGAGGCCACCGTGACAGACGCTATGCACAAACCAATCGCCAATACGTCGTTCCGGGCCGTGGATTATTGTGCCTTGCTGGGGCGCGACTATCGGACGCTGCCCTATTCGTTGCGGGTCTTGGCGGAGAATGCAGCGCGTCATTCCGAGGGTGGTTCAGCGGCGCTGGACGTACTCGCGCGGGCCGGGGATGCGGTTCCGTTTCGCCCTGCACGCATGTTGCTACATGACATGCTGGGTATTCCCGCGCTGATCGATATCATGGCCATGCGCAACCGTTTGGAAGAGGTGGGTGGCGACCCGAGCGTGGTTGATATGAGTTTGCCGGTCGATCTGGTGATCGATCATTCCATGTCCATCAATCATTGGGCTGAAAAGCTTGCGCTGACCAAGAACATGGATCGCGAGTTTGAGGTGAACCGCGAACGCTTTGCGTTTCTGAAAGCCTGTGAGGCGAGGTTCCCAAAGCTGCGGGTTATCCCACCCGGAGGGGGCATTTGCCACCAGGTCAACCTTGAATATCTTGGGCAGACGGTTCTGCCGTCCAATGAGAACCCGGATATACTGATCCCGGATTCTAGCCTGGGCACTGACAGCCATACCCCAATGATCAATGCGCTTGGGATCATGGGCTGGGGTATTGGCGGACTCGAGGCCGAGGCGTTGCTGTTCGGTGAAACCACGCCGGTCAACGTGCCGCGCGTGATCGGGCTTGAGGTCACGGGTAAGCCGTCAGACCATGTAACCGCCACGGATATTGCGCTGGTCATCGCCGAGAAGCTGCGCGCGATTGGGGTGGTCGACACCTTCGTCGAACTGTTTGGCAGCGGCTATGCTGAACTGAGTGTGGCCGACCGTGCCACCATTGCCAATATGGCCCCGGAATATGGCTCGACCATGGTATTCTGCCCGGTGGATGAGCGTACAATCGGATATCTGCGACAGACCGGCCGCAACGACAGTGCCAAACTGGCCGAGCTGTATTGCCAAGAGCAGAACCTATGGGTCGAGGGTATGGATGCTTCGGTTGACTATGAGCAGGTTGTTGAACTCAATCTCAATCAGATTGGCCGCTCGGTTTCCGGCCCGTCGCGCCCAGAACAGCGGATCGACCTCTCGGCTGCAACGGACCGCCTGAGTTTCGAAGGTGAGGTCGAGCGCAGAGTGCCCGTGCCCAATGCGGCACATGACATTGGCGATGGTGATGTGATCATTGCGGCTATTACCAGCTGCACCAACACAGCGAACCCTCGAAACATGGTTTTGGCTGGCCTTGTCGCCCGCAACGCAGTAGCGTGTGGGTTGACTGTTAAACCGCATGTCAAAACCTCCTTGGCGCCGGGCTCGCGCGTAGTGGCCAAATACCTGTCTGAAAGTAGCCTGCAAGATCCGTTGGATGCGCTTGGCTTTGAGGTTGCCGCCTTTTCCTGCTCGACCTGCAATGGGATGTCCGGCCCCCTTGAGCCCGCGCATGAAGAGGCGATCAAGAAGCATGATGTCAAAGGTATTGCGGTCTTGTCAGGAAACCGGAATTTTGCCGGGCGGATTCATCCGCTTGCATCGCGAAACATGATCGCGTCGCCGCCTCTGGTCGTGGCCTATGCCTTGATGGGAACGATCCTGAAAGACATCACAACCGAACCGCTGGGAACCGATCAAGATGGCAACCCCGTGATGCTGGATGATTTGTGGCCCTCGGCGGATGAGGTAGCGCGGATTGTTGAGACCTACGTGACGCCTGACGAATTCCGCGAAAATTACGCGGCCATCGGGGATGTCAACGATCGGTGGAATGCCATGGGTGTTGGGACAGGGACCTATGCATGGGAGCCTTCGACCTATGTCTCTTTCCCGCCTTTCGTAAAAGACATCAGCCCCAAGAAGATCGGGCTTGAACCTCTGCGGGGTCTGCGCCCGTTGGCTATTCTGGGTGACAGCGTAACGACAGATCATATCTCACCTTCGGGTATCATCACGCCCGAGTCAGAAGCGGGCCAGTTTCTGCAGGCACAAGGCGTAGCGCAACGCGACTTTAATTCTTTTGGAACCCGACGCGGTTGTTCTGACGTTGTTATTCGCTCGACATTCGCGAACTATCGCCTGCGCAATGAAATGACCCCCGACAAAGAAGGGTCCTGGACCAGGGTGGAGCCCGAGGGGCAGGTGACATCGATTTTCAAGGCGATCGAAACCTATCTGGACCGGGATCAGAAACTCGTCGTGATCGGGGGCAAGGAATATGGCTGCGGCTCCTCCCGGGACACAGCGGCCAAAGCCCCTTGGTTGGCCGGCATTCGTGCCGTCATCGCAGAAAGTTTCGAACGTATTCACCGCTCGAATCTTGTGAATATGGGGATCGCGCCGCTGTGTTTCCCGGAAGGTGTAGACCGCAAAAGCCTGCAACTGGACGGGTCCGAGACCTTTGATATCGATTTCAGTGAGGACCTCACCACTGCCTCTCTGACCATCCATCGAAAGGATGGTCGTACCCAAACCACGCCGCTAGACCTTCGGCTGTATAATGACGGTGAGCGCGCGACCTTTGCCGAGGGCGGGTTGTTGCCGCGCGCGTTTCGCGGTTTTCTGGCGGGGGCGGCCTGATGGCAGAGCGGTTGCGAGCGGCGTTTTATCGGGGCGGGACCTCGAAGGCGGTTGTGTTCAACGGTGCAGATTTGCCCAAGGATCAGTCGTTGCGTGATCGCATATTCCTTCACGTCCTGGGTAGCCCGGACCCCTATGGCCGGCAGTTGAACGGAATGGGCGGGGGGCTGTCATCGCTGTCCAAAGTGGTGATTGTTGAACCGTCGAGCCGGGACGATGCGGATGTGGAGTACACCTTCGTACAAATTGCGGTGGATGAGCCGGTTGCCGATTACGGCTCGGCCTGCGGAAACATGTCATCCTGTGTCGGGCCCTTCGCGGTTGAGGAAGGGATGCTTCCGGTTGCAGCAGACCAAAACGAAGCGCTTGTTCGCATCTACAGCACCAATACCGACAGTATTTATCACGCGCGCTTTCCAGTGCGCGATGGCCAACCCGTGGAAGAAGGCTCGTTTGCGATTCCCGGTGTGTCCGGGGCTGGGGCAAAGGTCACAATTGACTTTCTGGCCCCCGGTGGTGCGGGCACCGGGACTCTGCTGCCAACAGGTAATGTTGTTGATGTTCTTCAGATTGACGGGTTCGGGGCGCTTGAGGTCTCTTTGATCGATGCTGCCAATCCGGTGGTGTTTTGCCGTGCTGCGGATCTGAACAAAACGGCCACCGAACCTCCGCAGGATTTGGATGGTGATCCTGAATTCATGGCGCTGATAGAACAAATTCGTGCCGCGGGGGCTGTGGCGATGGGGATGGCCTCATCTGTTGAGGGCGTGACACGCTCAAGCCCGAAGGTCGCCATGCTTGGTGAACCCAAGGAATTCACGGCCCTTGATGGACGTGTGCATGGAGCGGACAGCCATGACGTGAATGTACGGCTTGTCTCGATGGGGAATTTTCATCGTGCCATTACACTGACCGGAGCGATGTGCACTGCAGTCGCTGCCCAGATACCGGGCACGCTGGTGCAAAGGATTGCGCAACCCACAACTCAGGGCCTGCGCATCGGCAACCCATCGGGTAATTTGCCGACCACTGCGAATGTCCAGACTCGCCCATCTGGACCCGAGGCGATATCTGCCGGAACGTTTCGAACCCAAAGGCGCCTCATGGAAGGTGCGGTGCTGTATCCGGCCGAATTGGCGGAGGGTGCGCTTTGATCAATGCGAACGATAAACCCACAGCAGACCTGAGCGATGCGCATCCCAACAAGCTCTGGCCGGTGCGTCAACAGTTCACGGATTATGGAGCAAAAAGAAGCTTTGCGGGGCGTATCCACACCGCAGTCACGGCTGAAGATACCAAGCTGGTTCAAGAGAAACTCTTTACTTTGCAGGGAAATGGCGGTGTCATTGTTCTGGATGGCGGCGGATCACTGCGCACGGCATTGCTGGGAGACATGATGGCAGAACGGCTGATTGCCAACGGATGGTCAGGGATCGTCATGAACGGGGCGGTTCGTGACAGTGAACGTCTTGCGCGTCTTGACCTTGGTATCAAAGCGCTTGGGACGACGCCGGTTCGATCAGGCAAAAGCGGCATTGGGGCAATCGATGTTCCCGTCGCCTTCGGAGGAACGCTGTTTGAGCCGGGGCAGTACATCTACTGTGATCAAGACGGAATTCTGGTGGCACAGAATCCGATCTAACAAAGATAACGAAATGCCAACCAATGGGAGGAAACAATGGCAAAATTTCAACTTACACGCCGGACCTTTGCGGCTGCTGCGGTGGCAGCGATGTCGCTGGGGATGCCGACGCTTGCACAAGCGCAGGAAGTCGTGGAGAGCATCCACTTTCTCATTCCTGGCGGCGCTGGCGGCGGCTGGGACGGCACAGCCCGCGGTACTGGCGAGGCACTGACAAAGTCAGGGTTGGTCGGAACTGCGAGCTACGAGAATATGTCCGGCGGTGGTGGCGGTAAGGCCATCGGCTATCTGATCGAGAACGCGGACAGCAATCATGGCACCTTGATGGTCAACTCAACGCCCATCGTGATCCGGTCGCTGACAGGCGTGTTCCCACAGAATTTCCGCGATCTAACGCTTGTGGCCGGAACGATCGGTGACTATGCGGCGCTGGTGGTTGCGGCGGACGGGCCAATTCAGGACCTGAACGGGCTGATCGAAGCGTTCAATGCTGATCCAAATTCGACCGCCGTTGGTGGCGGATCAGTTCCCGGCGGGATGGACCATCTGGTTGCAGCTATGGTTTTCCAGGCGGCGGGCGCTGATCCAGTGGCCATGAAATACGTCCCTTATGATGGCGGTGGGGCCACTATGGCAGGCCTGCTGTCGGGCGAAGTTCAGGCAGTCTCAACCGGCTTCTCCGAAGCGGTCGAACTGGCCAAGGCTGGTGAGGTGCGCATCATTGGCGTGACCTCGGATGATCGAGTGGACGCATATCCAGATGCTCCGACCATGAAAGAGCAGGGCAACGACACCGCGTTCGTCAACTGGCGTGGGTTCTTCGCGGCCCCTGGTCTGCCTGACGACAAGCTGGCGGCTTATCAGGACGCTTTGACCCAGATGTACGGCACGCCGGAATGGGTCGAAGTTCGTGATCGCAACGGCTGGGTCGACATCCACAACAACGGTGATGACTTCCGCACCTTCCTGGAACAGCAGGAACAGGAAATCGGGGATCTGATGAAGAAGCTTGGCTTCCTCTAAGTCGACTGTTCACAGCTAAGACAGGCGTCCGGCCCTAAGCCGGGCGCCTCAGGCAATTTGGGGAGGGGATGAAATGGCACTGGATCGCTGGATTGCGCTTGTCATTCTTTTGATCTGTTTGGCCTATGGCTATGCGGCTTTTTTTACCATGGATGATTTGCTGCCGCCGATCATGCGGCGCAGCCCGATATGGCCATCGAGCTTCCCCAAGGTCCTGGTTATCGGTGCCATTTTGATGGCCCTTTCGATCATTTTGGGTTTGGAAAAGACGCCCGAGAAAGAAAAACCCGCAGATATCAACCTTGCGAAATTGCATGAATACAAGGTCGGCCAGGCTGTGATGTTACTGGCGCTGATGGTCGCCTATGCGCTTATGCTGCGCCCTTTGGGATTTTTGGCGTCGACCTTCCTGTTTCTAAGCATTGGCAGTTTCATACTGGGGGAACGGCGATACGTTCTGATGGCTGTTGTCGGCGGCGTCGCTGCCGGTGTTGTCTGGTATCTTGTCGATGTGGTGCTTGGGATTTTCCTGAGCCCGTTCCCCGGATTTCTGACCGCTATGGCAAACGGAGGCTGATATGCTTGAGGGACTTATGACAGGCCTCGCAACGGCCTTTACACTCACAAACATCCTGATGGTGATCGGTGGGTGTTTGATCGGAACCTTCATTGGCATGTTGCCGGGTTTGGGGCCGATGTCGATCATTGCGATCATGATCCCGGTCGCGATCACGATCGGCGACCCGTCAGCGGCACTGATCCTTCTGGCAGGGGTTTATTACGGCGCAGTCTTTGGTGGCTCGACTTCATCAATCTTGATCAACGCGCCGGGGGTGGCATCGACAGTGGCCACCAGTTTCGATGGCTATCCGCTGGCTCGTTCGGGCCAAGCGGGTAAGGCGCTGACCGTTGCCGCGATCTCATCCTTTGCGGGTGGTACGATTGGGGCGGTGTTGTTGATGGTCTTTGCCCCAGCTTTGGCCTCGGTGGCGTTGCTGTTCCATTCCTCAGAGTATTTTGCGCTAATGGTCGTCGGCTTGTCCGCCATTGCAGCATTTGCCGGTACTGGGCAGGTTGGCAAAGCGTTGTTGATGACGTTTTTAGGTCTGATCATGGCCACGGTGGGCGAAGGTGTTCTGTTCAATGCGCCGCGTTTCACCATGGGGATCATGGACCTGCAATCGGGCTTTGGCTTCATTACGCTTGCGATGGCCATGTTTGCCTTGCCCGAGGCGATTTACCTGGTGCTTGATCCCAATCGGTCCAAAACCGGCGATGGTGACAGCGGCAAGATCAGCAATCTGCGCATCGACCGGGAAGAGGCCAAGAAGATTGCACCGGTGATTGGACGCCAATCAATTCAAGGCTTCTTTATTGGCGTCTTGCCAGGGGCAGGCGCGACCATTGCATCCTTTCTTGGGTATGCGGTCGAACGGAATATTGCACCGAAGGAAGAACAAGAACGCTTTGGCAAGGGTGAGATCAAAGGCATTGCCGCGCCTGAAAGTGCCAACAATGCCGCCTGTACCGGATCGTTTGTGCCTTTGTTGACGCTGGGTATTCCCGGGTCCGGTACAACCGCGATTCTGCTTGGGGCTTTGATCGCCCTGAATGTCAGCCCGGGCCCACGCCTCATGATCGATGAACCACAGATTTTCTGGGCCGTGATCATTTCGATGTATCTGGGCAATCTGGTACTGCTGATCCTGAACCTGCCGCTGATCCCGTACATCGCCAAGGTCTTGGCGGTGCCGCGCAATTTCCTGATCCCCTTCATTTTATTCTTTACGCTCATGGGGGCGTATATCGGGCAGAACAACGCGACAGAGCTGCTGATACTGGTCGGCTTCGGTGTCTGCGCGACGATCTTGCGCTTTGCAGACTATCCGCTGGCGCCGCTGCTGATCGGGTTCATCCTTGGGCCGCTGCTTGAAAACAACTTTTCGCGGGCGATGCAGCTTTATGATGGCATGGGCTTTATTTGGGAGCGGCCGATGACTTTAGGGCTTCTGGCGATCGCTGTCATATTGGTTTTGCTTCCAAGCTACCGTCAGCGTCGGGCCGTAGCGCGCGCCAAAGGGGTTGCTGACGGCGACTGATATTCAACTTTGATGTTGTAGGTATCGCGGGTCACGCGCCAGACAGAGTTAGATCTGGCGCGTGATTATCTATCGTCTTTGTCAAGCAATGCCGCTGCTTTAGCCGCCTGAGAACACAAACATCAGCTGGCCTCTGCAAGTAGGCTTGCATTGCCGCCTGCGGCCGTGGTGTCGACACAGACGTGGCGCTCCATTACGCAGCGTTCGCCGAAATCGCTCTCAGTAGCCAACGGGATAAGGGCGCCGTCGCGATCTGCCAGCGCTTTTCTTATGGCACGCTGTTCAGCCTCTGATCCCCAGTAAACGACGAGGTCAAAGCCACGGAGCGCGGTAAGAGAAGCCGGGTCGAGTACACCGTCTATTGCGACGATGCCTTGTGCACCGGGTGCGACCGTGATCGGAGCGCAGCCGTGTGCGCGAACAATCGACGCCTGCTGCTGCGCTGCAACAAGATTTGGCCCCAAGCACAGAACCTTACCACGGCCATAGGTCGACAGAACGTTGGATTCTCCGGTTGGTCCTGGCAACTCATAAGTACTGAGTGCCAGCCTTTCAGGGGCCGCTGTTGCGTCAATCACCCTCTGAACATCGGCCAGCGACGCCATGGTCCCGGTTTCAGCTGGAAGCTGGCTGGTGGTGCCTTGGGTAAAGCGCTTCACATAAGAGGGGCCGCCTGCTTTTGGCCCGGTTCCCGAAAGACCCTCGCCCCCGAACGGTTGCGACCCGACGATGGCCCCAATCTGGTTGCGGTTGATATACATATTGCCCGCGTTCACACGCGATGTGACCTGCTCGATCCGGTCATCGATCCGCGAATGCATGCCAAAGGTCAGTCCGAATCCGGTTTGGTTGATCGCATCGACAACCTGGTCCAGCTCGGAGGCTTTGAAGGTCGCGACATGCATGACCGGGCCAAAGACCTCTTTCTCCATGTCGCCGATACCTGAAACGCGCAGCACGGTGGGCGGCACAAATGTGCCTGTGTCGGGCACCGTAAGTTGTTTGAGGACGCGGCCCTGACCGCGTGCAACCTCAATATAGTCCAGGATTTCTTTCTGGGCACCACTTTCGATGACCGGGCCGACATCTGTACGTAGATCCCATGGGTTGCCGATGACCAGTTCGTCCATCGCGCCATAGAGCATCTCGAGAACCGTATCTGCGACATCTTCCTGAACATAGAGGATACGCAGGGCCGAACAGCGCTGACCAGCGGATTGGAACGCCGATGCGACGATGTCCTTGATCGCTTGCTCGGGCAGCGCCGTAGAGTCGACGATCATTGCGTTCAACCCGCCAGTTTCCGCGATCAGCGGCGCGCCGGGTTCGATCTCTTGGCTCATTGCGCGGTTGATGGTTTGGGCCGTGAAGGTCGAACCTGTGAAGCACACACCGTTAACGCGGGGGTCAGACGTCATTTTGGCGCCGACAACGGAACCACGGCCGGGGATCAGTTGCAGACTGCTGATAGGCACACCCGCCTGATGCATCAAACGAACTCCGATTGAGGCGATGATTGCGGTCGGTTCGGCGGGTTTTGCAATCACGCCGTTACCTGCTGCAAGTGCCGCCGCAATTTGGCCCGAGAAAATCGCCAAAGGAAAGTTCCAGGGCGAAATACACGCGATCACCCCGCGCGCTGGGCGATTGAGCTCCAATGCGCGCGCTGCGTAGTAGCGTAGGAAATCGACGGCTTCGCGCAGCTCGGCAATCGCATCCATCGGGGTTTTGCCAGCTTCCCGGGTCAGGGCTGCGAAGATTTCGCCGAAGTTCTTCTCGTATAAATCCGCAGTCTTATTCAGAACGTCTGCCCGCGTCTGGGCATCCGCGCCCCAGGCCTTTGCCGCGCTCAGCGCTGTTTCCATGTCTTCTGCAGCGGCCTGCTTTGCAGTTCCCAGCTTGTCCGCGTGATCAGCCGGGTTGATTACGTCAAGAACGCGGTCACCGATGACCTCACCTTCGATGATTGGGCCGACATTCCAAACGGTGTTTTGGAAGGGGGTGCGGGCCTGTTCAATATCTGCCAGATCGGTTGTGTCATGCAAATCCCAGCCGCGCGAGTTCGGGCGTTCGGTCCCATACAAGGCATTCGGCATCAGCACAGATGAGTTGCGGTTGGGGGTGGCAATTGTTTCGAACGGATCGGTGGCGATGGCTTCGGCCGGAACGGCCTCATCTACAATCTGGTTCACGAAGGAAGAGTTCGCGCCGTTTTCCAGCAACCTGCGGACCAGATAGGCCAGAAGATCGCGATGCGCGCCAACCGGAGCGTAAATCCGGCAGCGGGTGCCTTCGCCTTCCAGCACCAGATCGTGTAGTGAATCCCCCATGCCATGCAGGCGCTGGAACTCAAACGCGCGCTTATCGTCAGCCATTTCCAGAATGGCAGCGACCGAATGTGCATTGTGCGTGGCAAATTGCGGATAGATGCGATCTGTCATCTCCAGCAGTTTCTTGGCGCAACAGATATAGGATACGTCAGTTGCTGCTTTTCGGGTGAATAGGGGGAAACCGCCAAGCCCTTCGACCTGTGCCCGTTTGATTTCGGTATCCCAATAGGCACCTTTGACCAGACGCACCATGATCTTGCGATCAAGTTCGGTGGCCAGCGCGTTCAGCCAGTCCAGAACATGCGACGCACGTTTTCCGTAGGCCTGAACCACAACCCCAAAGCCATTCCAGCCTGCCAGCGATGGATCACGCAGAACGGCTTCGATCACGTCAAGCGACAGGTCGAGCCTGTCCGCCTCTTCCGCGTCGATATTCAGGCCCATGCCTGCGTCTTTTGCCTGTTGCGCAAGCTTCAGCGTCAGCGGCACCAGCTCGGCCATGACCCGGTCTTTCTGACCGACTTCATAGCGAGGGTGTAGCGCGGACAGCTTAATCGAAATGCCCGGGTTGTCGCGAATATCCTTGGAACGGCATTCCTGGGCCAGAGCGGCAATGGCGTCCTGATAGGCGACAAAGAACCCCTTTGCATCGGCTGCCGTCAGCGCAGCCTCACCCAGCATGTCGTAGGAGTAGGTATAACCCTGGGCTTCCTTCTTCTTGCCGCGCTTGACCGCCTCTTCGATGGTTTGGCCGAGAACGAATTGAGCCCCCATTTCTTTCATCGCACGTCCGACAGCGGCGCGGATGACAGGCTCACCCAGTCGTTTGACGGCACCTTTCAGGGTCGCAACAAGGCCGCTGCCTTCCTGAAGAACCTTGCCGGTCAGCATCAGCGCCCATGTCGACGCGTTGACTAGTGAGGAAGAGGAGTTGCCAAGGTGCTGACCCCAGGCCGAAGGTGCAATTTTGTCTTCGATCAGGGCGTCGATCGTATCTGCATCCGGCACGCGTAACAGCGCCTCGGCCAGACACATCAGGGCAACGCCTTCGCTGGTGGACAGGCCGTATTCGGCCAGAAAGACCTCCATCAAGCCGGGTTTGTCGTCTGCCCTGATCGATTTCACCAAGGCGACTGCACGGTTGCGTGCCGCTGCACGATCAGATGCTGTCAGCTCAGCCGCTTGGGTGAGTTCTCTCAGAACCTCGGATTCGTCACGCAAATGGTTCTGGCGCATTCGGTTCCTGATTTTAGCCAACTCTGACATTGCAGCTCTCCTGAGTTCTTTGCGCTTTGACGCTTGCCGCGCAGGGTACCAGAGTTTCGGAATGCATGTTGCCTAAAGAGGGGGCAAAAGATAGAAGAATTAGCTAAATAGTATAAATTTCGCAGGCGTGATGATGATAAAAATTGACAAAGATAGGCAACTAGATCGTTACGATCGTGCGATCATTGCGATTCTTGCGCGGGAAGGCAGGATACCTGTTACAGAGTTGTCTGTGCGGGTTGGTTTATCTAAAACCCCATGCCAGATCAGGCTGAAACGCTTGCAGGAAGATGAGATCATCCTTGGTTTTCAGGCCGTCATCAATCCGGCCAAGATGGACCTAGAGCAAGTGGCCTTTGTCGAGGTCAAGCTGTCCGACACGACCGAGCCCGCTTTGTCCGCTTTCAATGCAGCGGTTCGCAAGGTACCGGAGGTTGAACAGTGCCATATGATTGCGGGGGCATTCGATTATTTGATCAAGATCCGTACATCGAGCATGAGGACATTTCGCCAAGTGCTGGGAAAAACCATCTCGTCTCTGCCTAACGTCGCCAGCACGTCGACCCATGTCTCAATGCAATCTGTCAAAGACAGCGAAACATTTTAGGCACAGCTGTAAACGCGACACTGGTACACGTGATATGTGGCTTTGAAATTTTCCGATTTGCCAGCGTTTGAGGCGGTTTTTCAGAAGAAGATGATGAAACCCAAACAGATGGCCCTTCGCTCATCGATTGCGGTGATTGTTCTGCACCGTATAAGATCGGTGGATCAGGCTCATCAGCGGTTCACGTTGACAAATCAGCAGACCAACCGGCGTCGTGATTGGTGTTTGCGAAACGGATCATTCCGCCAGAAGCGCCGAAAGATCAGCCGCGCCTTTTTGCAAAATCTGCAAGAAAGACATCAGACTTTCTACGTCATGACGCTGAGTTGGCGCATGAACGGAAAGTGTTGCAACCAACCTGTCCTGCCTATCCTGAACAGGCACCGCAAGAGCGGTCATCCCGGTCATGAACTCTTCATCATCAGTGGAGTACCTGTTGTCGGCGACACGTTGGATTTCTGTGCGTAAAGCGTCGGGGTCGGTCAAAGAGCGTTCGGTCTGGGGTTGCAAATTGCCGGCGGAAAGAAAGCCATCCAGTGTTTTTTGCCGCAATGTGGACAGGTACATCTTGCCACTGGCGGTGCAATGAAAGGGCACTTGTGTACCGACGGGCAATTGAATGCGCAATGGCCATTTGGTTTCGACCCGGTCCAGATAGATCATACCTTCACGGTCCGGGGTGGCGAGATTGCAGGTCTCACCCACCTGTTCGGCCACGCTGCGCAAGATCGCCAGACGCGCTGTACGCAGGTACTCGGAAGACATCGTATTGACTGAAAGCAACCTTAGCCGGTGGCCGGGGCCGTATGAGCGGCCATCCAGATCGCGTTGCAGGAACCCTTCGGCCTCGGCGGTTTGCAACAAGCGGTGGACCGTTGGTTTCGCCAATCCCAATGCGTCGATAAGATCAGATGGTTTTACGGCAACCCCGCGCCGCGCCACCTCCTCTAGTATGAGGAGAAGGCGCAAGTTAGTCGGGATTTGAGTTTCTTTTTCTTGTGTTTCCGTCAGGGCCATCCCGCAACAGTCTAGTTATTTGGCAGCAGGATCAAGGCCAGATCGGGCACAAGCGAAACCAGAATCCATACCGACAGCAAAGATACCAGATAAGGCACGGTGTATCTGAGCAGCCGGAAATAGGGCACTCCGGTCACACCCGAAGCGACATACAGGTTCAACCCGTAAGGCGGTGTGATGAAGCCGATGGACGCGCCGACCAGGAAGATCACGGAGAAGTGGATCGGATCAATGCCAACCGAGGCTGCAATCGGAGCCAGGATCGGGGCTAGGATGATCGTCACCGGCAGACTTTCCAACACCATGCCCGAGAAGAAGACGATTACCATCGAGGTGAACAAAACCGCGTAATAGCCACCCATTGAGGTTACGAAATTGCCGATGGTCTCCTGTGCACCAAGCAAAGACAGAATTTGCTGCATCACGACTGAAATTGCGATCAGCGGTGCGAGGATACCTGTGATCTGAGCCGATCGGATCACGATCGAAGGGATTTCTGGAATTGTGAAGCCTTCGACCACGAACATCTCAGCAAACGTTTTCTCGGTTGGTGAAATGTCGTTCCGCGCGCCCATGATGCGGTTGATCGGATAGCTGACGAGACCCGCGATGACGCAAAAACCTACGGTCACGCCCGCCGCCTCGGTAGGGGAAAATTTGCCAGTGTAGATGCCCCACAGCACCAGGCCGATGGCGAAGAAGCCAAGCCAAGCTCCGAACGCGGTTTTTAGCACCCGGTTCAGTTGCAGCGGGATCAAGTGGCCCCAGCCGTTCATGCGGCAGATGATCCAGCAGGCAAACTGCATGCCAAAGACCATTAGAGCGCCGGGCAGGATGCCCGCGACGAACAGCTCAGAAATCGGCAGGTTCATCAGGAACCCGTAGACGATGAAGATAATCGAGGGAGGAATGATAATCCCCACCGTGCCGCCCGCCGCAGCGGTTGCCGCACTGAACCGTTCGTCATAACCACCCTTGACCATCTCCGGGTGCAACATGGAACCAATCGTAGCGGTGGTTGCGGAATTTGATCCCGAGATTGCGGCGAACAATCCGCAAGCGCCCAATGACGCCATCGCAAGCCCGCCGCGTATCCATCCGAGACATGCATAGGCGAAGTCGCTAAGCCTTCGGGCGATACCAGACTTGTTGATCAGGTCACCGGTCAGAATGAAGAGGGGCATCGCCAGAAGGGCAAAGCCTTTATTAAAAACATTCAGAAGCTCTGCGCCCATGTTGTCCAGCGTCAGGCCGAGGACAAAGGAACAACCGATGACCCAATAGCCGATGACCAGCAGAACGGGCACGCCCAGCATGAACAGGAAGGTGACCCCCAGCGAGATCAGTGTGACCATGGTTCCATCTGTCATCAGTCTGCTCCGATCACGGCCTGCTTGATCAGCGGCTCGCCTGTTTTCCAGTTATGCAGATCGTCGGCGAGGTTTTGAAACACCCGTCCAACCATCAGAAAGAACGATAGCGGTGCGGCCAGAAGGAACCACCACTGCATGATGTTGTCAGTCCCCAGGACAATCTGGAAGTTCGAAGCCGACAGCGCCACCAACCGCGTCGTGGTCACGATGACGATCACTGCAAAGATGAACCAAAGGACCGCATCCAGGATCAGGCAGGCCAGTTGGCCGCCGCGGGGCATGGAGGTGCGGAATTCACTAAAGCTCAGATGTGTACGCAGGCGAACATTGTAGGAGGCGCCGAACCATGCCATCACCATAAACAGCAGGGGCGGAATGGTCGTTGACCAGGGTTCTTGATCGTTGAACACAAATCGATCAATCACGCCCCAGAAGATGATGAAGGCAATCGCCAGGTAGGAATAGACCATCACGGATCGTTCAAAATGGCGTTCGACAAAGGGCACTTTCCGGTAAACCCACATGATGAGAAGCCCACCCAAGGCCGCGACGATTGCGCCCAAAACCCATGTCGCGTCGGATTCCAGTGCAGATTGTATCTCGAATGAATCAAAGGTGAGAAGAGCGCTAAAGATAGCGCCTATGTCTGCCCAAAATGACATGAGCCCCGTCCTCCCAGTCGGTGTTTTGTGGAACCGGCCCAAACGGGCCGGTTCTTGAAGAGCTTAAATTAGGCTTCGCCTCTCCACCAGCGACGTGGCTCAACGTTTTCCGCGATGGTATCAGCCGGGATCTCGCGCGCGATGTCGTAGATCTCCTGATAAGTGTCGATACCGCCTGCCCACTTGTTGATCCGTTCGCGCCACTGCGCCCAAGGCTCGGGGTTGTAGTTGGGCGCACACATTTCCTCAGCCAGTTTGATCTGGTCATCGGCCAGGAAGGCGGGACGCACACCGTTCTCGGCGAAGATCGTATTCGGCAGTTGCGGCTCGGAGAACCCGACTGTGTTCAATAGCGCAGCTTCATTAGCGCCCTGAATCAGAGCTTGTGTGAAGTAGGACGATTCCATAACCGCATCCTGCAATTCCCCACCAAGGCTGTCGAAGACCTTCGAAGACATCGATGTGTGTTCGGTGCCGCAGAAGAACTTCAGGTTCACCGACTGCGAAACCACCGGCGCCATGTTGGCGTAGGCCACGGCCGAGGCCCATGTTTCCGCTCCGTCGATCAGACCGGTTTTAAGCGCGTCCAGGGTTTCTTCCCAGGCGACAGGCACGGGGTTCAGATTTAGCAACTGCATTGCGATCCGGCCCAGCTGTGTACCTGTTACACGGTTTTTGGTGCCAAACAGTTCTTCCAGCTTGGTCACGGTTGGTTTGTCGGCAAAGTTCGATCCCATTTGCAGACCACGCAACTCGCAATGGGTGAACAGGAACTTGAGCCCATGCCGTTTCTCAAGCGGATCGCGCAGGATGCGTTGGCTCGCGGGGCTGTAGAAGAAGTGATACTGCGCCGCGCGGCTGGGGAACATGTAGGCATAGTCCAGCACGTTCAGATAGGGCGCGCCACCTGCAGAGTTCTGAGTCGAAGCTGCGTAGATGTCGACGATTCCTTGCTGAGTCTTCTCGACACAGCTCAGCTGCCCACAGATTTGGTTATCGCCGATGAACTCAATGCGAATCTCACCGTCCGTGCGCTCTTCCAGATCACGCGCAAACTCGATGGCTCCGGCGCGTTCGATCAGAAGGTTTCGGGTGTTGAAGCCCGAAGCGCCGAATTTCAGCGTGTGCTTCGGTTCTTTTGAAAAGCGCTTTTCATAGGTTGATTCAGCGGCTTGCGCCAAATTCGCCAGGCTCATCGCGCCACCGAACCCGCCTGCTGCTAGCAGCGTCGAACTCATGCCGTAGCGTCCGGCCACGCGGAAGAAATCCCGCCGCGAAATACCACTTAGTTTCCGACCAATCTCCATTGCTTACCTCCCTGATCGCAAATAATGAGACTATTTGTATCAAAAAATGCTAGTATAATTCTTGCATCTTGCATAGAGTTTTTTTCAACGACTTTGGAGGAGGCAGTCATGGAAGTGGATTATGCGGTTGTTGGCGCGGGGTCTGCGGGCTGCGTTATTGCCAATCGGCTCAGCGCTGATCCCAAGAGCACAGTGGCTCTGCTAGAGGCCGGCGGGCGCGATACAAATCCGTGGATTCACATTCCCGTCGGGTATTTCAAAACGATGCACAATCCGTCAGTTGACTGGTGTTATCGCACCGAACCCGACCCCGGCCTGAACGGTCGATCCATCGACTGGCCGCGCGGCAAGGTCTTGGGTGGCTCATCTTCGCTGAACGGGCTGCTATATGTCCGCGGACAAAAAGAAGACTATGACCGTTGGCGCCAGATGGGCAATGAAGGCTGGGGCTGGGACGATGTGCTGCCCTTGTTCAAACGCAGCGAAGATCAGGAACGGGGTGTGGATGAATTCCACGGTGTTGGCGGGCCATTGTCTGTGTCGAACATGCGCATTCAGCGCCCAATCTGTGACGCGTGGGTCGCCGCCGCGCAGGCCGAAGGCTATCCCTTTAATCCCGACTACAACGGCGCCGAACAAGAGGGCGTTGGGTATTTTCAGCTAACCACGCGCAATGGTCGCCGTTGTAGTGCCGCCGTCGCCTATCTGAAGCCCATTCGCAATCGCCAGAACCTGAACATCATCACCAAAGCTTTGGTGTCGCGCGTGATCCTGGACGACAAAAAGGCCGTTGGGTTGGTGTACCAGGATAGATCTGGGGTGGAGCACACTCTGAAAGTGCGGCGCGAGATTATCCTGTCAGGTGGCGCGATCAACTCGCCGCAGATTTTGATGTTGTCAGGGATCGGAGACCCGGATCACCTCAAGGAAAACGGCGTTGAACCACTGCACGCGCTGCCGGGTGTTGGCAAAGGTCTTCAGGATCATCTTCAGGCTCGGCTGGTCTTCAAATGCAATGAACCTACACTGAATGACGAGGTGCGCAGCCTATTCAATCAAGCGCGTATCGCATTAAAATACGCCCTTTTTCGCGCGGGCCCGATGACCATGGCGGCCAGCCTGGCCACAGGTTTCATTAAAACCCGCCCAGATGTAGAAACGCCGGATATTCAATTCCATGTCCAACCCTGGTCCGCCGATAGCCCGGGGGAGGGCGTGCACCCGTTTTCAGCCTTCACAATGTCTGTTTGCCAGTTGCGTCCGGAAAGCCGTGGGGAGCTTAGGTTAAACGGCCCTGATCCATCCACGCATGTCAAAATCATACCGAACTACCTATCAACAGAAACCGATTGCCGTACCATGGTCGATGCGGTGAACATCGCTCGGCGGATCGCCAAGCAGAATCCACTTGCCTCGAAGATTTCTGAGGAGTTTCGACCGTCGGCAGAGCTGAGCCTTGACGATTATGAAGGTACATTGGATTGGGCCAGATCGAACACCGCTTCAATCTATCACCCGACAGGTACCTGCGCGATGGGACAGGCTGAGACATCAGTTGTCGATGCAAAACTGAAGGTCCATGGAATATCGAACCTGCGCGTAGCGGATTGCTCGATCATGCCCGAAATCGTCAGTGGCAACACCAATGCACCGGCGATTATGATCGGTGAAAAAGCGAGCGATCTTGTCTTGGCAGATGCCTAATGCGCGGACTGATCTAAGTTGGGGTTTGCCCCCGTCAGGCGGGCAGACCAAAACTACTCTAGAAGTAGCTTGAATGAAGGATGGCGTTCCGCGCCGCTTGGCATAATGCCTTGAAGTGCTGAAAGGACTTCATCCGGCGAAGACAGCTGCAGGCGTCTACGGCTGTCTAGAATATGGGCGAACCAGGCAAGTGCCCCGATATCTCGGGCCATTTGTTCTGCATGGTCCAGATCTCTAACCAGTACATCTGCAGGTGCTTTTGCCAGATAGCGAGATTCTGCACGCAGCCGCAGAATCTCGGGCCAGATCATCGTGTTGCCCTGGGCGTTTTCGGGCGTGTCAATCGTTGCCCACAATCCTTCGGCGTCTTCGTGTTGTCCTACGCAGGCATAGGCATGTGCCAGCAATGCTTCGTGGTATCTGGTCAAAAATCGAATGCCCAGAGCCTCAGCCCCCGCGATTGCCACTTCCAAGTCCGCCAGCGCCGCGGCAGGGCTTTCGTTGTGATAGCGCGCGGCAGCCATCCAGAGATTTGCGCCGACAATCCAAAAGGGCTGCCCAAATGTTTCAGCCAGTGCCTTGGCCTGTTCCAGTTCTTCGCGGATCGGTAGGCCGCTTGGCGCGTAACAGCGCGCTGCTGTTCGGAAAACGCGAATATATGGGACAAGTGGCGCGACATCCAACCTTTCCCCATGCGCGCGGGCCGAGGCCAACGCTTGCTCCCAGCCATCAGCATCACCCGCAATAAAGCGCCCGTGCGCCCGGAATAGATGGACCAGTTCCAGACAATCCATCGAATAGGTCATTACATGCAGCTTATGTTGGTCAAAGTCATACAGTTCGGCGGTGCGCTGATAGGATGCTTCTTGCTCTACGAATTCACCAAGGCTGAAGCTCGTAACCGATCGTGCGCAGTTTGAAACAACGCCCAGCTTGGGCTCGACTTTGGCGATGTTTTCCATGCGCTCAACCATCCGCACGGTGCCCGATACATCTGACAAGGTGTAAGCGTGAGTCCATACGCCCCACGCGATCTGGAATTCAAGCTCTCCACCCCCGGCGATAGTTTCGCATAGTGCCAGTGCATTGCCATAGGCTGCCGCCGCACGAGGGGAGCCAAACCCCTCCTGCTGGACCAGCGCGTTGCCAAGTACAAATTCGGTCGACATTTCCAGGCGATTGCGCAAATCCCGGTCTTCGATTTTCTCTAGTAGCCCCTTTGCAATTTTAGCAACACGCACGCTTTCGGCGATCTCACCGCGTATGGTTGCGACCTGAGCGGCCTCGGCTAGTTTCGGGACGGCTTGCGCATAGTTTTCGCACCCCATCAAGTGCTTTGCTTCGATGATCGGATTGGCCACTAGAGATTCGGGTGAAACCTCCCGATAGGCGTGCAGCGCGTCCCCGTGCAGCTTGCGGGCGCGTGTGCTCAACATGGATTTGACCACCGCATCGCGCAGCAGCGCATGATCGAACGCAAGCTCGTTGGCACCCCTTTGCTTAAGCAAACTACGATATACAAGCGTGTCCGTGGTCTTTTGGACCTCGTGCACTGGTTTGTTCATCATGGCAGCAGCCACTTCCGTTGTTGCATAGTCCTGCAGGACGGCGACGACCTCGACCAACTGCCTTTCATCCTCATCGACATCTAGCCGTTGCTGAAGCGCTTCTATCAGTGTTTGTGGTATGGCGGCCTCGATACTGGCTTGCGGCTGCTCCAGCAGGGTCATCGTGTAGTGGTACACATAAAGCGGTATGCCATTCGCGCGTTCGATTATTTTGTCGCGTGTTGATTGGTTGAGCCGGGTATCTGGATCGAGAAAACCTATCAGTCTGCCCGCATCGTGATCTGCAAGTGGGGTCAGATCGATACGCAAGTCTGCTTCTACCTGCAGATTTCGCCCTTCCAGCCTGTGTGTCGCCAACAAAAACAGCGGCTGGTTGCGAAAAACCTGCGAAAGTAGGGTAAGGAATGCAACAGAATCCTCATCAAGCCATTGGGCATCGTCGATGAACAGTATGAGTGGCCCCTTGGCAAGCTCGCGTTCGAGAATTGCTTGCAATGCTTCTGTGATCCGGCCTTGGCGGACGACTGGGGCGACAGGTATTTGCGACATATTCAAGAGGCGCTGAAGACCGTCTAGCATACCTTCCGGGGCCCATTCCTCGAGGGATGCGGTCGGGTCCGTCCCGTTCTGTTCTTGAGCGATCAACGTACGCATCGCGGCGTTGAAACATGCAAAACTCTGTTCACTGCGGTGAAGGGATCCCGCGACGCGTATGACGTTTGCATCCGGAACTGATGCTAGGAATTGCTCGGCCAGCATTGTCTTACCATAGCCTCCGGGGGCCATAACATCTGCAAATATAAAGCGGCCCGATACAGCGTCGGCGTAACAAGTGCTGATCTGGCTCATCAGGTCAGAGCGGCCCAGCATCGGCTGTCCGATCGGGTTCAATTCTACTTGCCCGTCCCAAAGCGCAGGTTGATCCTGAAAACCTTGTTGGTCATGCAGTATATCGCCTGTCGCCAGCGTGGCCTGATCACCTGTCAGGTGCGGAACGTCAATCGCCCAAATATCAATGGGATTGCGAAAGCCTTTGAGCGCTGTCTCGCCAACCTCTCTAAGATTAAGCGCCGCCTGATCAATGGATCGCCTGACCTCGGATGAAAAGAAGATGCTGCTTGGGCTCGCCAGCGATTGCAGTCGCGCAGCGCGGTTCACCGCGTTACCGATAGCCAATGCTTCCTGAGCCGCCTCGCCGGCGCGCACGATGTTTACAACGCTCCATCCGGTTGCGATGCCACAGCAGGCTTGCAAAAGCTTTCCTTTTATCTTCAGGGCAGAGGCGATTTCGATGATCTTAATTGCGCACGCAACTGCAGTGGCGGCGCTGTTTTTGATCGACCTTGGATACCCAAAATAGGCCATGGCGCCGTCGCCCAAATATTTCGCAACAAAGCCGCCCGCATTCTGGATTTCCTGCTGGCACTGGCTTTGAAAGCTCTGGATGACCTCGAACATGGCCTCATTGCCAAAATTCTGCGTTGCATCTGTAGAACCGACGAGATCTACGAAGAGAACGGTCATGTATTGGGATCTTGCTTCGCTGGCTTCTCCGATACGGGCGCCGCAGCTTGAACAGAAATTCCCACCAGCCTGAGAAGGAATTCCGCACCGCTTACATATTACTTCACTCATCTGGCCAGCTTCCTCAGGGTCTTTTTGACTCTGCACACGGGGAAACAGCTATTGGCTACAGCGGCGTCGTTTTGAAAAACATCAAAACCAAGACTGTTAGGTATCTAAATCCCAATTCGGGGCCAGAATCCGGGAATGAGATATCTGATTGCACGTTCCCCCACTTGTGCGATCTTCCAATTATGCTCAGCCCAATCCTCCAGGCCAAAGCATAGTGTATTACGATATAATGCTTTAAATTTGATAGATTGTCGACAAATTCGAAACACTGATGAAGGCGGTTGTCCCGCCAATAGTGAAGTTTTTCAAGGATTGTGGACGACGATCCCGCATTTGCAACACCTCTAACCCGCAATGCTGCAATAGCACGCAAAGCTCTGCCGGGTTCAACCATAAGAGGGCAGGTCGTCTGTCATGATGAAATCACAAAAGTGAGAATGCAGGCCGTTCTCATTCAGTCTGCTCGCCCGCTCCATGGGCGAAACGGTGATTTCGGGGCGCTACTTCTATCTTAATCAATTCCCCAATGAAGGCAGGAAGAAAACAAACTTTGGGCACATTGAAGGGATTCCTTGGGTTGGCGCCGGATTCTGGGGTGGTTGTTGTACTCGCTAACTCGTCTGAACTTGGACCTGATGCGAGCCTTGCTCCTACGTCCAGTCGCGTTTGGCCATCATAGGATTGGTCCAAGTGTTGTGAAAAGTTAGATGGTGAAACAGATGTTCAAATACAAAAGTCCGCTCAGCCGTATTCTTGATGGAACCAATATGCCCAGCGTCGCCGAAGACGAAACGGTCGATAGTGGTGCAATGGTTGTCGAAGATTCAGAATTGACTTCTGAACTTATAGAACCTGAAACGCCTCAGGCGGAAGTGACCCTTCAATCCGAAATACAGTTGGCCGGATCGGATGCGATTGCATCTCTGGCGTTTGCGGAAAGACTGGAGGCGCTGAATATGCCCAATGCGGAAGACACCCTTGATGCCCTGGCGCCTCAGATAGTTGAACCGGCTCCGATGTCCGATCCTCTTGAGGTGCCCGGCGAAAGTGTCGAGGACCCTGAAGCCACTGCTTCGGATGCAAAACGCAGCCGGCGGGTCAAAACAACTTTCTTGGGCTTTGGCAACCAGGCGGATCCGATCGAAGACATTCTAAAAACCGCGGAGCCTGTGAAAAACAATACCCAACAACACGAAGCCTACCCGGTCGGTTGGTTGGTTGTGACCAAAGGCCCCGGCCGTGGAACAAGTGTGATGCTCACAGGTGGATTGATGCAGATCGGTCGGAATGACGATCAAGCCATCCAACTCGATTTTGGCGACAACGGTATCTCTCGCAGCAACCACGCGGTTATCGCTTATGACCCAGAAGCCCGAAAGTGCTATTTGGGTCATGGGGGTAAAGCGAACTTGGTTCGCCTGAATTCGGGCCCCGTGCTTAGCACCGTTCCATTGTCGAGTGGCGACGATATTCGCATCAGTGACACCACGATGCGCTTCACCGCGTTTTGCGATGATGAGTTCGACTGGCAAGAAGGTTGAGTTGATCTAAACTAAACTCTCCTTAAAGAAGAGTGCTTCGCATAAATGTGGAGTGCTTTTCTTCGTTCTGCGCATCAGATTGATAGCGATAGTCGGAAAATATTGAATAATTTCAACGCCTAGCTCGATCTTAAGGTAAGTCAAGAAATCAACACAAACTTTTCTTGGGCCAACCACAATACAGCTCAATTTCTCGTCATTGTTAACACAATCGGTGGGTAAAAAGTGAGAAAAGGTAAGGTTAGTCACTATGGAAATGAACCGACGAGTATTTCTTAACAGCGCATCGTTGGCCGCATGTGTCGCGATAGTACCCGTGGGGGGAAGTGCGCTGGCGATGGCTGCAGGGCAGGTTGCGCATCGCATACTGGCCGCAGACAAACTGAGTTTCTTGACAGAGAAGGTTGCGAAGGCAGTTGTACTGCTAAGCCTCGGTGCCGAAGTTGAAAAGGATCTTGCTGAACTGCAAGAAGCCCATGACGAGTTCGACGACATTCTGTTGGGCTTTCGCGAGGGCAAGGGATCTTCGGGCGTTGACCGTGAGCGGTTTGTTTCCGTGAACAACGCGCTGAAAGAGGTCGAAAAGCTTTGGATGCCTTATCGCAAGGCGATCGAAGAGATCATCGAGGCGGGATCGGTGGATGATGAACATCTGCACCTGATTATCGACAATGATGAGGTTTTGGAAAAAACCTGCCACGAAGTCGTTCGTAAGCTGGAAGAGGCTTATGGCGACGTGGATATCGATCTGGCACTGGCGCTGGCACTGGATTTTGCAGGACGTCAGAGAATGCTGACACAGAAGATCTGCAAGGAAATCGCACTGGCAGCAACAGGTCAGGACACCGAAGAGCACCACAAGAAATTCAAGAAGAACGCCAAGAAATTCGGCAAGATTGTCGACGTTCTGATTGAAGGTGGAAGCAGTTCGATCACGATGGCGAAACCGCCAAGCAACGCGGCACTTGAGGCATTGACCGAAGTCCAGACCCATTGGGCAAAACTGCAGCCGGTTGTCGAGCAGCTTGATAGCGTGGATGTGCCAAACGTCGATGACGTGACACACTTCTGTGCCGAGATGGATGTGCTTGAAATCGAGTCCGAAAAGGCCGCGCTTCTCTATGAAGAGGCCATCAAGCTGGATTCCTGAACGCTAACCATGTTTCGCGTGATTTGGCCCCAAACTACAGCACCTGAACGGAACCCGTAGCAAAACCAAATTGCGACTACTTTGATGCCCAAAAACATGCATCGGAAAAATACCAAATGAGTGCTAACTCGAGGAGTTAAAATGTTAAATTCACCCTTCACACGGCTTTGTGTTGCCGCATCGATCATCTCAGGCGCTGTCACCACCGCGTCATTTGCACAAGAGGTTCGCCTGATTGGGAAGGACAGCAATATCGACGTGATCGGCAATCTTCTGTCGTCAAAAGACGGTAAGTATCTGGTCGAAACGGATATCGGCGAGTTTGTGATCAATCAGGATCTGGTGACCTGCGAAGGTGAGGCTTGCCCGACCGAACAGACTTATGTCTATGACCTTGAAATCTCTGCCCCCGATGAAATCGCAGAGGTTCTGGTTCCGATCATCGCAGAAGGATATGCCGCTGCCGCTTTGGAAGCAGAGGCGCAGCTTTATGACGAAAACGGAGAGCCGGTAGATACCGAGACCGTTGACGTGGGTGACCACAAATACGGCGAGGAGCATGATTTTGCATTGCTGCTGACCGATCTGGAAGGCGATGATGTTGCGACATTTGGTATCCATACCGCCAATGGCGCGCGCCTGTTCGAGCGTCTTGCCAAGAAAGATGCCTCGATCATCTTTACCGAAACGTCTGCAGGTAAGGCTGATCGCTCGATCGTGTCCGAAGGCAGCGGTGGCAACCTGCGCGACTTTGATCAGGAGCGTGTTATCGCGGTGGACGGATTTGCGATGATCGTGAACCCGCTGAACCAGATCCCTGATCTGAGCGTCAAGCAGGCTCGTGACATCATGTCCGGTGATATCGTGAACTGGTCCGAGGTTGGCGGTTCGGATGCACCCATCCATGTCTACTCGTTCGACCCTGATACCGAAGCGTATCATCACATCGAAAAGCTTCTGTTCAAGAAGTCCGATAAGACGCTGACGAACGAGTCGAGCATTGTGCACGACCGCACGGAATTGACGACCGCGATCATGGAAGATGTGGCTGGCTTCGGTATCGTCAACTACGCTGCTAAGCGCGATGCACGTGCAGTTCCGCTGCGCACAACCTGCGGCATCGTTCAAGACCCCAGTCTCTTCAATCTGAAGACCGAGGAGTACTATCTGCAGGAACGTGTTGTGGCCTATAACCGCTCGGATATTGACGGCTATGCCCGTGAACTGGTTGATTTCCTGGATGATGGCAGCCTGGACGGCCTTGTTGCTAAAGCAGGCTATATCGACCTGTCGATCACTTCGGACAGCCAAGAGCGCGCCGCAGAACGTCTGGTCGCCGAGCTGGAAGAGGGTGAGAATGAGTATGAGGCAGAGCTTGTCGAAGACCTGCTGAAAAACATGAACACTCATGAGCGCCTGTCGACAACGTTCCGTTTCGCGCCTGGCTCGAAGCGTTTCGACAACAAAGCCGAACGTGACCTGACGCGCATGGTGCGTTACCTGGCCGAAACCAAACCGAGCGAAGTTGTGATTGTTGGGTTTACTGACAACAAGGGCCCCTTCGACTCGAACCTGCTGATTTCACAGGAACGTGCTCAGGCTGCGTTGGACCATCTGGTCGAGGTTGCCACCGGTGGCGAACTGGACGGGATCACCCTGAAGGCAGCGGGTTATGGCGAACTTGAGCCTGTCGCCTGCAATGACAGCCCACGTGGCCGCGCGATCAACCGTCGCGTCGAAGTATGGATCGCCGGTTAAGTTGAGAAAAGGCAAGCCGCGGCGATCACGTCGCGGCTTGCGCATCACAGGTGTAGTTTCTTCAGGGTTCGAGGCGAGTATGAAAAGTTGGTCAAAATATGCTGCAGCAATAGCCTTTGGTTGCATCGCGTCTTCGGGGCTTGCGCAGGAAGTAACGTTGACCTCGAAAGACGGCTCTAGGTCAGTGACTGGCGAGCTGGTTACGATCCAACCCGGCAAGTTCATCGTACGATCAAATGTCGGGGTTCTTTCCCTAAATACAGCAGAGTTTCATTGCAGCGGCGCGGCTTGCCCAGCAAGCCTGCCAACAGATACCGACCTCGTTGTGGCCGGTGGCGCCGGTTTGGCAGACATCCTTCTTCCGTTGCTTGCCGAAGGTTTTGCCGCTGAACAGGAACTCTTCTCGGATGTTTTTGATCTGCAAGGTGTACCTCTGGGCGAACAGCATGCCTTTGGGCAAGACGATACAGTCTCTGGCGCGATCGGATCTGATGCTTTCGACATTCTTATCATGGATGAAGAGGCCAGCCCAGTTCACAGCATTCTTGTGAAAGAGGCTTCGGGTCAGAACCTCTTTGAATCCCTGATGACCCGTGAAAGTGATCTGATCGTCAGCGAAGAACCGGTCTCGTCTCAGAACAATACGCAGGCCAGAAAAAGCGGCCTGGGCGAGCTGACCTCATTTCAGCAGGAACATGTTCTGGCGGTTGATGGCTATACGGCTACTGTCAATCCCGAGAACGATCTGTTGTCTCTGACAATCGAGCAGATATCGCAAATCCTGTCGGGTGAGATTGTAAACTGGACCCAGTTTGGTGGGCCTGATCACAAGATCAACGTCTACACGTTACCGCAAAACTCGGAAGCGTTTCACAGGGTCGATGGGCTTATCCTTTCGCCCTTCGAACGCGATTTTCTGGCCGATGGCAACATCGTAAACTCGAACCGAGAGCTTTCCCGAGCGATTGAAACTGACCCATATGGCTTCGCCGTCATGCGGTTTTCGAATATTCGTGATTCACGCCCGGTGCCGTTGCGCAGTGAATGCGGGATTATTCATCAGCCTAACCAGTTTTCAATGAAGACTGAGGAATATGGGCTGCAGAATCGGGTGACCGTTTACAACGGCAGCGATCTTTCGGGTGTGGGCACGGCATTGGTCGAATTTCTGGACAGCCCGAGAATAGATGGGTTCGTGTCCAAATCCGGCATCACCAGCCTTTCGGTTATCGCTCAGAGTGAAGACGAGAAGTTTGCCAGACTAAAATCAGACGTTGCCGAGATGACGGTCTCGGCCAATGCGTCCGAACTCCGCTCGTATGTGAGTGACAAGCTGACAACCACACGTCTGTCGACAACCTTCCGCTTCTCGCCTGGGTCTTCGTTTCTGGACAACAAGGCGAAACGGGATATCGAGCGGATTGCCGAATACATCCGCGATGTCGAACCCCACAAAATCGTCTTGGCGGGATTTGCGGATGCTGGCGGCAGCTACGGAAAGAACCGTCAGCTCTCGCTCGCCCGCGCCAAGCAGGTCCTGAGGGAGCTTTCATCAAGCATGGATGCCAGCGGTCCCGTTAACACAGTGATCGAAGTACGCGGATATGGAGAAATGGCTCCGGTTGCATGCAACACCAACCCAGTGGGTCGTGCAAAAAACCGCCGTGTCGAAGTCTGGAGTGAAGTGAGCGGCCCTAATGCGGAGATACGCGCATGGGGTGGATAATGAACAAAATTGCGGTTTCTGAGGTCAGTTTCCCTCAAGCTTCGGTCGTAAAAAAAGCACGGGCGCATCTGCATCCGGCTACAGCAAGGTAAGTGTTTCTTATGGTACAATCAGCCCACACAAACGATCAGTTCCCGGACGAGCTTGCCCCGGGTACCAAATTGCTGTCCGGTCAATACACGATCATGCGGTTTCTCAACAGCGGTGGCTTTGGCATCACCTACCTTGCCAAGGACAGCCTTGAGCGCACGATCGTGATCAAGGAATGCTTCCCCGAGGCGATCTGCCGTCGCAGCCAGACCGCGGTTCGCCCGCGGTCCCAGTCGCATACATCCTCGTACGAAGCGCTGGTGAAATCCTTCGAAAAAGAAGCACGCAATCAGTCAAAACTTGTGCATCCCAACATTGCCGGTGTCCACCAGGTGTTCAGAGACAATGAGACCGCCTATATGGCGATCGATTTCATCGAGGGCAAAGATCTTCTGGACACGATCGAAGAACGTAAGACGATACCGCCCGAAGAGGTTGAGCGGCTGTTGCGCACCACGCTGGAAGCCATTGGTTTCATCCATAGCGAAGGCATGCTGCACCGGGATATCTCGCCAGACAACATTCTGATCAACCAAGACGGCGAACCGATGATTATCGATTTCGGCGCCGCCCGTGAGAGCGCCGCCAAATCTGACCGCGCAATGTCGATGCTGAGGGTCGTAAAGGAAGGGTATTCGCCGCAAGAGTTTTACCTGCAAGGCGCGGAGCAGGATCAGTCAAGCGATCTTTATGCGCTGGCGGCTACGTTTTATCATGTCATCAAAGGGGCTGCCCCGCAGGACAGCCAGACCCGGTTGGCGGCTTTGGCCCAGAATGGCAAAGATTGCTACGAACCGCTTGAAGGTGCGGTTGAGGGTTATCCTGTCAGTTTTTTGCGAGCGATTGATCGTGCCCTGAGTATTCCGCCCGAAGACAGGTTCCAATCTGTTCAGGAATGGCAGGATGCGATTGAAGAAAGGATGCCGATCGAAGCGAAGCCCGAACCGGTCGCTGCGGTCGACTTCAACGATAAAGTCGCGGTCAACAGCAAAGCGCCGCGCAAACGTTCAAACTCTATGCTGATGATCGCGCTGATCGTCGCCGGAGTAATCGGTGGAGCAGGGTACTATTTCAGCCAGGGCGGAGAAGCGGATCAGGATGTGGTCGCGATTGCTGATACCCAGCAGGCGGCTCCGCAATCAGCCACCGATGAAGAGCCCGAAAGCAGCAGTGCGACGGCACAGGAGCCGGAACCCCGGCCTGTAGTCGCAGAGCCAGAAGTGGAGAGTGTTGCTTCGGAACCAGTGACGACAGGTTCAAACTGGATAGCGTGGACTGGCCCCGCTGTGGATCTGCCGTTTGCGACCGTTACAACATCGCAGCCGCAGGGCAGGTTCTCGATGGTATCGCTGGTGCGATCTGACCTTGATCAGGCGACAACGGATTGGTTGAAATCCGGCACGATCATCTATTCCGTAAATGGTCATTTGGTGGTGGATGACAACTCGATCATTCGTGCAATCCAATCGCGTGAGGCTAATCCCGAAAGTGGCGAGATTCTGGTGGATATGCGGGTCAGAACCGAAGAAGATAGCCCGGTTTCTGAAAAGAACCTGACCCTTCAAACTGGTAAGGTGGTCGAGCTCACAAACGGAGTTCAGTTCATTACGGTCACCAATGGCAATGGGAAATGGGTCAGCAAGGTATTGCGCGCTCCGGCTTCGGCCAAATCAGTTCGCGTGGGCGATATTGTCGTGTCAGAAACCGCTTCGCAGATTTCGGTCGAGGGTGAGAACGGTATTACCCAGTTGTTCGAAGAGCTTAGCAGTACAGGTGCGGAGCTTGCGTTGCTGACCATCGCGCGGAATGGCGAACTGCAATCGGTGGATCTGCCACTTACGCATTAATGCTTGGCGGCTCTTATAATTACGAGCCGCCTACATTGCCTTGAAGGAAATTCAAGTGTCTCATTCTGAAAGATATCTGATGCAAGTTCACGAGCCCAGATTTCATCAGGCGGAGGAACGCCTGCGTGATGTCTTCGATATTTCAACCGTGATTAACCAGGGTGCCCGTGAGTATCAGGAAGATGCCATTCTTTCTGAAAAGCCGATCGGATCGGACATAGGGTTCGTGGTCCTGGCAGATGGTATGGGTGGCCACGCGGCGGGGGATGTTGCCTCTAACCTGATCGTTTGTGAGGTGATGAAAGGCTGGTTAGCCGCCGGGCTGAACAAAGACTCATCAAATTCAGAAGTCGTCGCATTCTTGCATGACAGTGCCGAACGCGCGAACAAGCAGATTTTCGAAGCCAGTCGCAACGATCTGAATGTAAGGGGAATGGGAGCTACGCTTCTCATATTGATCTGCATCGAAGATCGCGCGTTTTGGTTTTCCGTCGGGGACTCGCCGCTCTATCTCTGGCGGTCTGGCGAGCTAATACAGCTGAACGAGGATCATTCAATGGCGCCACAAATCGATATGATGGCGAAACTTGGCATGTTGGATCCCGATTTGGCCCGAAATCATCCCGACAGAAACATGCTTACATCGGTCATACATGGTGGCGACATCGCAAAGATCGATTGCCCCTCAGACCCGTTTCAGCTTCTGTCAGATGATGTTCTCATTGCAGCTTCGGATGGGCTTCAGTTTCTAGAAGACAAGGACATTCAAGAGGTCGTCACGCGCAACTATGAAGCGGGTTGCGACGCTATTGCGGACGCGCTGATCAGAGCCTTGATCGGCCTTGATGATCCCGATCAGGACAACATAGCTTTTTCTGTTGCAAAGGTTTGTTCTTAGGCGTTGATAGCTGGCGTTGAACTGATATCGTGGCGCATCTGCATTTTTGCAACCTGACTTGCCACAACTGAATCCTTCGATTTTTGTAGTGGCGATTGGCCCGTTTTGCGCTGAACGAGTATCAAATCACCTCTACCAACTCCGCATGTTTGAACAAAGCAGGCCGTGATTTAACTAAATCGAATACATCCTACGCCCGCCGCGTTTCAGCAACGGCGTCATCGATGAGTGGAACCCGGACGCCAGGTTGAACAACTGCCGGATCATAGGGTTTGCGATCAAACACCTCACGCACCATATCTGCAAAGAAAGACAGTGGTTTGCTGGGATAAGCGGGATCAAAGCTGGATTGATCCCAGCGTTCGCAGAACTCGGCACAGTCATAGAAATAGATGCTGTCACGATGAGCTTGGCGTTTTTCGGGGTTCGCGCCTACGTGCTCTCCGAAGTAAACAAGCTGAAAATCCCCATGGGTGTGCACACACCACGTGACCTGTTCGCGCAGGAAGGGTTTGAGGATTGAGGCCGCATATTCATCGTGATTATGCGGCGCGTATATGTCACCGATATCATGCAGCAGGGCGCCAACGATCCAATCTATGTCTGCCCCGTCAAACCAGGCGCGGGTGGCCGATTGCACCGAATGGCCAAGACGTGTGACTTGATAACCGGACAGGCTTTTGTCGAGCCGTTCCATTGCCTCCAGCAAACGATCTGCCGTTCCTTTGCAGTACTCACGCTCCAGAGTATCGAGGAAGGTGTAATCCTCTTTGTCCCCGTCCTTCATCTGCGTGAATTTCACCTGGTCCATAGCATGTCCTTTGGCGTTTACGTGTGGGTCAGCGGGTGCAAGCAAGCTTACAATTCTGGACTATCCACGCAAACACCGGACTGGGCAAATCAAACCTGTTGTGCCGGTGAAAGTTGTAGTCGCCGGAGCTGAGTGTTCGACCTCGTCCAAGAGCACAAAGCTGTGCGATGATCCCGCAGCCCGTTCGATGTCACAGCGGCATGCGAAAGGATCGGCGGGCCTGTGCGCCGCCGCGCCTTTCACGTTTTGGCATGGCAAGTGGCAAAGGTCTGAACGGCTGTTCCAGCGAAGTCAGAAGCAATTCGCAGAACGCTGCAACGGCAGGTGAGTGATCTTTAAATGGTGCAGCTGTTTCGTAAGCATGCCTCGCAGCTACTGCATAGCTGGCATTGCCTGGAACACCCGCGATCCATTGCATATAGCCAAGCTGTCCCATCTGACGTGCTTCATCTACAGGCATGGGACCTGTGTCGAGTTGAATAATCGTCCGTTCCAATAACATCGCGCCCTCCGCGCAAGGGGAGGAGTGTGGCTGGTCACGGTGATGTGCCGGGGACGCTTGGTCCTTCGGTCGTCTCTGCCGTTCCCAAGGCACCCCGCCCGGGTTCAAGTTGACTGCGGCGCATGTCATCATACACCGTAGATGGCAGGTCTCCTGACTTGCGGGTCAACGCTTTCCCGTTCCTTCCCGAACCCTAGGGCTCAGTGGTTTTCAACGGGGTCGCTCGCCGCTTACAGTTGCGGGGGCAGTCACGGAATTGGGTATGAACCCGCACCGTGTTCCCTTTTCAGCCGACTCGAACCGAGCCGGACACCATCATAAACACTGTCTCATACGCAAATCACTATGTCCATCGGGTTCGGATGCAATCTGATCATCGCTGGAAAAGGTTTGTCAAAGTTGAAGAGATCGCGGGTTCGACCCTTAGGGGTCTTTACAGGGCGTGGCATTCGGGTGCCTTAATGTTAGCAAATGTTGAAGATCTGAACAGAAAGAACGCTAATATGTCGAACCATGGCTACGACTCCGGCCGATTGAACCTGCCCTTCGTTGGTATCTGTACCTTTGGCAAGTATCCCTATGTAGAGGATTGGAACGCAATTGACGCCGACGTTGCGGTTCTTGGCGCCCCGTTTGATTTTGGCTGTCAATGGCGGTCCGGGGCGCGGATGGGGCCACGCGCGATCCGTGAGGCGTCGACGCTGTTCTCATTCGGGCATGCAGGGGCCTATGATCACGAAGATGATGTCACCTATTTGGATCCGGCCAAAGTAACCATTGTTGATATCGGCGATGCAGACATCGTGCATACCGACACGATGAATAGCCACGCAAATATCGAGTTTGGGGTGCGCAAAATACTGGAGGCCGGGGCGCTACCGGTCGTCTTGGGCGGCGATCATTCGATCAATATCCCCTGCATCAATGCCTTTGATGATCAGGAACCGATCCATGTGGTGCAAATTGATGCGCACCTGGATTTTGTCGATGAACGGCATGGGGTGCGCTATGGTCATGGCAACCCGATGCGCCGTGCCGCTGAAAAACCCTATGTCACGGGCCTCAGTCAGATCGGCATTCGCAATGTATCGTCCACCGCCAAGGATGGCTATGTGGATGCCCGCGCCATGGGATCAGACATCCAATCTGTCCGGCAATTCCGCAAAATGGGGGTCGATGGGATGCTGGCCCGCATTCCCGAAGGCGCGCGGTATTATGTGACTATCGACATTGATGCCTTTGACCCGTCCATCGCCCCGGGAACAGGCACACCAAGCCATGGCGGGTTCATTTACTACGAAGTGCTAGAGCTCATGGCAGGTCTGGCCAAGCGGGGCGACATTGTTGGTCTCGATCTGGTTGAAGTCGCCCCGAACTATGACGCCACCAGCTCCACCCAAATCCTTGCGGCCCAGTTGCTAATGAACATCATCGGGCGAGTGCTGCATGAGAAAGAGCAGCGTTAGATTCGCCAGTAGCCATCTATTTGAGCTTAGTGTTTGGGCGAGCCACCGCCATCGGCGGTGGTTTTGTGCCATACTGAGCGCATTGAAGCGCTCCTTAAGGCGGATTTTTAGATGACAGCGATTGCCAAACTGAACTTTCTAAGAAAACCAGCTGGGTTGCCGCGGATCCGTTTCGACCTGATCAGATTGCGCGAGGAAGATATTCAGGACCTGCGCGACGCATATGCTGCGATGTACGAAATCTCTGACATCGCGATGGGTGATCAGCGCGGATATTTCGCTCTGGCGCGCGGGCATGGTTATGATCAAGACCTTTGCCATGACGATGACCGCACGTTTCTGACCTGGCGCCGGTCCTAGGTCTATTCATTCGAAAAAGCACTTAACAGCGCGCTGAAACGGTGGCGCGTGGACGACGAACTCGAACCTACGCTTCCCTATTGGGATTGGAGGCAGTTTGCCACAGCGACGCACGCCTCGAACGGGCTGCCGAAAGTAGTGGACGATGCGACCTACACAAACAGTGCCGGGGATGATGTTCCAAACCCGCTGGCCCGCGCACACAGCCTCTATCGTAGCATTGCCCTGGGTTTGACTGGTGATGAGATCTTCACACGCAGATACACAACGCGCCTGCGCAGCAATATCCCATTGCTGGAGGATGAGGTTGAGCGTTACCTGACCAATCCAAACTTTGAAGCCTTCCAGGCCGACTTCAACTTTGCGGCTCATGGCGGTATCCACGTTTTAACGGGTGGCACGGATACATCGTCGCCATTGCCCCGCTCGATTGGAGATATGGGCAGCACAGTGTCCGCGTCTTACGATCCCGTTTTCTGGCTGCACCATGCGATGTGCGACAAGGTTTGGGCAGATTGGCAGGCGTTATGGCCAGCGGCCAATGTTCCACAGCATGTTCTGGACACAGTTGTATATGATGGTCGGGTGGGCCGCGATCTGATCGATGCGGAAACCTCACTTCGCTACATCTATTCCGAGGATTCCGTTGAAGCCGCGATTGGTGCTTTGGGCACCGCAGACAGCGCGCCCGCGGCCGCATTGTCAGCGGCGGCCAGCAATGTGACCGAGGTTCGGCTGGGCACAGTGAAAGCCGGGTTTGTCAGGGCGGAACTTGAATTCCATCGCATGCGCCCGCCAACGGAAAGCTTTGAGCTGCGCGCCTATGTCGACAATGCCAGTTGTGATGCTTCGACAGGGTACAAAGACAAAAGCTATGCAGGGCGCCTTGTCTTTTTTGGTCACGGCACCTGTCCGGGTGCGCCGGGTCATTGTAACCCGGCCTTGGCAGTCCGTGATGATTATGACCAAAGATACAAGCATCCGCTCAGATATGAGCATACGCGGTATCGGCTGGACATCACACGCGGCTTGCGGCGCTTCATTGGCCGAAAAAAGACTGTAAAAGAACTGAAGATTTACCTTGTTACGCTGGATGACAAAGGTGAGGCCGCCGCGCCCGAGGCGCTGGTTTATGATCAGTGTTCCTTGCGTACCTATGCCAAAAACTAAACGGGTGGGGCTGGATCCTTGGACGTTAAACTTACGGACAAAGCTGTCAAAGACAGGGTTCTAAGGATCTGGTTGCGCCGTGTCCCGGAAGCGGGTGGTTTTCTTCAGGCCTGGCATATTGATGCAAACGAGAATGAGCGTCAGATCGGCAGCGCAACTTTGTATGGCAGAGGGGCCGGATCGACGGCACAGGAACGTGCAATGCTGTTGTTTCGACTGCCTTCGGATACTGATGATCTGAAGCTTTCAGTGGGGGATCGCGTTCAAATTCGTATTGAAGAAGGAAGCGGTTTCAAAGAGCTGAATCTCGATGTATCTGAGATTGAGTAGTGCTTGGAATTTGAAGAACTTAACCAGTTTTGCTTAGATGCCTGCCGGGATGTTCGAAGATTTGTCCGAAACCCTCAAGCTTATCCATAATTCCGGCGCGGCGTAGACAGGACCAGAATTGCGCCTGGTTCGATGTGATGACCGGTTTGCCTGCTGCCTGTTCAATCTCATCCACCACTTCCAATGATCTGATACCCCCACAGGACAAGAAGATTGCATCGGCTTCGGGCTGGTCGATCTCTAGGGCGAATTCTTTCCAATAAGATGGCTCGACCTTGCCGAACTCAACACCGGTTGCAAGACACAGGCCTTGAATGTCCAGAACATCGAACCCTGCGGCAAATAGATATTCGGCCTCGGCGGTGTTGACGTCATCCAAATAAGGTGTGCCAACGACGATCTTTTTGGCACCAACCTCACGCAGGGCGTCCATGACGCCAGTGACAATGCACATCGGTTGCGCATATGGCGCGCCTTTGCGGATTTCTCGAAAGACGTTCTCTTCGCGGCACACAATCGATCCCGACGTGCAGCTGTAGCTGATAACGGATGGTTTCACGTCGGGCTGTAGGCGCGAGGCTGCGTCGGCCATGTGATCGATGTGGCGTGCCAGGGTTTCATTTGTTGTATAGTCGTCAGTCTTCAGACGGGTGATATGAATGCCGACGCCTTCGGGGGCCATTGCATTCAAATCCGCCTCGCTGGCAAGATCGGTCGACATCAAAATGAAGCCCAAGCTGCCACGATGAGCGATACCGCCGCCCATAAGCGGCGTGCGAGGTATCGAGTGTACAGTATCTCCGGTCTTAAACATCAGACGATGACCTCCTCAATTGCCTTGGGGTGATGTGTGATCTGTTCCCAGCCGGTTTCAGTCACGATGAACGTATCGCCAACCTGCGCGCGGAAATCATCGGTCGCAACCGCGCCATCGACGGCAAAGACCATACCGGGTTGAATGATCGTTTCGTCCCCGGTGACCAGCTGCGGCGCCTCCAGAAAGCTGAAGCCGGTGGCCCGACCGCAGCGGAATGGGTATCCAAACCCGGCATCCTGAATGACTTCGGCATAGGTTGCGTGCACAGTTTCCGCAGTGACGCCCGGTTTCAGCGCATCAAGCGCGGCTTTCTGGCTGGCCACGGCGACCTCATAGATGACCACCTGTTTTGGGTCCGGCTCACCAATCCAGAACATGCGGTCAAAACCGATTTTGAACCGGTGAAAATTGGCTAACCCGCAGAAGCACATAAACACCGGCTCGCCATGGCGCATGATGCGGTTTGTGGCGCGATGATGGGTCTTAATCAGTTGATCGCCTGAGGCCAAAATCTGCAGAAAATGCATGTTGGGGGACATGTCGCTGTCTTCATAATGCGCCGCCAAAAGCTCTGCCGCTTTGCGGGTTCCTGCTTGCGAGGTGGCAATTGCGACCTCATACTCGGGCACCCCATCCCCAATGGCTGCACGACCCGCCGCCACCATGGTCGAAGCGACCTCACCCGCGTGACGGGCCAGTTGCAGCTCGTAAGGTGATTTGATCATTCGCATGTCGGTCAGGATTGGAGTTGCGCTGGCCAATCGGTCGGTTCCGACAAGCTCCTCCACGTATGCGCGTACAATGGGCGGCATATGGTTCGGTTCAATCCCAACCTTGATGGCGTTTTTGACCGCGTTGGGCAGTTCCGCGCGCCATTCTTCGCCCATCCCATCATTCCAGGCTGCGATCCGGTCCACACGCGCAGAATACCTGGCCGCATTCAGATCAATCGTCGGTGTGATCAGTAGCGAAGGACCATCTTTTGGAACTGCCAATATGGTTGGACGGCCAAACTCCATATGCAGATAGTCATAATATCCGGTCAGGTAGTAGACATTGTCGTCATCGGTGATCAGTGCGATGTCGATTCCCGCCTTGGCCAGTTTGGTTTGAAACCGGGACAGCCTTTCGTCAAACATACAGAATTTCCTTGCGCGTTTCGTCCTCTGGCATCGTTCCACAAAGGGTAGGGCGACGTGCATGCCTCATGAGCCAGCATACAATTCGCAAAGCAACCTTTGATATGAATTCATCATGGTGGGGGAGATGGAGATACGCTTGCCGTTCAGGACAAAACCGTCCCTCAGATGCAAAGACTCGATTGCATTTTTTGGGTTTGTTTCCGCCAACATGGCTTCCGTCGTGCGCTGGATTGAGCATTTATTCAAGAAACATTCTGTCTTCATCGTAGACAATGATGGCGAGGCTTAACGTCGAATTCTATTTGGTAGATGAGGTTTCGCGTTGCCAGTGGCGCCGAGTAAGAGCATTGTGATCGCATGGATGACAAAGACTTAGAGCTGCTCGCGCTGGTGCAGAAAAACGCACGTCAAACCGCTGAGTCCTTGGGTTTGGAAATAGGTTTGTCGACCCCGGCGGTTCAGAAACGTTTAAAAAAGTTACGCGAAACGGGCGTAATCGAGAAAGAAATTGCGGTTCTCTCGCCGCCCAAGCTTGGGCGGGAACTGACTGTTATCGTCGAAGTTAAGTTGGTTCGGGAAAGCCGTTTGCATCTGGACAATTTCAAGCGGTTGATGCGGAACAGCCCGGCGGTCCAGCAATGCTACTATACGACAGGTGAGGCAGATTTTGTTGTGATCGTCGTTGTAGCGGACATTAAGGAATATGAGGCGTTTACACAGGAGTATTTCTTTGACGATTCCAATGTGAACGGCTTCACCTCTTCCATTGTTATGGACCGTGTAAAAGTATCGCTTGATATCCTGTGACGGCGCGATTGCGCGCCCCAGACGTTGAAGTCGGGAAGCGCGCTGATAGCAAATCTTTAGATCACGATAAGGCTCCGGGGTGCGCGGGTGGTCAAAAGCTCTGCGCCGTATTTGCGGACAACGATGTTTTCCTCGTGCACCATCATCAACCCGGATCCGTAAGAAAGGGACGGCTCAAGCGTCAGCACCATACCGTCTTCAAGAACTGTTTCATCGAAGGCCGCGTGTGAGGGTTGTTCGGTCAGTTGCAGTCCCAACCCATGTCCCAGGCGGCCAATATCACCGCCTGAGGGGTCGATTTCAGCGATCACGTCTGACATAGCCCGGAACAAATCTTTGCAGGTGTTACCGGGTATTGCGGCCTCCAACCCGGCCTCAGTCGCGCGCCAGAGCGTATCGTACGCCCTACGGGTCGCGTCAGTGACGTGGCCAATGGCCCAGTTGCGGTCAAAATCGCAGAAATACCCATCCCAGACACAGCCGGTATCCAGCATCATCACATCACCCGTCTGAAGAGGGCGACGAGAAGGCGGCGAGATGACATCTGCATATCCGCCAGGTGCGGCTGCCCCCACGAGATAGGGCGCATTATCTGCGCCTTGTGCCAGCGCTTCGCGGCGAAAGGCGCGGAACACATCTTCCAGTGGCATGCCCTCGGACACGATGTCTGGCACTCGTGCAAAGGTGGCTGATCCGATGGCGCAGATATGGGCGAGTTTTTCGATCTCGGCCTCGGATTTCACCATGCGCAGATGTTGCACCATGCGGGTTGCGTCGGCGATGTGCAGGCCGGGCAGGTCAACGACCAGCCGTTCCCAATCTCCAAGAGGCATGCGCAGCTGCGTCTCATGCCCTTTCATCACACCGATCCTGTCACCAGCTTTTGCCAGCGGCGCAAGAAGATCGGTCAGCAGGCTGATGCCGTCATCTTTGGGGCAGGGTGCGCTCCATGTGCGGATATCATCCAGCCAGGTTTGATGCATCAGCTCTGCCCCAATCTCGGGGATGATCGCGATAGGTTTGCCCGCGGCAGGAACAAAAAGGAACCAAGGGCGCGTCGGACTTTGCCAAAACAATGTCTGGAAGCCGGTAAAGTAGGTGACCTCGGGTTCTGTCATCAAAAGTAGACCGGCAAGGCCGTCTTGGATCATTCGGTCCTGGGCTTTTGCGGTGCGCGCCGCGAATTCTGCTTCGGGGAAGCCGCGTTCGGGGGCGCTAGGCTGCATCGCGGCCCTCCATGATCATCTGGAAAATAGCCGGATCTGTCACGCCTTCGGACCCAATCAGCAACACGCGAGACTCGCCGTTCAGACCCAACTGCGCCGATACATCGTCATCCGTGCGGGCCATGATCAAGGCCGCCAGACCGGCAACCGCGCTCTCACCTGCTTCAAGCGCTGTGTCTCCGGGCAACGGCCGCGCCAACAGCCGTACAGCCGGTGCAACGACGCTTTCCGGGATCGTTAGGAAATCGGTGGCTTCCTCGGCGAGGATCTCCCACGCCAGAGGCGAAGGTTCGCCGCATGACAGACCGGCCATGATCGTTTCTTCAGCAATGGCAACAGAGGTGGCTTTACCCGCCTGTGCGCTTTCGAACAGGCAGGCCGCCAGTTCTGGTTCAACGATGATCACGCGTGGGGATTCCGCGCCCCAATATTGGCGCAACGCGGCGGCTACACCCGCCGCAAGCCCGCCAACACCGCCCTGCAAGAAAACATGGGTCGGTGCCTGATCCAGTGCTTCACAGATTTCACGGGTCATCACCCCGTAGCCCGCCATGACATCGCGCGGCGGTAGAGAGTAGCCGGGCCACGAGGTGTCGGAGACCACAAACCACCCATTCGCCTTGGCCTCGGATTTCGCCAGAACGACCGATTCATCATAATCGCCCGCGATCCGGATCACGTCCGCCCCCAAATCGCGCATGGCTTCGGCACGGCCTTCGCTGACCTCGGCGTGAATATAGATGCGGCAGGGCGCGCCAAAACGCTGACACCCCCAAGCAAGCGAGCGTCCGTGATTGCCATCGGTGGCCGAAACCAGCGTGATTTTGGCCACCTCATCGCTGTATTTGCCCCGACGGATATCCGATAGGCTAACCTCGGTGCCAAGGCGCTTTGAAATCTCGCGCTGCAGCACACGCAGAGCCGCATAGGCCCCGCCAAGGGCCTTGAAGCTGCCAAGGCCAAAGCGCGGGCCCTCATGTTTGTACAAAACCTCGCCAACACCGATCTGCTTGGCCAGGGTTTTCAGGGACACAAGGGGCGTCGGCGCATAGCTGTCCCAGTCCATGATCTCGGATTGGGCTGTGGCGAAATCTGCGGCAGTAAGGACTCTGTCTGATGCATCACCGGTTTTGCGGGTCACAGCGACATGGCCCAGATAGGCTTTTGGAAGAAGGTCGGTCACGGTTTGTCCTCTTTGGCAGGTAGGCGATCCCGCACCAGCGCGGCCCAGAAGGCTGCGCCGATTGGCAGAAGCGCGTCGTTAAAGTCATAATCCGCGGCATGCAGCGGTTGGCCATGCGCACCCTCGGTGCCATTGCCAAGCAACAGGAAACAGCCCGGAACAGCGGCTGAGAAATGCGCGAAATCTTCCGAAAAACTCATCGGTGGGCGCTGACCATCGGCTTCAAGCCCGGCAGCCTGCGCGGCGCGCAGAACTGCGTTGACGGGTTCGGAGGAGTTCATCGTTTCGATGAATTCCGTGTTGAATCGCATCGTCGCCGTCACGCCATGGGTGGCGGCCACACCATCGACGATCTGGCGCATGAAGCGTTCAACGGCCTGACGATCCTCGGGCAGACGTGCCCGGACATCGCCTTTCAGAACGGCATGCCCCGGCAGCACATTTCTTTGTCCGTCGGTTAAGAACTCGGTCACCGACACCACGGCGCCCGCACTGGGGGCCAGTTTGCGCGACACGATTGTCTGAAGGGCCAGCACCATTTCAGCACCCACTGTGATCGCATCCACCCCCACCTGCGGCATCGATGCATGACCGCCTTTGCCAGTGATCTGAATTTCGAACAGGCTTTCCGAGGCGCAAATTTGACCTGGACGGGTTGAAACCTGCCCCACAGGGGCACCGGGCAGATTGTGGATGGCGTAGACCTCTTGAATCGGGAACCGCTCCAGCAGCCCTTCCTCAATCATCGCTTGCGCCCCCAGCCCGTGTTCTTCGTTTGGTTGGAAGATGAACACGACCGTGCCGTTGAAATCCTTGTCACTGACCAGCATCTCTGCGGCCCCCAACAGCATCGCCATATGGCCATCGTGACCACAGGCATGCATGACGCCGGGATTGGCGGATACATAGTCATGAGTGCTTTGTTCCGCGATTGGAAGGGCATCCATATCGGCCCGTAACCCGATGGCGCGGTTTCCGGTTCCGGCCTTTAGAGTTCCGACGACCCCAATACCTTCGCGCACTTCGAGCCCCAACTCGCGCAAACGAGCAGCAATGACCGCCTTAGTGCGGTGTTCATCAAAACCAAGCTCTGGGTCCCGATGGAATGCTTGTCTGAGCCTGATGAGATTCTGTAGATGCACGTTCAAAATGACTCCTGTAAACCGCAACTGAGACCATAGCCTGAGCGATGATTTCTTGGCGTCGATCATTCGACGATGTGTGATTAAAATTGTCACAAACTTCGCAAATCATGAGGTTTTCCCGAGAGTAACGCAAGTTGTGCGAGCGGTGGGACGGCGAATCGGATTGCTGATATTGAGCCGTTTCCAACAGTTTAGACTCGTTGGGTTGCTTCCTGCGCTTGTCTGCGACGAAGCCACTGATCTCGGCGGGCAGTTTGCGTGTTCTCGGTTGGAGGATGGTGAGGTGTCTAAGGGCAAGAGTTTGATGCTCAAGCCCGTCTAAATGTGAATCGATGACTTCAAAACAGCAAGATACCGCCGTGGTTTTGCAGAGGTCAGGCCCGGACATTTAGGCTTCGATGCGCATTTACACTGGTTGAATAAAAAATTTGTCGGTTCAGGTACATCTGTGTCGTTTCTTTCTACCCAGATGAAGGTGCATCGCTACAATCTGTCGGAAACTCAGACGGCAGGAGATGCATATGCCACCATTCAACGTAGGCCGGGTTCCTCCGGCAACCTTCGGTGCGGGCAAGATTGCGAAAATACCCAAAATCGTCCGCGAGTTGGGTGATGGTCCGGTGCTGATTGTATGCGATGCCTTTCTTGCTGAAATCGGGGCCACCGAAAAGCTGACCAAAGGGTTGTCTGCGGAAGGCATTGTCTTTGAGTTGGCAGCCGATGTGTCAGGCGAGCCAAAAGAAGCGTTGGTGGATAGTCTAAGTGCGCGTGCACGCGAGATTGAGGCCGGTGTGGTTGTTGGTCTCGGCGGCGGTGCGGCGATGGATGCGGCCAAACTGGTGGCTGCAATTGCCCGATCCGGTCGAGCTGCTGCCGAATTTGCGCTGGCGGCTCAGCCGTTGCCCGCAGGTGGCATCCCGGCAATAGCGATCCCGACCACCGCCGGTACCGGTTCAGAGGTGACCAGAACGTCCGTAATCTCGCAGGCAGATGGCAGCAAGACTTGGTTCTGGGGCGAAGAACTTATGTTCGCGCAGGCCGTGCTGGATCCTGAACTGACGCTTAGCTTGCCGGCGACCCTCACAGCTTGGACCGGCATAGATGCTGTAGCGCATGCCCTAGAGGGTGCAACAGCGCGCAACACCAGCCCGGCAGGCCAGCTTTATGGTTTGGAAGCGCTTCGCATTCTAACCGATGCCTTGCCGCGGGCCGTGGCAGACGGCACCGACCTTGAGGCACGCGGACGTGTTCTTTGGGCCAGTATGGTTGCGGGTCTTGCGCTGCACAACTGCAACACGCATATGGGCCACAATATCAGCCACGCTTTGGGGTCTTTGGTGCGTATCCATCATGGGCTGGCGACGGGTCTGGCGTTAGAGGCCAGCCTGCCGTGGCTGGTTGCACATCCTGAAGGTGCTGAAAACTATGCGTGCACAGCGAAGGCGATGGGAGCAGCAGAAAGCGCCGAGGCTTTGCCAGAGGCTTTGTCGAACCTGATGCGCAGGTGCCAGATATCGCCAGATCTGCCAGCAGAATGCGCCAGCGTGACAGTGGAGGCCTTGGCGACCGAAATGCGGAACCCTGCCAATATTGGTATGGCCCAAAACGCGGCCTGTCCGGTCAACGACAATGATCTGGATCAGATGGCCTCACTGATGCTGCATAAAACAGTAGTGAACGCATGACACTGAGGTCGCACCGATTGACTTGATGCTAAGCGGAGCTGCTTAGCTGCCTGACCAATGCTGGCAAATCAGCAACTGTGTCGATGACATAGTTGGCCCCGGCGTCCGTGAGGATCTTGGTAGCCTGCACGCGAAGGTGATCTACTTCTGTATCGGATAGCGCATTCAATTCTTCCGGTGTTTTGCCGACGGCATTGCCCGAAAGGGATACTCCGACTGTGACACAACCGGCTGCGACGCCTTCCTTGATGCCCGGTTCGGTATCGTCAACTTTGATGATCGCCGAAGGCGGGTAGGCCACCAGATCAACCATGCATTTGTACATGCCCAGAGGGCCAGGGCGACCTTCGGGTAAGTCGTCTGAACACACCAGATTGTCGGGTGAGTACCCCTGACGTGCCGCAACAGGGAGCACGTGCTCCATGATGGAGCGGGTATAGCCTGTGGTCGAGCCGATCTTTAGGCCCATGGCACGTAGCTCATCAATTGCAGTTTTTCCGCCCGGTACAAGATCAGCGTAATCGGCAGCGACCTTTTCATTCATGGGCACAAAAACCTCATAAACTTTGTCGACATCCATATCAGAAGGCGCTGAACCATATTGACTTTCCCACTGAGCAGCGATGTCGGGCATGTCCATCATCTGACGAATGTGATCCCATTTCGGTGCACCCATCGGTGCGCGGGCCTGTTCAATTGTTGCCTCGATACCGAATTGAGCGAATGCTTTAACAAAGACACCCATGGGCGCGAAGGAGCCAAAATCGACCATGGTTCCTGCCCAATCAAAAACAACAGCTTTGAAGGTGTTCATTAGAATTCCTTGTGTTCGAGGAGTTGGCCGTTTTGTGGCATAGAACGACTATAGTTGCACTGTTTGAATGGGATGTGACGGCTGGTGGTGTCGCAAAAGCAAAGAATCACCAAAATCCCAGGTGCAGAAGACAAATGAAACCCGACTGCTTTCTAACTCACATCCACTGTGAAACTTAAGCTTGGATCGTGTTGGGCATCGTGCGTATGCCCCTTGTAGTCGGCCCATTCTGACCGCGCTGTTTCATACATGAATGTCATGTGTTCGACGTGTCCAGACCATAGAAGTGCTCGGCTGTGTCCCGAAAGACGGGCGCATGCGCGTCGACTGGGATCAGCTTCTGATATGCCCGCATCAACGTGGCGTAGTCGCCGTAAAGCTTATCGACGGGGAAGTTCGACCCGAACATGACCCGCTTGGGTCCGAATTGATCCAGACATTCTTCGACAATCGGACGAATGCTATCAACGGTCCAGCCATGATCGAACATTCCCAATCCAGATAGTTTGCAGGTGACATGGGGTAGCTCGGACAGGCTGCGCAGCCTCTGGGCCCAGTCCTTCAGACCGGCTGTGCTTCGGTTATGAGGTGATCCTGCGTGGCAAAGGGCGACAGGTGTGTCAGGCGCTTGTTCCAACACGCGGGCGGTCTTGTCCATCAGTTCGGGAATAAGCTGCAGATCAAAGCTGAGACCACGCTGACCGGCTTCTGTCAGGCCTCTCAAAAAGCCAGGGTGATCCAGCAGAGTGTTGGTGCCGGTCTGCGCATCCTCCCCTGGAGCGCGTCCTATGATCTGGCGAACTCCCCGGACCGTCGGTAAGGTCTGAAACGTATCCAGCTGCGTAGACAAATCCGCTGAGATGAGATCACAAAACACCACCTGCGCCATGGGCCAGTCGGGATTGGCATCAGCGACGGATTGCACCCACCTGGCTTCCTGTAACCCGCTTTCAGCGCCCACCTGAATATGAACCGAGGCGCGAATACCACAATCTGCGGCCTCCGACCGGAATTCGGATAACAGATAGTCGCGCTGAATAGGTGTCGGGTCGCCAAAGAACCGTTTCACCCCGCGCGCCATAAGCCAAGGATAGTGTACTGCGCTCAGGTCCCAAAGATGGTGATGGGCGTCGATCCAATCGGTCATGTTCTGGGCACCTCGGCCATCCGGGCCAGAATATCGACCCCTTGTTGCTTCCAGAAGTGAAGAAGGTCGATGAATATCCAGTTTTCGGCCAGTTTATCCCCGGAGCGCCGATATATATCGATCACCCGGAACTCACCCGCCTTAACGGTCGCAGGCATGCCCATGAACCCACCGGTGGGGCGAGCCGTGAAGTTCGGCCAACCAAAGAAGCCGCCATAATGTCCTTCGGCCATACGGCAGATGTGATTGGTCTTGGAACGGTCGGCAAACGAGGCCCGGAATGGCCCGGCATGTTGTTTTGCATAGCGTTCGATCGTGTAGGTGGCGCCGATGCCCGAGGGGCCCCACCAGATCATATCCTCACACCATGTGCGGCGCAGCTCATCCTCAAGACTCAGGCCGCTGTCCCAACGGCCAAGATCGGAGATCATTGCGTTGATCGTTGCAAGGGTCCGGTCGCCTTCCTCGGTGGGCTGCGGCCCGAACATCAGGCCATCATGTGTCATCGGTCCCGGCTGAACCAATTGGGCGGCGGTTTGTGGTGGAAAGGGTTGCAGACCGGCCTGTATCATCAGATGCGGGATGTCGAAATACATCGCTGTTTCGGTGATTTTGCCGTTCTCAACCCTGTTGAACTCGCAATATCGCAGAAAGGCCATCTTGCCAGTGGGCGGGATGCCCAGCCAGCTTGTGTCGAACAAGCCCATCAGATGACCCATTGAGACCACCCAAACCGAATTGAACCCGTCGATCTCGTTCGCGCCTGCCATGAACACGTCCATCCGGCGCTGCAAACCGGTCAGGCTGGCCCTGAGTGGTTGCCAGAATGTGCGGGCGACTTCGTCGATTCCCTGTAGTTCGTTGAAGGGGTGGAATCCTCGCCAAACAAGCCCGTCAGCGCAGTATTTTGAGAGTGTTTCCACGACGGTTGCGTCCTCGCATCGACTCAGCGCTTCGTAAAAACCGAGGACGAGGTTTTTCTCGGATTCAAATGGCATTCTATTATCTTTCAATGTGTTAACGAGGTTTCGGTGGTGCCATTCACCGGGTTTGCATTCGCATGCAAAAAAAGCTTGCCATAGGCTTTTCTGAATGTCTATGCTTCTGCAAGCGTATGCATAACGAATGCGCAAGGGAGGACAGAATGGCCGAAATTCAACTTCGCAATGTCGGTAAACGTTGGGGATCATTTGTCGGTGTGGACAATTTTGATCTGACAATTGCCGACAAGGAGTTTCTGGTTCTTCTTGGTCCTTCAGGATGTGGCAAGACCACGACCATGCGCATGATTGCAGGGCTTGAAGATGCCAGCGAAGGTGACATCCTGATTGATGGTGCTCGCGTCAATGACATGGAGCCCAAAGACCGTGATGTCGCCATGGTGTTCCAGTCCTATGCGCTCTATCCGAACATGAATGTCTATGAGAATATTCGCTTTCCGCTGAAAGTGCGCGGCATTGACCCGGCCACCCATGATGAAAAGGTGCGTCGCGCCTCAGCGATGGTTGAGTTGGACGATTTCCTGCACCGCAAACCGGCAGAACTGTCCGGTGGTCAGCGTCAGCGTGTTGCCCTGGCGCGCGCCATTGTGCGCGAACCGAACGTGTTCCTGATGGACGAGCCGCTGTCGAACCTTGACGCCAAGCTGCGCGTTTCAACGCGCGCTCAGATCAAAAATCTGAGCCATGAGCTTGCGGTCACCACCATCTATGTGACCCACGACCAGATTGAGGCGATGACGCTGGCGGATCGCGTGGTGATCATGAAACAAGGAGTGGTTCAGCAGGTTGGCTCACCCACCGATATCTACGATGAACCGGCCAACACATTTGTGGCCAGCTTTATTGGCAACCCGGCGATGAACCTTGTCGATGGTGAGGTTCAGGGCGGCGTGTTTCGCGCGCAAAGCACCGAGGTGCACGGGCTGAACGCGCCTGATGGCCCCATCACGCTGGGCTTTCGCGCCGAGGATGCAAATGTCGTGGAAAGCGGTGGTGAGATCAACGCGCCAATCTACACGCAAGAATTGTTGGGCGACAGCACCATGGTCTCGGTTCGGATCGGTGGTGCGCTGGTCTCGGTCAAGGCCGACAAGACCTATCGGGCTGAAATCGACGATCAAGTTTCGATTCATATCCACACTGATCATTGCCACCTGTTCGATGCGCAAACAGGTGCGCGTCTGACCGGTTAAACGGTGAAACCAAGCCCGCAACGACGGGTCAAACCCGGGTGCAGACTTCGAAGATGCACCCATTCCATCTAGGGAGAAGTACTATGTTTCTAAAGAGAATTGCGTTGGCTGGCTCAGTCGCCGCCTTTGCTGCAAGCGCAGGATATGCCTGCGAAATCGGCGGGCGGGTCAATATTGTTGGCAACGAATTCGCGGCCATTCAGGCGGTTGCGGCCGGTGCCAAAGAATGTACCGGGGCGTCAGTTGAATCCAACCTGACATCCGAGCACCAGACGATCAACGTGGCTGGTTTGTCCGGCAACCCGTCGGAATACACGAGTGCCATCATTGCCAACAGCTCGATTGTGGCGTTGATGAACGAAGACGTCATTCGCCCCTTGAATGATTTGGTGGAACAGCATGGCCAGGACCTGCAGCCGGGACAGCTGATCAAGATCGGTGATGACATCATGGCCGTCGCCTTTATGGCGAATGCGCAGCACTTGATGTACCGCAAGGACGTGCTGGAGCAGGCCGGTGTTGAAGTGCCGACGACCTATGAGGAACTGCTTGAAGTGGCCGAGGCCATTCGTGAGCAGGGCATCATGCAAAACCCGGTTGGCGGCGCCTATGCATCGGGTTGGAACCTGGCGCAGGAATTCAACAATATGTTCCTGGGTTACGGCGGCCAGCACTTTAAACCCGGCACGGCTGAGCCCAGCGTGAATTCCGAGGCTGGTGTCAACGCGCTGAACATGATGAGGGCCCTGTCGGAATACATGAACCCCGACTTCCTGACCCATGACTCGAACGCCACCAACGCCGAATACCGTGCGGGCAACGTCGCGATCATGAACATGTGGGGGTCGCGCGCATCTCAGCAAACGACCACCGAAGGTGTGCTGCAAGAGGTGATCGATGGCCACGCAATTGGCGCCCCGCTGACCGTTGGCGGCGGCGAAATTCCTGCATCGACCCTGTGGTGGGATGGCTGGACTGTTGGCAAAAACATCTCGGATGAAGAGGCCGAAGCCACGTTCATCGCCATGAAACACGGTATCCGCCCGGACATGCTGAACGATGAGACCACACCACTGGCGGTTTGGCTGATCGAAGGCTACGAGCCCGCTGCTGATGCAGAAGGTGTATTTGCAGCCGCCAAAATGGGCACACCCGCCTATCCGATGCTGCCGTACATGGGCCTGATGCACAGTGCGCTTGGCAATGAACTAGCCGACTTCATGCAGGGCAAGGAAAGCGCCGAACAGGCCCTTGCCGATGTCGAGGCCGCCTACCGCGCTGCCGCCATCGAGCAAGGCTACCTGCAGTAAGACGCCCCTTGTGCGGGCGCCGCTGGTAGCCGCCCGCACAAACACACCGATGCAAGGATCGCGACATGCGCCATAAGACTTTTCTTTGGTTCTTCCTGCCCACAGGGCTTGCGATGTTGCTGTTCATCGCCATGCCCATCGTCTCGGTCGTGATCCAATCGATCTTCGCACCGCATCCCGCCGTTCTGCTGGAAGTAGAAAACTGCACACCCCTGATCGGCTGCACAACCGAGACAACCATCGACCAGCAGGCCACCGCCGCCCTGCGTGAGGCACAGCCCTTGGGTCGGTTTGTCGGACTAGGCATCTATTTTGACCGCGGCCATCTGGCGATACAGGAAATCAACCAGATGTGGGCGGCCAACGAAAGCTGGAGTGGCTTTTTCTCGGACCTGAGCAACCTGCCATTCTATCGCGCGATGGCGTTTACGCTGACGTTCACCTTCATTGTGACACCGCTGACGATCCTTCTGGGTCTGGTGATTGCTCTGGCCGTGAATTCGCTGCATCGGCACCTCAAAGGTCTGATGATCTTCTTCTCGCTTCTGCCCATGATCGTCACGCCGCTGATCGGCTCGCTCATCCTGTTCTGGATGATCGACAGTCGTGGTGTCATCGGAAACGCCCTTGTGTACATGGCAGGAGATCCGAATTTCAGCCTCAAGGCTTCGACCGGGCTGATGTGGGTGGCCCTGATGGTCTACGGCGTTTGGAGCTCGGCCCCATTTGCCTTCGTCGTGTTCTATGCAGGACTGCAAACACTGCCACAAGACCAGATCGAAGCCGCGCAGATTGACGGCGCAACCCGCTGGCAACAGGTTAAGTTTGTGGTCGTCCCGCACCTGATGCCTCTGGTGACATTTGTTGCGCTGATCCAGCTGATGGACAATTTCAAAGTGTTTGAACCGATTATCGGCTTCAGCGCTCAGGCGCATGCGCAATCTCTCAGCACCTTCATATTCGACGACCTTGGCGGTGAGACCCGCCAACTGTCATCCGCCGCCGCAACCTCTGTGATGACAATCATCGGAGTCGCCATTCTTCTGTCGCCCGTGCTTGTCCGCACCTGGCGCGACTTTAAAGGAGCACGCTAACATGGCCAGCCGCGCACAAAGAATGCCAACCAGCCTTCGGGTCGCCTCGTCCCTGTTCGTGCTCCTTTGGTTTGTCCTGGCCGCCTTTCCGTTCCTCTGGACGGTTTGGGGCTCGTTCAAAGTCGAGCTTGATTTCTTCTCGATCGCCGACTGGACCAATGCCCTGACCGGTGCCCGAACCGAGGCCGTCTATGGCTCGCCCTTCACCACCACCGGGTACGAGGGTGCATGGATCCAGGAGGAGTTCTGGCGCAATGTTCTGAACACCGGGATTGTGTGTTTCTTTGTGGTCACCATCTCGCTGACCATCGGCACGCTGGGGGGCTATGCCCTATCGCGGTCGACCTATAACTACACGTTCTGGCTGCTGATCACCGCTTTGATCTTCCGTGCTATGCCGCCGATCACGCTGGTTTCAGGGTATCTGTTGCCGTTCTTTGAGTGGAACATCTGGGGTATTCTACCGACCACGATCATCGTGCTTGTGGCGATCAACCAACCGTTCACACTCTGGATGCTGCATTCTTTCTTCAAGAACATCCCAAGCGAGTTGGACGAAAGTGCCAAGGTTGATGGTTGCAACCAATTCCAGGCGTTCCGCCGCGTGATCATTCCGGTTATGTGGCCGGGTGTGATTACCACGGGGCTGTTTTCCTTCCTGCTGGCCTATAACGACTTTGCTGTCGGCGCGATGCTGCTGTCTGAAAGCAATCGCACCATGGTGCCCGCCATCGCGGCGTTCCTCGGGACCACGCAAACCGAAGGCAATGTGATGTTTGCGGTCGCTGCCGTGGTTTCGGCCACCGTGCCGCTATTCATCCTGGTCATGTTCTTCCAGCGCCAGATTGTCGGCGGTCTGACCGCCGGGGCGGTGAAAGGCTGACACCGATGGGACGCACGCATCCTCAGCCTATCTTTGCCCATGGACGCGCAGCCAGCCTGAACTTGGCTGCGCGCCGAGCCAGGCGACCGGGACGAATTCTTTTTGCTTTGATGCGCGCAGGCCCTCGTGCCTGCACATGGTCAAAGCGAATAGGAACACGTTCTAAAAAGGAAAGCGCCATGAACACGCGCGCAAATCGCCCAGCGATGGGCATTGCCACCGAAACAACGTTTGAAAACAAACGGCTCTATCGCCAGTTTCTCGAAAGCTTCGATAAGGGCTCTGTCGAGACCATCGAGACGACCGCCAGCGAGATTTTCGCCGCTACGGCCACGACCGACACAAGCCATCCGATCAATTCAGCCCCCGATGGCAACGGCTACGTCAACTCTGTCATCTTGCCGATATCAGAGGCGTTCGAAGGGCTCACCCGTCAGAACTATGTGGTTACGGGTGGCGAATACCTGGGAAGCGAGTGGGTCACCTCGACCGGGTATTTCTACGGTCATTTCACGCGACCGCTTTGCGGTATTCCACCCAGTGGCAAACTGGCATTTCTGCGGTTTGGTGAGTTCCACCGAATGGAAGATGGCAAGATCGTCGAATCCTATGTCTTCCTCGGTTTTGCAGAACTGATCATCGCACTCGGCCTCTGGCCGTTGAACCTGCAGGGCTATGAAGGTGTCGTTCCGGGTCCGGCAACGCATGACGGTATCGTCATTGGGCCATCAGATCCAGCGCATTCACGCGTCACAGCAGATCTGGTCGAGAGCATGCTAATTCAGCTGACCACCGAGGACCAAAGCTGGCGACCTTATTGGGATGACCGAATGGTCTGGTACGGTCCCGGCGGGCTAGGCTCTTATGCGACAGTGGACGCGTTCGCCGGTTTCCAGTCCCCGTTCGAAAACACGTTCGAAGGCTGGGGCGACGGTCAGGATGCAGGCATCACCGGCGTCGGTTCGAACTGCAAGGCCGGCGACGGCGACTATGCATTCCTGTGCGGCTGGCGGCAGATCACCGGCGTCCACGTCAAACCGTTCCTGGGCCTTGAGCCCACGGGAAAGCGCGTCTTCATGCGTGACTGTGATTGGTGGCGCTGCGCAGACGGCAAGATCATCGAAAACTGGTGCATGCTCGATATTCCACATCTGCTGTTGCAACTGGGTTACGACCTTTTTGCCGAAATTTCTGAGCAGACCCAATGAGCTGGTCTGCCAGACATAACGCCGTTGCGCGCCATCCGGCGCTCAACCGGATGCCAAGGGATTTTCTGACAGCCGGCTGACCCTCCCAGTCGACGCAGAAAACCCCCAGGCAACCAAACAAGGAATAGAAACATGAAGGGTTCCCGCCCCGAACAGGCCGTGCTGACCAAAGACACGGATTTGAGCAAAACTGAAGAAACCCGCGCCGTCATCGAAGGCATGGTTGACGGGTTGAATGACCATCGCATCGACGACATTGGTGAATTCTTCGCCCAAGGCTTCCGCTGGATGGGCAATCAGGGCTGCGGCACCAAGACCGGCCTGCAGGAGTTTCAGGAGAATTGGCAGCGCCCATTCCAGGCCGCGTTCTCGGACAAGACCTGCATCGATGAGGCGCGTCTTTACATGGGCGAATGGGCTGCCGCTTTTGGCCGTCAGGAAGCCACCCATTCCGGTGAGTTTCTGGGGATAGCCCCAACCGGGAAGAGGGTTGAAATCCGCTACATGGATTTCTGGAAAGTCGTCGACGGCAAGATCGTCGACAATTGGGTGAATGTCGATTTCGCCCATGTTGCTGCTCAGCTTGGCGTTGATTTGTTCAACGGGCAGGGCTGGGAAACATTCGACCGGGGAGAGAGAACTCCGCCCCGGCCCGACAATTGAGGATCAGGACAATGGCTATCGAATATCTCAAACGCGGCAAACCCGAGGCGGACAGAGCAGAGGATGACGCCAAAACACGCGCAGTCGTCGAGGCAACGCTGAAGGATATCGAAACGCGCGGCGATGCAGCCGTGCGCGAGCTGTCCGAGAAGTTCGACAACTACTCGCCCGAAAGTTATCGCCTGAGCCAGCAGCAGATCGATGACCTGATCGCCTCGCTCTCTGATCGCGAGCTGGCGGATATCAAGTTCGCGCAAGAGCAGGTGACGAACTTTGCGCAAGCGCAGCGGGATTCGATGCTGGATATCGAGGTTGAAACGCTACCGGGCGTGATTCTGGGCCATAAGAATATCCCCGTTCAATCCGTCGGTTGCTATGTGCCTGGCGGTAAATTCCCCATGGTCGCCTCGGCGCATATGTCGGTGGCCACAGCCAAGGTGGCAGGTGTGCCGCGGATTATCGCCTGCACCCCGCCGTTCAATGGCAAGCCAAATGCAGCCGTGATCGCGGCGATGCATCTGGGTGGGGCGCATGAGATCTATGTCATGGGCGGTATTCAGGCCGTGGGCGCGATGGCCATCGGGACTGAGACGATCGAGCCCGTGCATATGCTGGTCGGCCCCGGCAACGCCTTTGTCGCCGAAGCCAAACGTCAGCTCTTTGGCCGTGTGGGCATCGACCTGTTCGCAGGTCCGACCGAGACTATGGTCATCGCCGATGAAACCGCCGCTGATGCGGAACTATGCGCGACCGATCTGCTGGGGCAGGCCGAACACGGGTACAATAGCCCCTGCGTCTTGCTCACCAATTCGCGCAAACTGGCCGAAGATACGTTGGCCGAGGTTGAGCGTATTCTGGGTATCCTGCCAACTTCTGGCACTGCGCAGGTCAGCTGGGATGAGTATGGCGAGGTGATCGTCTGCGACACGTATGACGAGATACTGCAAGTGGCAGATGACATCGCGTCTGAGCATGTTCAGGTGATGACCGACCGAGACGACTGGTTCCTTGAGAACATGACCTGCTATGGTGCGCTGTTTCTTGGCGCGCGTACCAATGTGGCAAATGGCGATAAGGTGATCGGCACCAACCATACCCTGCCAACCAAGAAAGCCGGGCGGTATACTGGTGGTCTCTGGGTTGGCAAGTTCATGAAAACCCACAGCTATCAGAAAGTCACTACCGATGAGGCCGCGACCATGATCGGCGAATTCGGCTCGCGCCTGTGTATGCTCGAAGGCTTTGTGGGCCATGCCGAGCAATGCAACATCCGGGTACGCCGCTATGGCGGGATCAATGTGCCCTATGGCGAAGGCGCACCCTATCGAGAGGCTGCAGAATGAGTGATGTGCATTCAGCGAACAAAGCGCTGATTGCGCCGCTTCGTGCGGCGATGCACGATTTTGACGATGTTCGGGTGCAGGCAGCGTTGAATGGCGCGCTTGCCTCGGACGCCACCATTCATATGCCCCATCCGTTTGGGGATCTGAGCGGCCCGCAAGAGCTGTATCAGACCTGCTATGCACCGTTGCTGAAGGCGATGCCCGATCTGGAACGGCGGGATTGGATCGTTGTTGGTGGACGAACCGAGCACGGGGACGATTGGATCGGGTGCGCGGGCCACTACTACGGCACGCTTGTTGCACCCTGGTTGGACATCCCTCCGACCGGTCATCTGACTCATATGCGGTTCCACGAATTCTACCGGATCATAGATGGCCTGGTGGTCGAAGTTCAGGTGCTCTGGGACATTCCTGAGGTCATGAGGCAGGCCAAGGCCTGGCCGATGGCCCCGTCCTTGGGGTTGGAATTCTGCGTGCCGGGTCCGGCGACGCAGGATGGGTTGGTACCCGGCCCGTGGGATGAGGCGCGGTCAAAGGTCTCGTGTGATCATGTCCTGGAGATGTTGGCATACCTCACCAAGCACCCAAGCCAAGGCGGGCCAGGGGTGATGGAGATGCAGCGGTTCTGGCATCCACGTATGAACTGGTACGGCCCCGCTGGAATCGGCACGGGGCGCGGGATCGCCGGGTTCCGCAATTGGCATCAGATACCGTTTCTCAACGGAATGCCGGACCGCGGAAAACATGCCGGTGAGATTACCTATCATTTCTTCGGCGACGCGGATTACGCCGCCGTGACAGGTTGGCCTAATATGATCCAGACCGTCACCCATGACGGATGGATGGGCATCGCGCCGTCGGATAAGCGGATCAGCCTGCGTTCGCTTGACTTTTGGCGACTTGAGAATGGCTTGATCCGCGAAAACTGGGTTCTGGTCGACCTGCTGGATGCCTATCGGCAGCTGGGTGTTGACGTCTTTGCGCGTCTGCGCGAATTCAACAAGGCCCGCGTTCCGGGTGAAATTCCATTCCCGGTAGGCGAGATCTAAAATGGCGCAATTCCTCACGACACCCAGTTTCAAATTGGACGGCAAACACGCGCTGGTCGCCGGGGCGTCCTCGGGCATCGGCATGGCCTGCGCCGTGGCCTTGGCTGAGCACGGGGCCGAGGTCACCCTTGCCGCGCGGCGCACAGATGCCCTGAATGAGATCGCCGCAGATATGACCTCTCGCGGTTGGTCTGCCAATGTGCTCGAACTGGACGTTACCAATATCGAAGCGACCGCGTCTGCGGTGGCTGAACATGGCCCGTTTGATATTCTTCTGAACTCTGCCGGATCGGCGCGTCACAGCAAGGCGGTCGACACACATGTCGAAGATTTCGACGCGGTGATGAACATCAATCTCAAAGGCGCGTACTTTCTGACGCAGGCTGTGGCCAAAGGGCTGTTGGCCGCAGGGCGTCCTGGTTCCCTGATCAACATATCCAGCCAGATGGGTCATGTCGGCGGGCGCGAGCGTGCGGTCTATTGCGCATCGAAATTCGCGGTCGAGGGATTCAGCAAAGCCATGGCGTTGGAATTCGCACCTGCAAAGATACGCGTCAACACAATCTGCCCGACCTTCATTCTGACCGATCTGACGCGCCCGACTTTCGATGACCCGGACAAGCGCGCCTGGATCCTCGACAAGATTAAACTGGGCCGTCCGGGCGAAATCGAAGACATCATGGGCGCGGTTGTCTATCTGGCCTCGGATGCATCGGGGCTGGTGACCGGAACATCTATGATGGTGGATGGAGGTTGGACAGCGGATTGATGGCAGTGCAAAAAGTCACTTCGATGGATGTTGCACGACTGGCCGGAGTAAGCCAATCCGCCGTCAGCCGCGTGTTCACGCCTGGGGCATCTGCCTCCGCAAAAACCATCGCGAAAGTCCGCAAAGCGGCTGACCAATTGGGGTACCGGCCCAATGTTCTGGCCCGCGCAGTGGTGTCAGGCAAAAGCCGGATTATCGGGCTTGTGGTCGCGTATCTGAACAACCAGTTCTACCCGGAAGCGCTGGAAAAACTGACCAACACATTGCAGGAACGCGGCTATCATGCGTTGGTGTTCATGGCATCCAACTCGGCCCAAAACATAGACAAGGTTGTTGGGGAAATTCTGGATTTTCAGGTGGATGGGATCATCGCGGCCTCGGTTGCTCTCTCCTCTGATCTGTCTGCGCGTTGCCAGTCAGCCGGGGTGCCCATGGTTCTGTTCAACCGGGGGCAGGACGATCCGTCCATGTCATCAGTGACATCGGACAATCTGGCCGGGGGCCGGAAAGTGGCCGAATTCCTGTTGGCTGCTGGCCACAAGAAAATCGGCTACATCGCGGGGTGGGAGGGGGCTTCGACCCAGCGAGATCGTGAGACGGGGTTTGTCGCGGCTCTGAACGAGGCACGCGTGACACTTCACAGCCGTGAGATCGGCAATTTTGGCACTGAAGAATCCAAAGAAGCCGCCCGTAGAATGTTTGCCACGGACCCGCCCGATGCTGTCTTTGTCGCCAATGACCATATGGCGATTGCCGTGATGGACACGCTGAGGTTCGAGTTGGGTTTGAAGATCCCTGAAGACGTTTCCGTAGTGGGGTATGACGATGTCGCCGTTGCCGCCTGGCCCAGCTATGACCTGACAACTGTCCGGCAGCCCGCCAACCGCATGGTGGCTGAAACCGTGGACATATTGCTCAGCAAAATCGACGATCCGCAGATAGAACCCAGGCAGCTTGAGATTGACGGACCGCTTATCATTCGCGGGTCTGCCCGCATACCTGAAGGATGGAAGACATGAAGGGATTTGACCCCAAATTCAAAGACTTTCCCGACTATATTATCGGGATCACCAAAGAGATCTGGGAAGATCGCGGCATTGCCACGCTGCATGACTATTATGGTGCGGATATCGTTGTGCGCACCCCCGGTTCTGTGGTCGTCGGCAATCAGGGCGTGATTGCAGCCACGATGGCAACTTTGGCTGAGTTTCCCGATCGCACGCTTCTGGGCGAAGATGTCATCTGGTCGGGCACCCCGGAACAGGGGATGCTGTCGTCACACCGCATCATTTCGACCGCGACCCATTTGGGCAATGGTGTCTACGGCAACGCGACGGGCAAGAAACTGGTCTATCGTATCCTGGCCGACTGTCACGCGATCAACAACAAGATCGACGATGAATGGCTGATCCGGGATCAGAGCGCCATCGTGCAGCAAATGGGTTGGGACCCCAAGGACTATGCGCGCGACTTGATCATGCGTGAGGGCGGCCCCGAGGCCTGTGTGCAGCCCTATACCCCGTCAAATGAACAGCCGGGACCGTACAAGGGTACCGGCAATAACAACGAGTGGGGTGAGAAATACGCCGATATCCTGAACCGGATCATGAACGCAGACATGGCTGCAGTTGAGGCCGAATATGACCGGGCCGCGCAGTCGGAATATCCCGGTGGTGTAACTGGACACAGCTGGGGCCCGGTTGATCGGTTCTGGATGGGGCTGCGCGCCTCGTTCCCAAATGCCGAATTCGCCATTCAGCATCAGATTGGTCGAGAGGACCCCATGATGCCACCGCGTGCGGCGATCCGGTGGACCTTGCATGGCGCCCATGACGGCTGGGGTGTGTTCGGCAAACCAACCGGAGCCGAGGTCTTTATCCTTGGCATCAGCCATGCAGAGTTCGGCCCTTGGGGTCTGCGCCGCGAATACACCCTGTTCGACGAAACATCTGTCTGGAAGCAAATCCTGCTGAAAACCGGCGATCTGTAACATGCCACATCTTATGTCAAATCTGGACTCCAGGCAGTCGATGCGGCGCTACCATGCCCATCGGGCCAGCCTGCGTGCGCGGCGGTTGAACAACCGCCCGCCCGGATTTGGGGTTCTGAACCAGAAACCCCAAACACAAGGAAAACAGAGATGAGTACAATTCAAAGCCGCATCGTCCGCTATGGCGAGTTGCAACCCTGTAAAACCGCGTTCATTGACGCCCACACGCCGGGCTCGGACCAGAAAGAGAACTTTACCATCGTTGGCGGTGGTGTCTCGGAAAGCCTGGACCAGCACGTCCATATCACCGACAAGATCGGGTTCAATATCGGCGCGGCAGGGCAACCGCCGAAATGCCGCAACTCGCTGCACAGCCACACCACGGCCGAGGTGTTCTTTGTCGCCAAAGGCCGCTGGCGGTTTTTCTGGGGCCGTTATGGCACGGCGGGTGAGTTCATCGCCGAGGAAGGCGATATCTTCAACATTCCAACCGGCATTTTCCGCGGGTTTGAAAATGTGGGTCAGGACTACGGAATGATCATGTCGATCCTTGGCGGCGACGATGCGGGCGGCGGTGTCACTTGGGCTCCGCAGGTTATTGAGGATGCGCAAGCCCATGGTTTGATGCTGGGTAACAACGGCGTTCTGTATGACAGCAAGAAAGGCGAGGAGCTTCCTCATAACGTGCAGCCCATGCTGTTGCTGACCGAAGAGGAACTGAAGGCTTACCCGGAGGTTCCGGTTGAGGATGTGATCGGCAAATACGTCGCCCGCTATTGGGACTTGATGGCTTTGGCGGCCAACGATCCTGCGGTGGTGATTGGCGAAAACGGCCTGATCAAAGATAGGCCGGGATTTGAGGTCGATTTCCTGACCCGTGGATCGGCAGTGAACGACCCGTTGAATGCGAAAAAACCGGTGGTTCTGATGCCCGCAAGTGGTCATTGGCGGATTGCGATCAACGATGTTGAGACCACATTGTCCAACGGTGATACCGCGCTGGTCTTACCCGGCGAAACTTACAGCGTCGCACCGTCCATGACCGGGCAGGCGGGCCTGTACCGGATCACAGCCACCGACGATCCGGCTGGGGCAACCTGGGTCGGATGACCGTAAACCCCGACGATACCCATGCCGTCTATGAACGGCAGGCCAGGGCCTATGACGAGCAACGCTCGCGGGCCCTGTTCGAAGCGCGCTGGCTGGCGCGCTTCACCGCCAACCTGAAACCCGGTGGTCATGTGCTGGACCTGGGCTGCGGTGCGGGCGAGCCAATCGCGCGTTGGTTCATGGCCGAAGGGTTTAACGTCACGGGTGTTGATTTTTCTGAGGCCATGCTGGACATAGCCCGCAGCCGTTGGCCCGAAGGCGATTGGCGACAGGCCGACATGCGGGATTTTGAGCTGAGCCAAAGGTTCGACGGGATTATCGCCTGGAACAGCTTTTTTCACCTAACCGCAGACGAACAAAAAGCCTGCATTGTGCGAATGGCGCGCCATCTGCGCAGCGGCGGTATGCTGATGCTGACCGTGGGGCACAGCGCGGGTGAGGCGCAAGGGACCGTTGGTGGTGAACTGGTTTACCACGCCTCGCTTTCTCCGGCTGGTTATGCGGCCTGTCTCGAAGATAACGGGATGATCTTAAGCGGGTTTCTGGCCAAAGACCCGGAAACCCAAAGCCATACCGTGCTGATGGCACACAAGATTTAAGGAGGTTTCATGACCGTCAAAACAACACATGTTGGGTCGTTACCACGATCTCAGGAGGTTGTGGATTTCATCTTCGCCCGAGAGAATGAAAAAGAGTTTGACCAAGCCGCATTTGATGCGTGCATGACGTCAGCGGTGGCTGAAACCGTCCGCAAACAGGTCGAAGCCGGGGTCGACATCGTGTCGGATGGCGAAACCTCGAAGATTTCATACGCGACCTATGTCAAAGACCGCTACACCGGATTTGCGGGGGATAGCCCTCGCAACGCACCAGCGGATCTGAAGATGTTTCCCGGCTTTCTGAAACGCCTGGCCGCTGATGGCGGCACCCCGCAGTATGCGCGCCCTATGTGTGTGGGCGAGGTGCGCTCGAAAGGGCAGGGAGAGTTGCAGAAAGATATAGCCAACCTTAAGGCGGCAATGGCGCAGCATGGGGTTGATCGCGGGTTCATGAATGCGGCAAGCCCCGGCGTGATCTCGCTATTCCTGCAAAATGATTTCTACCCCACGCGTGAGGCGTATCTGTCCGCGCTCGCCGATGCGATGAAGGACGAGTACGAGACCATTGTCGCAGCCGGTTTGGACCTGCAGCTGGACTGCCCCGATCTGGCCTTGTCTCGCCATATGCTGTTCACCGAGCTTTCTGACGAAGAGTTCGTCAAGGTTGCCGATATGCATGTCGAAGCCCTGAATCATGCGCTGCAAAACGTGCCCGCCGACAAAGTGCGCGTGCATATTTGCTGGGGAAACTACGAAGGGCCGCATTGCTGCGATATCGGCATGGACAAGGTTTTCGCAACGCTGATGAACACCAAATCGCGCTATGTATTGTTTGAAACCTCGAACCCGCGCCACGCGCATGAATGGGCGGTGTTTCGCGACCGCAAGGGTGAAATACCGGATGACAAGGTGCTGGTGCCCGGCGTGGTCGATACCACGACCAATTTCGTGGAACACCCCGAAGTGGTCGCCCAACGTACCCAACGCTTTGTTGATATCGTTGGCGCTGATCGTGTGGTTGCTGGGTCGGATTGCGGCTTTGGCACCTTCGCTGGGTTCGGCGCGGTTGATCCCGACATCGCATATGCCAAGCTGGGGGCGCTGTCCGAAGGGGTATCCCTGCTCAAATGACCCCGCTTGTTCTATTGCCGGGCATGATGTGCGACGCGCGCTTGTTTGCGCCACAGATCGCGGCGTTGTCAGGGCAGTGGCCTATCTTGTCTGCCCCGATTGGCGCGTGCGACACGGTGGAGGCGCTGGCTGCCGAAGTACTATCCTACGCCCCGCCGCGCTTTGCCATTGCGGGGCTGTCCATGGGCGGGATCGTTGCGATGGAGGTTCTGCGTCAGGCCCCCGACCGCATTTGTGGGCTGGCCCTATTGGACACCAACCCTTTGGCAGAAAAAGACGAGGTCAAAGCCAGACGCCAACCTCAGATCGACGCAGCCATGGGTGGCCGGTTGCGCGCCGTTATGGCCGAGGAGATGAAACCCAACTATTTGACCGATGGCCCAAATCGCGCGGCTATTCTGGACCTGTGTATGGAGATGGCAACCGATCTTGGCCCTGAGGTTTTTGTCAATCAGTCCAATGCACTCCGAGATCGCCCGGATCAAAGCGCGACATTGCGGGCCTATGATGGTGCGGCGCTGGTGCTATGCGGGCGAGAGGACACTCTGTGCCCAGTATCACGCCACGAGCTGATGCATAGTCTGATGCACCAAAGCCGGTTTGAGATCATCGAAGATGCGGGCCACCTGCCCACACTGGAACAACCCGAGAGAACAACAGCGGCGTTGACCCGCTGGTTGGAGGCGATATGAAACAAACCCTTTTGGACCTGCTCAGATCGGTCGATACCCCGACAGTCTGCAACGCAATCGAAGTGGCGCAGGGCAAGCGTGGGTTCAACGCATTTACCCATGGAACCATGCTGTGTTCGGACCCTGATGCAAAACCCATGGTCGGGTACGCTCGAACAGCAAAGATTGCCGCCGTGAACCCGCCTACGGAATCGCCCGAGGTGATCCGAAAACGCCGGATGGATTACTATCGGCATATGGCTACCGGAACCGGCCCGGCTGTTACGGTGGTTGAAGACTTGGATTATCCCGACTGTATCGGCGCCTATTGGGGCGAGATAAATACCACCGTCCATAAGGGGTTCGGCATCAGCGGCGCGCTGACCAATGGCGTGATGCGTGATCTTGGTGATCTGCCCGATGATTTCCCGGTTGTTGCCGGGTCAATCGGGCCCAGCCATGGGTTCGTGCATGTGCGCGAGATCGGTACTCCGGTGTCGATATTCGGCCTGGAGATTCAGAACGGAGATCTTGTTCACGCCGACCGCCACGGCGCGTTGGTGATCCCGCCCGAGGTTGTGGACCAGCTCGAACAGGCAATCCTCAAATTGCTTGAAACCGAAAAACTGATCCTTGCCCCTGCACGCGCAGCAGGATTTGATTTTGAAGCCTTTGAAGCGGCATGGGCCGCGTTCGAGGCGTCACGCACTTAGCGTCGCGTCCGTGTCGCTGTGATCAGGACGTGTGTTGCAAAGCCTTCGGTTCGGGGCAGATGGTCTTGAAGGTTGGTGCTTTTAAGGAGTGTGCTTCTTGTAAGACCCAGGGGTCCGGTTTGTCCATTTCCGAAAAGCCCGGTGAAAATTCGCTGGCGCAGAAAAGCCGGTCTCATAGGCGATCTGCTCGATGCTATCCTGTCCCTGTTGCAAGGCACGTATGGCGATGTCGCGGCGCAAAGCGTCTTTGATATCCTGAAAAGATGTGCCTTCCTCGCTCAACCGCCGGTTCAGTGTGCGGGGTGTCATTTGCAGGGCAAGGGCAGCATCCGGTAGCTGACAGGTTTGCCAGGATGCGCTGTATAGAAAGGCGCGGACCCGCAGGCTGTTGGTATGCGCGCGCGAACCGGTGAAAATCCAATCAAGCGGCGCGCGTTTAAGAAAAACCGAAGCTTCGGCAGAACTGCGTGCAATCGGGCGGCTGAATTTACAGGGGTCAAACAAAATGCTTGTATACGGCGCGTCAAATTCGACGGGGCAGGGGAAGACCACGGCATAGTCGGCTGCAAAATCGGGCCGGGGAAAGGCAAAGTGCACAGCTTTGACCGGTGTCTCTGCCCCGCTGAGCCAAGATAAAAGTCCATGCGCCAGTTTCAGTAACAGCATATGACCAAAGCGCTGCGGTCGGGTGTGATCCAGATAGGGGATCAGCTTCAGCTCCACCTGATCGGGTGCGGTATCCAGGACCAACCGGAAATCATCAAGCAACAGGTTCCAGAATGTCGTAAACCGATACAGGGCCGAAGTTAGACTGCCCGCCTCACGCTGTACGGTCACGAGATGTTGCAACGCGCGGGGGCGGATTGGGCGGCTCCACAATCCCATCATCTCGTCGCCGGTCTCGGGCGCGGCTAACTGATAGAGCTGTGCGATCTCGTAGAGCGTAACGCGCTGGGTCGATGCCATCGGGCCGGGTTGCAGGCCCGAGCGCCGTAGCAGAGAGGACATCTCCGGCGGGGTGCAACACGATGTCAGGGCGTCTAGCCAATCTTGGATAAAACCCGCCGATACGGTGGTCAGAGAGATGGGGTCGGGACGAGTCATAGCAACTATAGTTTGGCGCAATCGGATACAAGCTTGTCAAGATATGAGCTTATCTGCAAGTCTTGGCACAGATATATGACGTGAAACCATAGTTGCCGAGAGGAGGAGGCAGTCATGTCCTATCAACCGCCCGTGCAGGACTTGATGTTTTGTATTGAACACCTCTCGCATTGGGATCAGGTATCCTCCTTGGCGGTGTATTCGGACTATGATCTGGCGGACATTGGGGCTGCTTTGGATGGTTACGCCCGGTTCTGCAGTGAACAAATCGCGCCGTTATCTCATATCGGAGATACATTGGGTGCCCGGTTCGACAACGGGCGGGTAACGATGCCTGAAGGGGATGCGCAAGCTTATGCACAATTCGTCGAAATGGGATGGCAGGCGCTGACCCATCCTGTGGAATACGGCGGCATGGGGCTTCCGCGAACAGTCGGCGCGGCGGCGGTCGAGATGTTGAACGCTGCCGACATGAGCTTTGGCCTGTGTCCCCTACTGACCGACGGTGCGATTGAGGCGTTGTTGCTGACAGGTTCGGACGCGCAGAAAGCCACTTACTTAGAGCCGCTGATTGCCGGACGCTGGTCGGGCACGATGAACCTGACCGAACCGCAGGCGGGCAGCGATCTGGGTCGCGTCGCGACCAAGGCGGTGCGGCACGAGGATGGCAGTTATGGCGTGTCCGGCACCAAGATCTTCATCACATATGGCGCGCATGACCTGACCGAAAACATCGTCCATCTGGTTCTGGCGCGCACCCCTGACGCGCCTGCGGGACCGAAGGGGCTGAGCCTGTTCATCGTCCCGCAGAAGATGGTGGCAGAGGATGGCTCGGTTGGGGCTGAGAATTCGGTCAACTGTGTCAGCATCGAACACAAGCTGGGGGTGCGCGCCAGCCCGACGGCGGTTCTGGAATACAAGGACGCCACGGGCTTCCTGATCGGTGAGGAAAACCGCGGGCTTGAATATATGTTCATCATGATGAACGCCGCGCGCTTTTCTGTCGGTGTTCAGGGCATCGCGACCTCAGAACGGGCCTATCAGCGCGCCTTGGCTTATGCGCGGGACCGGGTCCAAAGCCGCCCCGTAAATGGTCAGGTCAAAGATGCCGTGGCGATCATCGAACACCCCGACGTGCGCCGCATGTTGATGCGGATGCGCAGCCTCACCGAAGGCGGGCGCGCAATGGCGGCAGCCACAGCCGGGCTGCTGGATATCGCACATCATCAGAATGACCCGGACATGGCCGCTCTTGCCGAGTTCATGGTTCCGCTGGTCAAGGGCTTCTGCTCGGAACGCGCGGTCGAGGTCGCCTCACTGGGCGTTCAAATCCACGGCGGCATGGGCTTCATCGAAGAAACCGGCGCCGCTCAGCACTATCGCGACGCTCGTATTCTGCCGATCTACGAGGGCACCACCGCCATTCAGGCCAACGACCTTCTGGGTCGCAAGGTCATGCGCGACGGAGGCGAGACCGCCCGCCGGTTCGCCGCCCGCATCGCAGCGACCGAGGCCGAGCTGGCAGAAGGCGATGCTACCGCGCAAGCCATAGGCGCAAGCCTTGCGCAGGCACGCGGCACGTTTGAAGCCGCCTTGGAATGGCTATTGGAACACAGTCGCAAAGATATCGACGCCGCTTTTGCGGGCTCGGTCCCGTTCCTGATGCTGGCAGGTACGCTTGCCGCAGGTTGGAAACTGGCAAAGGGTGTCATCCCCGCGCAGGCAGCGTTGAACGATGGGCAGAACACGCAGTTCATGACCCAGAAGATCGCCACCGCGCTGTTCTTTGCGCAGCACATCCTGCCGGATTGCAGTTCCGAACACACCCGTATCCTGCACGGCGCGCGCAGCCTGCTTGACGCGGCCTTCCCTGAATAAAGCTTCCAAAAGGATCCGCAACATGAATGATGTCGTGAACCCCGCCAGCTATGAGAACCTCGCGATTTCCGAGCGTGATAACGGCCTCTTCGTCGTGACCCTGAACCGCCCGACCAAGCGCAATGCACTGGACGTGGCCACGATCGAAGAACTGATCCGCTTTTTTAGCGGCGCGCGTATAGCTGGCGTGCGGGCTGTGGTGCTGACCGGTGAGGGCGATCACTTCTGCGCAGGCCTGGATCTGGTTGAACACTGGAAGGCCGACCGCAGCCCCGATGATTTCATGCATGTCTGCCTGCGCTGGCACGAGGCGTTCAACAAGATGGAATATGGCGGCGTGCCGATCATCGCCGCCCTGAAAGGCGCGGTGGTGGGCGGCGGGCTAGAGCTTGCCAGCGCAGCCCATATCCGCGTCATTGATCCCGGCACCTATTTCGCGTTGCCCGAGGGACAGCGCGGGATTTTCACGGGCGGGGGCGCAACCATCCGCGTTTCGGATATGATCGGCAAATACCGCATGATCGATATGATCCTGACCGGCCGCGTCTATCAGGGGCAAGAGGCCGTCGATCTGGGGCTGGCGCAGTACATCACCGAGGACGGCGGCAGCATGGCCAAGGCAATGGAACTGGCGGAACAAATCGCGCAGAACCTGCCTTTGACCAATTTTGCGATCTGCTCGGCGATCAGCCATTTGAACAACATGTCCGGAATGGATGCAGCTTATGCCGAAGCCGTAGTCGGCGGTGTCGTCAACACCCAGCCCGCCGCCCGCGAACGGTTGGAAGCCTTTGCCAACAAGACCGCCGCCCGCGTGCGGCCCAACAGCTAAGACAGGCGGGACCCGGATGCGTCACCATTTCGAAGCTCTTCAGAAGACAGGGGCCAATCATGTGCCTTTGTCACCTTTGTCCTTCCTGCGCCGCGCCGAATCCCTGCACGGCGCACGCACGGCCGTTATCTATGGTGACATCCGACGAAGCTGGTCAGAAACCGCCGCCCGCATTCGCGCGGTGGCCAGTGGGTTGGCCGCGCTTGGGGTGCAGAAGGGCGATACGGTCTCGGTCCTCAGCCCGAACATCCCGGAACTGTTTGAGCTGCATTTTGCCCTGCCCCTGACCGGAGGGGTGCTGAACACGCTCAACACCCGGCTCGAGCCCGAAACCATCGCCTATATTCTGGATCATGCGGACACCAAGCTGGTGATTGTGGATCGGGAACTTGTCCCGCTTCTGTCCAAAGCGTTTGATCTGCTGGGCCGCACGATACCGGTGGTCGAAATCGCCGATCCTGCGGCCGCTGGTCAAAGCCTCGGAGGCCAGACCTATGAGGCACTGACCACAGCCACCCCTTTGCCCATCGAGTTGCCCGAAGATGAGTGGGATGCAATTGCGTTGAACTACACCTCCGGCACATCTGGTCGACCCAAAGGCGTCGTCTATCACCATCGTGGGGCCTACCTGATGGCGTTAGGTACGGGCACCGCGTGGCAGATGCCGCCCTATCCGGTCTATCTGTCCGTCGTGCCGATGTTCCACTGCAATGGCTGGGGTCATCCCTGGCTGATGGCGATGCTTGGAGGGACGGTTGTCTTCACACGCGTCCCCGCCGCGGACCGTATTCTGGAGGCTATCCACACCCATGGGGTGACCCATTTCGGTGCCGCCCCTATCGTTCTGCAAATGCTGGCCGAAGCCGAAAGCGACGCTACCGCCTTTGATCCCGCAATCCGGGTGCTGACCGCCGGCGCACCTCCTCCCCCTTCGGTCTTGGAAAAGACTCGCGCGATGGGGTTTGACGTCATGCAGGTCTATGGCCTGACCGAGACTTACGGCCACATCTCGCAATGCCTCTGGCAGGAGGAGTGGAACGACCTCAGCCCAGCGGAACAGGCTGAGTTGCAGGCGCAGCAAGGCATCGCCTTCCCGATGGTCGAAGAGGTCACGGTGATCGACCGCGACAGCGGCGCGCCGGTACCGCGCGATGGTGCCACACAAGGTGAGATTGCCATTCGGGGCAACACGGTCATGGCCGGTTACTACAAAGACCCCGAGGCGAGCTCGAACGCCTTCGAGGACGGCTGGTTCTGGTCCGGTGACGGTGCAGTCATGCATGAAAACGGCTACATCCAGATCCGCGACCGGCTGAAGGACGTGATCATCTCGGGCGGTGAAAACATCTCATCCGTCGAGGTCGAAGCGGTGCTGTATCGCCATGACGCGGTTCAGGCCGCCGCCGTAGTCGCAATGCCGCATGACAAATGGGGCGAAGTCCCCTGCGCCTTTGTCGAATTGCGCGACGGGGCCGAGGCAACCACCGAGGACATCATCGCCTTCTGTCGCGATCATCTGGCCGGGTTCAAGGCGCCAAAAGCGGTTGTATTCGAAACACTTCCCAAGACCTCAACCGGCAAAATCCAGAAATTCCAACTGCGCGACCGCGTCAAGACAATCGGTCTTTGAGACAGGGTACACGCTGGCGCTAAGGATCGCAGTCTAACGAGTCACGGAATCTTCGATCAGCGGTGAAGGTCGCTGATCAGAACCACTTGACCCAGCCACAGCTTTGCAAATGACTGGTCTCAGCCTTAGATGCGCGCCGCTTCGATGGTCGCTGGGCAGGGCGGTGGATAAGAAAGCCAAGCAGTGCAATACCCGATACGGGTCAGAGCTTTTATTATCGATCCAATCGACGTTCTGGAACGTAATTGGATTAAGCTGGGATTTGGATACATGGGTCAGAACGTTCTGTTAGCCATATTTTTTGCCTTGGGCGTTGGCGGAATTGCTGGATTTGTTTTTCTATCGTCCGAAAGATCGGCAGATGCATTGCCACCCGGGGCTTATTCGGTACCAAACATGCCCGGAATGACGGTTCCGGTTGCCTACGAGCTATCAGATGAGTTGATACCAGCGTTGTTGATCGTGATCTACGAGGCCTTCGCGCAGACCCAAGAAGACACCATTTATGACCAATTGGCAAAGGTCACGCATGGCGACGCGTTGGAGTATCTTTACCTCGAACGGGTTGGTGCAATGGAAGGGAATGGGCTGGATCAAGCGGATCAGACCATCCACGAAATCAGCCTGTTAGACAGCCTCGTGACGCAAAGCGATGAGACGCTTGAGGTCGATGCAACATGGCAGGTTATAGGAACAGTCGGTCACGCTGAACACCTTCATGTACGCGGCAATACCTATTTTGCCGCCTTGTCGATCTCTCCGATTGAGGGTGCATGGCGGATTACAGATTTCGACTTGCTTGAGGTCAGCCGGGACAGCGCAGGTGAGGTTTTTCAGGTTTCGGAAGAAAATCAATGATCCGCGTCGAAGACCTTAGCTTTAGTTACAGTTCCGGCGCGTTTCGCCTGCGGGTGTCGCAGCTATCCCTGACCGAGGGCGAACGTTTGGCCATCGTTGGGCCAAGCGGCAGTGGAAAGACAACCCTGCTGAACCTGATCGCGGGTATTCTGACACCTGAAACAGGGTGTATCGAGGTGGCCGGAACAAATGTCTCGGGGTTGCCAAATGCGGCGCGTCGTCGGTTTCGCGCCAGTCATATCGGTTTCGTTTTTCAGGATTTTGCTTTGCTGGATTATCTGACTGCACGGCAAAACATCCTATATCCCTATCGCATTACACCCGCGCTCAAACTGGATTCCGCGGCGCGGGGTCGGGCAGAGGCTTTGGCGGAGGCCAGTGGTATTGGTGATAAGCTGGACAGGCATCCCGAAGCCCTTAGCCAGGGGGAACAGCAACGCGTCGCCATCTGCCGTGCTTTGGTGACCCAGCCCAAGCTTATCCTGTCTGACGAGGCGACCGGCAATCTGGATCCTGAAAGCAAAGGACGCATCCTGGATTTGCTGTTCGAGCAAGCCGCCAGTGCAGGGACAACGGTTCTGGCCGTGACCCATGATCACGAGCTTTTACCGCGTTTTGAACGTGTTATCGACTTTGCGCAATATCGCGAGGTGGCCGAGATATGAATGCGCTCTACCTCGCCTTTTCCTATCTGCGTTATCATTGGGCACGCAGTCTTGTGCTAGTGATTGCGACGGCGTTGATCCTGTTTGTGCCGGCAGCCACGCAGATCTTACTGTCCACAAGCCAGACCGCCTTGGTTGCGCGGGGTGAGGCGACGCCACTGCTGTTGGGCAATCGTGGATCGCGGTTGGATCTGACAATGGCTGCCCTCTATTTCTCAGATGAACGCCCTGATCCCATCGCAATGCGCGAGGTGGATGTGATCTGGGACAGCAATTTGGCTCTTCCCATCCCAGTCCATACCGCGTTTTCGTCTGGCGGGTACCGGATCGTAGGTACGACACTCGATTATTTTGAGTTCAGGGGTCTGGCACTTGCAGATGGGAGGGGGCTGTCCTTTCTGGGGGAAGCGGTGATCGGGGCGCAAGTGGCCCAAGACTTGGGGAAGGGGGTGGGCGATGTGTTAGTCTCCGCGCCCGAGAATCTGTTCGACCTCGATGGCGTTTACCCTCTGGAGATGCCAATTGTCGGGGTGTTGGCTCCGACCAACACGCCAGACGATCAAGCGATTTTTGTTGATATCAAAACGGCTTGGGTGATTCAGGGGATTGGGCATGGCCACGAGGATGTGGTGACCGCCGCAGATATTGCAGCTGGGACTGATGCGCTGGCGAATGCAGCTGTGGTGCAATACCAGCGTATCACGCCGGACAATATCGATAGCTTTCATTTTCATGGGGCACAGGCTGAGTTTCCGGCCACTGCTGTGATCTTGGTCCCGAATGACCGGCGATCGGCCACGATCCTGAAAGGGCGGTATCTGGACAGCGAAAATCCCAGCCAATTGTTTGAACCGTCGCAAGTCATACAAGGGCTGGTCGATCGGATATTTCGGATCAAATCACTATTGGACGTGGTGACGGCGATCATCGCTGTGGCGGCGGTTGCCGCCGTTGGGCTGGCCGTTTTCCTTAGCTATCGGCTGCGCGCAAAAGAGATTGCGACAGCCGTCAAGTTGGGGGCTAGGCAGGGCATGGTTTTGCGTCTGCTGGCAGCCGAAACAGTCACTCTGCTGTTCATTTCAGGGTGTATCGCAGCCTTTGGTGTTGCGTTGGTGTCACGACATGCTGAGACCTGGGTGGGTTGGCTGCTCTCGCTCGGCACATGATTAGAAAGGAAAGGCTATGAAACAGAACATTCTTCTGGCGGCATTGGCAGGCAGCGTTGCCGTCACGCCTGCGCTTGCCCATTACGGAATGATCATCCCGAATGATCCGATGATCAGTCAGGAAGATGGCCGCAGCTTATCCTTGACCATGTCTTTCTCACATCCGTTTGAACTGGACGGGATGACACTGGAACAACCTGCAGCCTTTACCGTAACACATGAAGGGCAAACAACAGACATCCTGAGCAGCCTTGAGGGTGCCACTGTTATGGATGAACGAGGGTATACGCTCGATTTTCCGCTTGAACGTCCGGGCACCTACATCTTTGCGATGGAACCCAAACCTTACTGGGAACCCGCTGAAGATGCTTTCATCATTCACTACACGAAAACCTATGTAACGGCTTACGGAGATGATGAGGGTTGGGATGCCGAGCTTGGTCTCAAGACCGAGATTGTGCCCCTGTCTAAACCGTTTGGTCTGTGGGAGCACAATGTCTTTCAGGGTATCGTCAAGATGGATGGGACGCCCGTACCTTATGCCGAAGTTGAGGTAGAATTCTTCAACAATGGCGCCGGTGCAACCGCGCCGGATGAGTTGATGATCACGCAGACAGTCAAGGCAGACGCAGATGGTGTCTTTACCTATGCGGCGCCATCCGATGGTTGGTGGGGTTTTGCTGCGCTCAATACGGCGGACTATACCTTGCCTCAGGACGGTGAAGACAAGGCTGTCGAACTGGGCGCAGTTCTGTGGGTGCATTTTGAGGAATGGACAGGTCAGTGATCCGAACACTTGGTTTAGCCGCCCTATGCGCCGCTGCCCCCTTGGCTGCGGCTGCGCACAAACTTGTCGTTTTCGCCTCGGTCGATTGCAAAATGGTGACGGTTGAAGCGAAGTTTTCGAACGGCAAACCCGCCCAAAAAGGTGAGGTGCGCGTACTGAATGGGCAGAATGCTTTGCTGCAAACCCTTTCGGTTGACAGTGATGGCATGGCGCATATCCCCCTCAGCAGTGTTGATCATTCAACTGGTCTGGTGATCGAGGTTGATACCGGGGGCCACGATAACTACTGGATTGTCACGCCCGAAGATATAGCGCGGAAATGCGGGAGTTGATCATGCATAGGATGCTCATGCGTGGTGCGCTGATGGTTCTGGGCCTGCTGGTGGCCACGTTTGCGACCGCACAAGAACGGCCAAGAATTGTAGCAGTTAACTATCCGTTGCAGTATTTTGCCGAACGCCTTTTAGGGGATGCCGCAGATGTGGTGTTTCCCGTACCCGCAGATGTCGATCCTTCGTTTTGGCGGCCCGCTATCGCCGATATCAGCATGATCCAATCGGCAGACCTGATCCTGCTGAACGGTGCCGCCTTTGCCACTTGGATTGATCGCGTGTCTCTGCCGCGATCCCGGTTGGTCAACACCTCTGCCGCGCTTGAGGACCGATTCATCGCTACCGAAAGTATCACCCACAGCCATGGTGAGGGTGGAGAACACTCGCATGAGGGATTGGCATCCTACACCTGGCTTGATCCAACTTTGGCAATTACGCAGTCGGAGGCAATTGCGAAGGCCGCAACTCAGCGTGCGCTTGCCCCGCCCGATGAAATTGCTGCACGGCTCGATACGCTCCGCGCTGAGTTGCTGGCGTTGGATCAGACAGCCCAATCGCTGCTTGCGGGCGGCACAAATGTCACTCTGATCGCGACGCATCCAAGGTATCAGTATTTCGGTCGCCGCTACGGTCTGGAAATCGCATCGCTTGAGTGGGAGGCTGGGGCCGCTCCAAATTCGGAGCAATTGGCCGAACTGCTTGATCTCAAACAACAGACAGGTGCAGAGGTATTGATCTGGGAAGCAGATCCACCAATGGCAGCGTTGCGGGCTGTTGAAGAGTTGGGGATGCAGAATGTGGTCTTCCCACCTCTTGTCCATAGGCCGGAGGGTGCAGATTTCGTGAACAGCTACGAAGATTCGGTTCTTGCCCTATCAACGGCATTGGCGAACTGACACACCTTTCTGCTCCGGTGTAGATGTTCATAAGCTGGGACTACTGACTTTCTAGCTTGGAGATATGGATTGACCGCGGCGACACTCATTCTTCCCAATCAGCTTTATGTCGACCATCCAGGTTTAGTCGACGCTTCGGCGCGTGTGATCTTGTTTGAGGATCCTCTGTTCTTTGGCGACGCGCAGTACCCGGCAAAGATGCACAAGCAAAAGCTTTGGTTGCACCGTGCAAGCATGTCCCGGTATCATCGCAACCTGCTGGATAAAGGCCTGAATGCCAAAATCTTTTCTTATGAAATGCGAACAGATGCGTGCCGTCTCTTGTTCCAGGGGCTGTCACAGGACGGTGTCAGTTCGGTTGTGATGGCTGACCCGGTAGACTTCATCGCAGAGAAGCGCCTACAGAAGGCCGCGCTTCATGCGGGTATCAAACTCGAATTTCGTCCATCTCCCGGATTTCTGAATACTCAGGCAGACAATGAAATTTGGCGAAGTGGTCACAAACGCTGGTTCATGGCCGACTTCTATAAGCATCAGCGGCGCCGGCTGGATGTTTTGATGGATGGCGATGAACCAATCGGTGGACAATGGAGCTTTGACCACGACAACCGCAAGAAAGTTCCCAAAGCCCTTCTGGGCTGTCTACCTTGGATCGACTGGCCGGAACATGGCGCGCTGGATCACGCTGCAAGGGATAGTATAAACGCAGATTTTCCAAATGCTTATGGTTTGCTTGACAGGCTGTATTACCCGACATCTCATAAGGCCGCCGAGGTTTGGTTGAATCAATTTCTCGAGCGACGTTTTGATCGGTTCGGCGATTATGAAGATGCAATTGTCGAAGGCGAAAGCTGGCTCTGGCACGCGGTCCTGACACCCGCTCTGAACATCGGGTTGTTAACCCCAAAACAAGTAATCGACGCAGCTCTTGACTATGCGCAATCCCGAGACGTCCCGCTCAATTCCATAGAAGGTTTTGTTCGTCAGATCATTGGTTGGCGAGAGTTTATGCGTGCCACCTATGAAGACCTTGGCGTACGTATGCGGACGACCAACCATTGGGCACACAGCCGAAGGATGCCGACAGCGTTTTATGATGGCACAACAGGGATAGGCCCAATCGACGATACCATCACGAGGGTTCTTCAGACCGGATTTTGCCATCACATTGAACGGCTGATGGTTTTGGGTGGGTTTATGTTTCTGTGTGAAATTGATCCAGACGACGTCTACCGCTGGTTCATGGAGATGTTCGTGGACAGTTACGATTGGGTCATGGTCCCAAATACGTATGCCATGAGCCAGCACGCAGATGGCGGGCGTATCACGACCAAACCTTATTTCTGTGGCTCAAACTACATCCGCAAAATGAGCCATTGGGCCAAAGGGCCTTGGTCAGAGGTCTGGGATGCCCTGTATTGGCGGTTCATAATTAAGCATCAGGACAATCTCGGGCGAAATCCACGCTGGGCTATGATGTGCCGAAATGCGGCCCGAATGAAGCCAGAGAGAAGAGATCGATACATTGCGACTGCGGATGCCTTTCTTGCGCGCCTATCCTGATCCAATCGTAACCTTGCTTCTACCAACCCATTCTATGCGTGCCGATGTCGGCGCGCATTCTGACTTTCAACTCGTGTGCAACCATGGCTTAGCGTTTGACGGCGGCAGGGGCGTTTGGCCCAGAATGTGATCAGACGCTTTTTCCCCCACCATGATCGAGGGTGCGTTCAGGTTCCCGTTGGTAATACGTGGAAAGATCGAACTGTCAGCAACGCGCAGCCCGTCCACTCCAATCACGCGGCATTCTGGGTCCACCACGGCTGTTTTGTCGTCCGCTCGGCCCATCTTGCAGGTGCCGCAGGGGTGGTAGGCGCTTTCGGCATGTTCGCGGATGAACCCGTCCAGATCGTCATCGGATTGCAGCGCCGCGCCGGGCTGGATTTCAGATTTCACATAGGGTTTGAACGCATTCTGCGCGAAAATCTCGCGTGTCATGCGGATGCACCTGCGGAAATCGATCCAGTCCTGCTCAGTGCTCATATAATTGAACCGGATTTCCGGCGCGGCCAACGGATCCGCCGACCGTAGTTGGATCGACCCGCGCGACGGCGATCGCATGGGGCCGACATGTGCCTGAAACCCATGACCTTCGGCAGCGGCTTTGCCGTCATACCGCACCGCCATGGGCAGGAAATGGTACTGTACATCTGGATAGGTTTTTGACGGATCAGACCGCAAAAACGCAGCCGATTCAAACTGGTTCGACGCCCCAAGACCCTTTTTGAAGAACAGCCATTGTGCCCCGATCACCGCCTTGGAGATCAGGTTCCAATGTTTGTACAGTGTGATCGGCTGCTTACTGGCCATCTGGATATAGAGTTCCAGATGATCCTGCAGATTCTGCCCAACCCCAGGTCGGTTGGCGACGACCTCGATGCCATGCTGTTGCAGATGCGCGGCCGGTCCGATGCCGGACAGCATCAGCAGTTTCGGAGAGTTGATGGACGAGGCCGCCACAATCACCTCTCGGTTTGCACGCAGAACCTCGGTTTTTGATCCGTTGATCACTTCGACGCCGGTCGCGCGTCCGTTTTCGATCACGATCCGTTTGGCAAAGGCGCGAACAAGGCGGCAGTTTTCGCGCTTCAGGGCTGGCCTCAGATAGGCATTCGCGGCAGACCAACGGCGACCTTTGTAGACGGTCTGCTCCATCGGGCCGAAGCCCTCTTGCTTTTCGCCGTTATAGTCTTCGGTTAACTCGTATCCGGCCTGATGACCAGCCTCGACAAAGGCGTGAAACAGCGGGTTTTTTCGCGGGCCGCGCGTCACATGAAGCGGCCCGTCCGTACCCCGCCACATCGGGTCGCCCCCGTGCCCGGCGCTGTTCCAGGTTTCCATCCGTTTGAAATAGGGAAGCACGTTCTTGTAGGCCCAGCCATCAGCGCCGGCATCCTGCCAATGGTCATAATCCAGCGCATGACCACGGACATAAACCATCCCGTTGATTGACGACGATCCTCCGATAACCTTACCGCGTGGCGTCGCCAAACGTCGGTTGTTCAAATGGGGTTCCGGCTCGCTTTGGAACCCCCAATCGTATAGGGGCATGTTCATCGGATAGGACAGCGCCGCAGGCATCTGGATGAAGGGTCCCACATCCGAGCCGCCAAATTCGATCACCAGCACCGAATGTTTGCCGTTTTCAGACAGTCGATAGGCCATCGCACACCCGGCAGAGCCTGCGCCGATGATGATGTAATCTGCATTCAGCTTGGTCATGATCAGTAAGGAGCCTCAACCGGTGTCATGCGCACGAAAACTGTCTTGAGCTGGCTATAATGCTCGATTGCTGCCTTCGAGTTCTCGCGCCCGACGCCCGATTTCTTCATCCCGCCAAAAGGGATTTCGACCGGCGCGTCGTTATAAGAATTGATGAAACAGGTGCCCGCATCCAAGCTATCAATGACCCGATGCGCGCGCGTCAGGTCCGAGGTGAAAACGCCCGCTGCTAGCCCCAATTCGGTGTCGTTAGCACGGGTGATCACCTCGTCTTCGGTCTCGAACTCAAGGATCGACATGACCGGGCCGAATATCTCTTCCCGGGCGATGGTCATGTCATCGCGCACATCCGAGAAGATGACCGGTTCAATAAAGAACCCATCTCTGTCGATCTGTGCGCCGCCATAGGCGAGGGTTGCGCCTTCGGCTTTACCTTTGGCGATGTAGCCTTCGACGATCTCAAGCTGGCGGGCCGATACCATTGGACCCATCTGGGTTTCTTCGTCCCTGGGATCGCCGATGATGATCATGGATGTGCGCTCAATCAGCCGTTCAAGAAAACGATCCTTGATCCCGGATTGAACAAACACGCGCGTTCCGTTGGAACAGACCTGACCGGTCGAGTAGAAGTTGCCCAGCAGCGCGCCGCCAACCGCGTCCTCAAGCGACGCGTCGTCGAAGACGATCAAGGGAGACTTGCCGCCCAGCTCCATCGTCACATGCTTCATGCCTGCTGCCGCCGAGGCATAAACCTTGGCTCCGGTCGCAGCCGACCCGGTCAGTGAGACCTTGTCGATATCAGGATGCTGTGTCAGTGCTGCGCCTACATCGCCATAGCCTTGAATGACGTTGAACAGACCTGCAGGCGCGCCAGCCTCGATCAGAATCTCGGCAATCTTCAGTGCGCTCAGCGGTGTAAATTCGGAGGGCTTGAAGACCATCGCGTTTCCGCAGGCCAGGGCAGGGGCCCCTTTCCAGCACGCGATCTGAGTGGGGTAGTTCCACGCCCCGATACCGGCGCACACGCCCAATGGGACGCGTTTTGTATAGGCCCAATCTTCACCCAGCGGGATATGTTCGCCGGTCAGGCTGGCGGCAAGCCCGCCGAAATACTCCAGCGCATCCGCGCCCGAGGTTGCATCGGCGCAGATCGTTTCCTGCAGCGGCTTGCCCGTGTCATGCGTTTCCAACCAGGACAGATCATGATTACGGGCGCGGATCAGATCTGCAGCACGCCGCAGAACCCGGCCCCTCTCGGTACCGGTTTGTTTGGCCCACTCAATCTGCGCTGCGCGCGCCGTTTTGACGGCAAGCTCGACAATCTCGGGTGTGGCCGAATGCAGGCGTGCGATCTCTTCGCCATTTGCAGGGAAGACACAGGAAATCGGGATTCCGTTTGCATCCTCGATATAGGCGCCATTTACGAAATGGCTGGCCTTTGGTTGAAAGTCCATCTTGATATTCCGTTATGTCATTGGGGCTGTTGCTCAGCACCGCTCGGACAGGTTTTTGACCAGTGAGGTGTTCGAAATCTCGCCCAGGCGCGATCCGTCGCGCATGACGATCAAAGGTGTTCCATCATCGGGCAGGATTGACATGACATCTTTCACCGCCATCTCCGCCGGAATTTCGCGCCCCTCAGCCTGACCGGGCGGCCCCATGACATCTTCGGCCGTCAGCACGCCCAGCGGGTTCATGTGATTGACAAATTCCGTCACATACGCGTTCGCGGGGTCTGTATAGATCTGTTTTGGCGTCCCGCTTTGTACGATGCGCCCCCCTTCGAGGATGGCGATCTTGTCGCCCAGCTTGAAGGCTTCATCCAGATCGTGGCTGACAAAGATGATCGTCCGTTTAAGTTCGCGCTGAAGCTCTAACAGCTCGTTTTGCAGGTGGTTCCGGATCAGCGGGTCCAGGGCCGAAAATGGCTCATCCATCAAAAGGATCGGTGCCTCTGTGACAAAGGCACGCGCCAGCCCAACGCGTTGCTGCATGCCGCCTGACAGTTCTGAAACCTTCAGATCGGCCCATTCGGACAGACCAACAAGCTCCAGTTGTCGGTCCACGCGCTCGATGGTCTCTTTTTGCGGTGCGCCGCTCAGTTCCAGCCCAAGGCCAACATTTTCACGGACGCTGCGCCAGGGTAGCAGGCCGAATTGCTGAAACACCATCGCGACGCTGCTTTGACGGATGGAGCGCAGGGTGGACGCATCTGCGCGGTTCACGTTCACCAACGATCCCTGATGGCGCAATTGCACATCGCCGCGCACCACAGGGTTCAGGCTATTCACACTGCGCAGCAGAGTTGATTTGCCGGACCCGGACAGGCCCATCAGGACGAGAATCTCGCCCTCATCCACCGTCAGCGAGCAATCGTGTACACCCAGAACCTGACCCGTCAGATCGCGGATTTCGGCGCGGTCTTTGCCCTGATCCATCTCGGGCAAGGCGCGTTTCGGATTGTCCCCAAACACAATGGAGACATTGTCGAATTTGACTGCGGTTGTCATGATCAGCGCTCCATTCTAAGCATCCGGTCAAGCGCGATGGCGATAACCACGATGACCAGGCCGCTTTCGAACCCAAGCGCCGTGTTGACCTGGTTCAGGGCACGCACAACCGGAACACCCAGACCGCTGGCCCCGACAAGTGCCGCGATAACGACCATCGACAGCGACAACATGATCGTCTGGTTCAAACCGGCCATGATTTGCGGGAAGGCCCACGGGATCTCGACTTTGACCAGCTTCTGAAACGGGGTCGCGCCAAAGGCATCCACGGCCTCGAGCAGGGATTCGGGTGTGGACGACACACCCAGATGGGTCAGGCGGATCGGGGCGGGCAGAACGAAGATAACCGTCGCAATCAGTCCGGGCACCATTCCGATGCCAAAGAAGACGATTGCCGGGATCAGATAGACAAAGGTTGGTAGCGTCTGCATCAGGTCCAGAACTGGCCGCAAAAAGCTGAAAAATCGCGGGCGATGGGCTGCGGCAATTCCAATTGGCACACCGATTGACATGCAGACAACACAGGCTGACAGAACCAGAGTCAGGCTTTCGGTGGTTTCTTCCCAATAGCCTTGGTTGATCACAAACAAGAAAGACAGAAACACCAGTACACTGGTCTTCCAATTGCGCTGCAAAAGATAGGATATTGCCGTAAATGCAAGCACCGTGATCAGCGGATTGGGGGTTTGAAGAACCCACAAAATACCGTCAATCAGCGCCTCGAGGCCCGTTGCCAGGGCATCAAAAAAGAATGCACCCTTGTTTTGCACCCACAAAAAAATCTGTTCGAGAAACTTCCCGACCGGGATTTTCGAACCCTCTAGCCAATCCATGGTTTCCCTTTCACATCACAAAAAATCTCCGACCCTCACAGAGAAATAAGGGCCGGAGACAGAGTTGGTTTATAGCTGAGATCAGAGACCCAGAGCGCTTTTGACCGCGGCATTCGCGTCACCGCCATCCAGCGTTGTGACCCCGTCCAGCCAAACCTCGACAGTGTCCATATTGCCTGCGAGCCATGCCTTGGCCGCATCTGCTGGATCCTGACCATCTTCCAGAATGGAAGCCATGATTTCGTTTTCCATCGGCAGCGTGAACTCAAGATTGGTCAGCAACGCACCAACATTGGGGCATTCGGTGACATAGCCACTGCGTGTGTTGGTATAGACGTCGCCCTCGGCGCCGAACCATTCTTCACCACCGGTTAGGTAGGTCAGCTCCATATTCGAGTTCATCGGGTGTGGCGCCCAGCCCAGGAACACCACGGGTTTGCCGCGACCGTCGATGCGCGATGCTTGCGCCAGCATGCCCTGTTCCGAGCTTTCGACCAGGTTCATCGCGGATAGACCAAACTTGTCTTCGGCAATCAGGTCCAGAACGATGCGGTTGCCGTCATTGCCCGGCTCGATCCCGTAGATTGTGCCATCCAGAGCGTCAGCATGGGTGGCGATATCGGCAAAAGTGGCAATGCCCAAGTCACGGCCCGCCGCGTTGGTGGCCAGGGTGTACTGAGTGCCTTTCAGGTTGGCCCGCACGGTGTCGACGGTGCCAGCTTCGCGGTAAGGGGCGATGTCGGCCTCCATCGTGGGCATCCAGTTGCCCAAGAAGACATCCACATCCCCTAATTCGAGCGATTTGTAAGTCACCGGCACGGATAGGACTTTGACGTCCGTCTCATAACCCAGCGCTTCAAGAATGGTTGTGGTCGTCGCCGTGGTCGCGGTGATGTCTGTCCATCCCACATCCGAAAATGTAACCTTGTCGCAGGCGGCATAAGCTGCGTTTGCGCTCAGAAGCGCCGCCAGCGCCGTTGCAGTCACTTTAAAAGACATCATGTTCTCCCGTTGGTTTCTTGTATATTTGTTGACGTATAATCAAAAAATTGATTCATTAGTCAATAATCAATTTATTTGACCCTGTTTCTATGATGAACTAGGCGCTGGATATGCCAAGAACAAAAATCAAAGACATACGCAAAAACGAGATCATCGAAGCCGCCATTGCCGAGATTGGTCGGACTGGATCAACCGATATTACGGTTGCAAAGATCGCGGATGTTGCCGGAGTGTCCAGCGGCTTGGCGCATCATTATTTTGGCAGCAAGGAACAGATTCTGATCTCGGCCATGCGGCGCATTCTGACGATCTTTGGGGCCGATGTGCGCAAAGGTTTGGCGCAGGCGGAAACGCCCGAACAACGACTAGAAGCCATTATTATTTCTTGCTTTTCAAGTCAGAACTTCCGCCCCGGCATCACCAATGCCTGGCTAAGCTTCTATGTGCAGGCGCAATATTCCAAAGACACTGAACGCCTGTTGCATATCTACTATCACAGGCTGCAATCCAATCTGAAAAGCAATCTGAAACCACTTGTCGGCACGCGGGCTGAAGAGGTTGCGGTGGCGCTGGCATCTCTGATTGATGGGCTCTACATTCGATTGTCGTTCAAGGGCGGAAACCTCAGCCCGGATGACGCAACCGAAATCGCCTTAGGCTATCTGCGTCAGAGCCTTTCAGCGACTTCCGCATAACATCATCTGTGCCTGATCCGGTTATTTCCCGGTAGGCCACCGGCCAATCTATCGGCAAACGTGATCTGTTTCACGGCGGACAAACACGCTCTGTGATAGAGACCAGCACGCGTTGACGTTATTTTCGCGTCAGCGTTTTAAGACCAATTCAATTTAAAATTTTTATTTTCAAAGGAGTGTTAGACATGGCAGTCAACCGTCGAGAGGCCGCATTTGAAGGCCGGGTGTCCGCTGCACGCATGGCGCATGACCGGGTACACCCAGATCACATTGCCAATGGTGACGAGCAGAGATACGCCACTGCACATTATCCGATGAGCTTTACCAAGGGGCTCAATCACAACTCTGCTACCGGGCTTGTTGATGACAAAGGGCATTTCGAAGCTTTTCGTCAGGCCATTGATGAAGGCTGGATCGAGCCGTTCACATCCCGGGTTCCTGTCCCAACCCCGCCCAGGGGAAAGGGGCGCAGAAAGTGGGAGGCACCGACTGCCGGTGTGGTCTATGACCTTGAAGGGCCCGATGCGCAGGCCGTAACTATGCCGCCCGCACCCGAACTCTGTAGCGACGAGCTGACCTTTGAGATGGCCGAAGTCTACGAGTTGGCCATTTTGCGCGATGTGTCATTTTCACAGTTTCAAACCGGTGGTGCTCAGCTGTCCAACTCAGTCGCGCGGCTGAATGCGCTTGATTTTGCCCAAGCCGGTTTCCCAGGTGGCAGAGGTCGCACAAGTGCGACAACAACTACGCTGGATGCTCAAACTGCCTTCAGAGGCTCGTCCCCGGGCTGTGACAAGGGACCGTACCTGTCTCAGCTCATGTTGATTGGTACCCGCGATCAGGCTGGATCCGTTGATCTAGAGGACGGGTTGATCAGCTTTGGTGCTCAGCAGGTAGACCAGCGTGTTTTGGTTGCCGCCAAAGGCGATGACTACATGAAGACATGGAAAGAGTGGCTTGATGTTCAACAGGGCTATGACGTCAATATGTGTGGCGCTGGTCAGGATTTTGGCGAGAAGAAGCGCTGTTTCATAAAAACACCGCGCGATCTGGCTACGTATGTGCACTACGACGCGCTCTATCAGGCCTATCTCAATGCTTGTCTAATCCTGCTGGGCATGGGCACGCCGTTTGATCCGGGGTTTGCAAATCTCTCGGGCATGCGCGATGTCTACGATCCTAGTTCGGGTCAACCACAGAATGCGGGCGGGTTTGCCCTTTATGGTGGTCCACATATTCTGACTCTGGTGACCGAAGTGGCGACACGCGCGCTGAAGGCGGTTCGGTTCCAAAAGTTCAATAACCATTTGCGTCTGCGCCCTGAAGCACTGGCTGCGCGGCTCGCAAAGGCTGATGTGATCGAGCAATATCACCCCAGTCTTTGCGGGGCTTTCAGCAAGATGTGTGATGATCTGATGTCGAACAAAGGGCGCGATGGTAAATCGACCCTCGACAAGATCGCGCACGGTAACCCAAGGCAGCCAAAGCAATTCAACAAAGGTAACTTTTTGCTGCCTATGGCCTTCGGTGAAGGTTCTCCGATGCATCCAGCTTATGGTGCCGGGCATGCGACCGTTGCGGGTGCCTGTGTAACAGTGTTGAAAGCCTATTTTGACACCAGCACAGTTCTGGGCAAAAACGCTGATCGCGATAGCTGCAATTGTGGCAAGGACGGGTTCTACCGCTCTATTTCTGAGGCGAGCGAATATACAGCGCCGAAGAAAGGCTGTGATAAGCTTGACCGCAAGGTCGTCAAGTGCCCACTGACCCTGGAAGGTGAGCTGAACAAGCTTGCTGCCAATATCTCGATCGGGCGCAATATGGCCGGTGTGCATTATTACTCGGATTACTATGACAGCCTGCGCATGGGCGAAGAAATCGCGATTGCGATGCTCGAGGAACAGGCAATCTGCTACCCGACTGATCCCTTTGTCCTGTCGGTTCCCACGTTCGATGGTCCGGTGCGCCGGATTGGAAACCGGTAACCAGAAGAAGGTGCCCCCGGTTTTGTCGGGGGCACTGTTTCATTGGCTGATAAGCTGAAAAAACTCAACAAGTTGGCCGTTTGGGTCAGTGATCTTGAGCAAGTGAATGCCTGGTTCTTCAAGAATCTCGGGTGCCTCAGCGCCTGTGTTTTGAATTCGGGTACGTAGCGTGCTTAAGCTACCTGACCTAATATATGGGACCGCGCCGGTGCCTGTTTTGGCGTCAGGCGCGTATTTGTTGCGTGACACGATCGCAAACCAACCGCCCGATATATCGAAAGCGACAAACCCCTCCAGTTGGATTATCGGATCCCGCGCGAACAGTGTGCGATAGAACGTTTCGGATTTTTGCATGTCATCGGCCTGCACATAAGCACCCATGGCCAAAAGCGCCGCGTCTTGTGCAGCTGAACCGCCGCTGCCCGCAAAGAGCATTGCAAGTGCCATAGATAGGATGTGCTTCATTCATTTATCTCCTGTTTCAGGTCTGATCTGATATCTACACGCCCTCTGCTGACAGCATGTTGTCAGCATGGATATCTTACCCCACAAGGAGAGTGGAATGAGACGCGGTGACAGGCTGTTTGAGATTATTGAAATTCTGCGACGAGCTAAGGTTCCGATCTCGGGGCAGGCGATTGGCGCTGAGCTTGGCGTGACCAGAAGAACCATCTATCGCGACATCGCTGCCCTGATGGCCCAGGGCGTACCAATTCAGGGCGAAGCTGGCGTTGGCTACGTGCTGGAGGCTGGCTTTCACATGCCGCCCCTAATGCTGACTTCGGACGAGATCGAAGCGGCAATTCTTGGCGCGCAATGGGTGCGAACGCGTGGCGAGCCAGAGCTGGCGCTGGCTGCGGAAAAGTTGTTGTCAAAGATCGAAACGGTCAGCCCGGCACGGTTCGAGGCGTCGTTTGCGGCCCCCATCCTAAGCGTCGCGCCTGTTGATCCTGTGTCAGAAGCCTTGTCAGCGGCTGACATTCGCCAGGCCATCAGGCAACGTGCGAAGATTTCGCTGACCTATCGTGACAGCAAGAATACTCTGACGGACCGGGTGATCTGGCCGATCTTACTGGGTTATCGGGACGCGGGCCGGATCATTGCGGCCTGGTGCGAGCTTCGTGAGGGGTTTCGATACTTCAGAACGGAACTGATCGTTCAAGGACAGATTCTGCCGGACAAAATCCCACGTCGGATGGACCTATTGCGGGCCGAATGGCGCGCAGCGATGGAGGCTGAGCGCAAGCGGTACACCCTGGGATCAAGCAGTTAGCCACCGGGTGCGCACCAGGTCGAGTAAGCTGACATCAATGCCTGCAACTCTTCAGGGCTGGTCGGATACCTGTCGTAGCGATGGACAGAGGGAGTGTTGGACCATTCCAACTTGTCTTCACGCATAACCTCAAGAAAGGGTTCAAACTTGTCGGCCTCGTCCAACACGGATGTGCGCAGGTTGATCCGGTCTGTTTGACCAACCTCGGAATAGACAAAACAGAGGCAGGAGCGGCAGTAGAAATGCCGCCGCTCGGCCGAGTGTCGCCCTCCCGTTACTAGCGCGCCGGTGCATTCAAAGCTGTCGCGCGGAAACATCGTGGTCAATGAAAACGCACTGGCCGTGAGTTTCTGGCAGTCGGCGCAATGACAAGCCACAGTCAGTAGGGGCGCGGCCGTGAGGGTGACACGCACTGCGCCGCAAAGACACTGGCCGGTATATGGGGGTGTTGGAATGCCCATATCAAACGGTTCCTTTTTTTCTAGGGTGAGGGTGCCCGCTAGCGAATGAGAGAACTGATATCCACGGCTGTTCCGGTGGGGTCGCGCAACATCAGGCGTCGTTGGCCGTAGAACAGATCGGTCGGCGGCTGGAGTATCTCCGCCCCGTTTGCAATGGCTTTGCGATACAACTCCTCGACGTCGTCGACGACAAAGGTGAGGATGGCGCCAGCGGGGGGCACGCCAGAATATCAGGAACTGACTCGTGATCTTTGTCAAGAATGCCAAGCTCGAATCCGGGCAGACCATCATCGGACAAAATGATGAACCATCCAAAATCACCACTGCGCGTCAGGCCCAACAGATCTTCGTAGAACGCGGCCGTCGCAGCGACATCATGGGTCAGTATGTTGGTAAAAGCTCGTTTCATCAAAAGTACCTTGTGCAAATAGTTCAATCTAAATGGATTTGATCCCACCCATTAAAGGGTGGGACCGTGTATCATTCAAAGGCACTATAGGCCGTCATCACCTGACTGGAACTGGCATCTCGCAGGGCTACGATCTTTTTGTAATCGTCCGAGGTATTCCACCGCTCCAAAGTTTCGATGTCAGGGAAGCTAACAACAACGACCATGTCACCCTCGGTATCCGTGCCGTTGAGAGTGGCACTCCGCATCCCTTTGAAGAGGGCTTTGGCACCGTACGGACGGGCGATCTCTTGAGTCTTGGCCATATAGTCCCGAAATCCGGCAGGATCGGTTACTTTGATGGTCGATATCATCAGTGCAGTCATGTTAGGCGACCTCTCTGGAGTTAAGAACTTTGGAAACGGCATGGGTGCGGCGCCAGGCGGGGTCGTCTTGACTGAATTTAGGGATTGCGATCGGAACAAAGTCACGGTCGTTCGCAATCTGGTCCAGATCGGGTGGCTGGGTGAGCAACATTCTGACAAAGCCGCCCATTGCCGCGATTGTACGTGATGTGCTGCGGGCCAAATCCGGGCGTACAGCGACTGTTCGCTTTGCGATGGTCAAAAAACTATCAGGCTCTTGCCCACCTAACCGTGCTACAGCGTCTGTTGGCGCGTTCACAGCAAAAGTCCCTCGCCTGTATTCTTCGGAATAAAGCGCGAGCTGCGAGGCCGCGGCTTCGGAGTAATTTGACGGGGGCATTGCCTTGAGCGCCTTTAGCATCATTCGTTCCGAGATATCCATGTACCGCACGCGACGCCCAAGTGCTTCACCAATGTCATGAGCAATCTGGTTTGGAGAGATCAGTTCGGGCCCGGTGGGTCGATAGGCTTGACCACTATGTGTTTCTGGATCCAACAAGGCAGCAACAGCGACACGCGCAATATCCTCGTTCGAGGGTGGGGCGTTTTTCCTGGTCTCTCCGTCACCCAACGGCATCGCCAGTATCCCGAGATGTGCTGCCAGCCCAACACCCATAAGATAGTTTTCGGCAAACCAGCCCGGATTGATCGTCGTCACGCTCATTTCAGGGCGCATGCCAATCAGTATGTCGCTGATATACACTTCGCGCGTGAACAGAGACGGATGATCAACGCTTGAAAGCCATTGTCCAAGTGTGACCACATGCTCGATCTTGGCTTCAAAGGCTGCCGCAGTGAAGGCAGCATTGAAGTGTAATCCGTTAGGAGCGGTCGGGGCACATTGATAGGCGCGTTGCACACCTTGCATCGCTTTGCGCAAATCGCTCATATCATATTGATTGCCAACGAAAACCTCAGCGCCAGCCGCTTTCAGGCGATCTGCGCGATGATCTCTGGAACGCACCAAGGCGCGGACGCGGACACCCTTGGTAAGCAATTGAAGGGCTACAGGCAGGCCGGTTTTTCCACCAGCACTTGTCACCAAAATCCTGGGCTGTGTTGACATTGCATCGACTCCATTCCATTCGATAGTTAGGGGAATAAAGCGGTTACTTTAAAAAATAAAGTAACGAAACCGTGAGGTGTGCAATGGCTAAGCCACGCTCGTATAAACTGCTCTGTCCGATCGCACGCGGATTGGATCGCATAGGTGACAGATGGACGTTGTTGATCTTGCGGGACCTGCATGCCGATCCAGCGCGATTTACCGACCTGCAAAGCGGGCTCAGCGGGATCGCTGCAAACCTGCTGACCGATCGGCTTGCCAAGTTGGTTGCCGATGGGCTGGTTGCCAGACGCGATGGCCCCCATGGTGCGATGCTGTATGAACTGACAGATTTGGGACGCCGAACAGGCAACCTGATTTTTGAGCTGGCGATGTTTGGTGCACTGTTTCCCAATACGGGCGAAATTGTCCGACCCGGAAACCTGCGTACAGTCGCGGTAACGCTCAACGCTGCCGCGCAACGTGTTTGCACTGGGGATCTGAGTTTGGTGGCAAGCCTTGTTGTGGATGGCGAGGCATTTGAACTGAAGGCCTCAGACGGATCTGCAAGTGTATCTTATGCAGAAGCAACAAACCCTGATGTCGTGCTGCGCACCAGCTATGACTCTTTGCTGGCGCTGTCAGAAGGTGAAATGACCCGGCAATCCTTTCTAAACGACCATTCCACGATTGAAGTGAACACACCCGGAAAGGATCAGGCTTTGCTAGAGCTTATGAGTTTGATTCTGGGCGTGTTTCAGCAACATGCTTAGTCCGCTAGCAGATCGCGCCCCGCAGTCAGCCAACAGCAGCGAATACACTCAAAGCGTCGCGCGTTTCTTCATCGGCGGGAAACATCAGCTCGATATTCAGATCGGCGACCACAATGTCTTCTGCGGTGCGAAACTGGGAAAAGGTGGAAAACAGGCTGAGGCGCAAGCCACCAGCTCGGTATATTGTGGGGATCACAGGCGGCAACGGTCCGGTAGGTCGCCAGGCTGCAATGGCCGGATCGGCGGCCAACCGCGCGACAGCTTCGTCCAGTTCGGATACTCCGCCGGCCTGTAAACTCTCGGAACGTAGCCGGACCATCGTATGGTGGCCAACCTCTCCCCAGTTTTCGATAATGCTGGGCCCCCAATCCGGGTCGCAAACTGCTTTAAGCAAGCTATCGCCCTCGGACAGTCCAGCAACCGTCAGCAACGCGCTTGCCGCTGTGTTGAGATGTCGCAATCGCCAAAGCCCATCCAGAACAATCGCGGGGTAGGGATCGTGTCTCGACAGAAGATGTGTGATTGCATCATTGATGGGTTTCAGCAAGGCGCTGTCGGGGGCTTCCTGCCTATAGAGCGCGGCAAATCCGGCCCCGTACAACAGGCGATTTCGCTCGGGTCTGGGGACATCCAGAACCTCGGACAGATGTAGCACCATGTCGCGGCTGGGTTGCGCGCGACCGGTTTCCAGAAACGAGATATGACGCGCTGAAACATTCGCGAGACCTGCCAGTTGCAGCTGGCTCAGCCCACGGGTGCCGCGCCAGCCTTTCAGCAGCGAACCGAACTGTGGCAAAAACTGTCCTCCCTCGCGGTTATGTGCCGAATAAATCACAATCCTTACCTGACAGGTAATTGCATACATTACCTGTGCAGTCTTAGATCTCAATCACCAATATGAGAAGAAAGGACATGTCATGGACCTGCAAGAGAAGCTTCTAAAAACCGGGGCCGGGTTGGTGATTTTGTTCGGCGGCGTCATCTGGATGGGGGCCCATCCCGCCATGGCAGCGGTGCCAACCTTTTTTGGCGATCTGATCTTTTGGCCGCTCGATGGCGCGCAGAGACTTACGTCCGAGGGGGCAAGACTGCTCAGCGCGATCGGCGGGGGGATCATGGTCGGTTGGGGTATCCTGCTCTGGGCGCTCGTGGGCGAGGGGATGCGCATCGCGCCCGCATTCTCAAAACGGGTCATCCTCGTATCGATCTGGACATGGTTCTGCGTCGACAGCCTGGGGTCTGTGCTGGCGGGCGCGCCGTTCAACCTGATCGGCAACCTGGTGTTCCTGGGGATGTTCACCATTCCGTTTCTGGACCGTTTCGCCTCAAAGGGTGCATCGACAGCAAAAACGAGCTAAGGGCGTTTCCAGCCGAGGGTCTGATGGACGTTCGGTTTCATGGGCCCAGATGCCGGTGGATGATATCGATATCAACGACGCACGGCGCGGAAACCCCAAGCTTTTCTGCCAGCCGGCGCGAAAATGAAACGGTCATGACGGCGGTTTGATTGATCCGTGTGTCACTGGCGACAAGGGTTTTTAACTCAGTGGTGCTGGTTACTGCGCCGAACATAGTACGCTCGGTTTCGACCACTGTGCCGTGCCACTGATTAGGGCCTTGTTTGGTCCAGCTCACATCTGCATCCAGCACGCGGTTAAACTGTTTGAAATCGAACGGGGCCTTAAAGGTCATCGAGTCGTGATACAGGATTTCGGTCTGGGGCCCGCTTTTGATCTCTTGCTGAATCTCAGGTGTGCAACCGTTGACCTGACGAACGGTTGTTGCGCCTTGCCAGACACCATCTTTGGGTCGGATATCAGCAGCTAAGGCCTTTTGTGCCGAGGCGATGCCAAAAGCCAGGAGCATTGCAAGCAACAGCAGCAGGGCTTGTTTGGTGTCCGTATCCAGAACACGACCGGATTTGTAACGTCTTCGAATGAAAATGCGTTTTCTGTGCTTATGTTGCACGTTTCTACTCCTTTGTTTCATGGCCCCTGCGTAATCACGCGGTGGTGGGGAAAAGCTAAGCCGAACAACATGTTTTAAGCGTCTCGACCCATCGGCGAGAACAGCTGGGGATGTCCCGTTCGACCGGACGGGACGGCAATCATTCGGATGAAGGATAGTTTGGTGCTGCGTCTGATCAGGGCGTTTTGCCGATGCGCCCGTGATGGGGTGCATGTCGAAACGCCTTGTCAGTCACACGCCCGACGGTCCCTGGCCGTCATCAAAACAGTAAGAAGATTGAGGAAATTCATGACATTGAATTCTCGTAGTTGCGGAAGGTTTGCCGCAATTGGATTTGGCGTTGTGCTGAGCAGCACGCCACTATCCGCCCAGGTTGCCAACACCTTATCGGCTTCGGACAAAGACTGGGCATTTTACATCGGCGCAGGCGGTGGATTGGTCCCCGAATATCAAGGATCGGATGAGTATGAACTGGCACCGCTGGTCACTTTTGAAGGCGTTTGGCGGGACAGGTTTGTAATCTCGGATCAGGGACTGGGTGCCTTTCTGTACGATCAGAATGGGTTTCGTGTGTCTGCGGCTGTTGGCTATGGCGGCGGACGGGACGAAGACGATAGCGACGATCTGAAAGGATTGGGCGATATCGACAATAGCGCTGTGCTGTCGCTGGGTACTCAGTTCGATCTGGGTCAAAGCCTGACCGCGACGGCGGATGTCAGGAAGTTCTTGGGTGGCTCGGAAGGCACCGTTGTGTCACTGGGTCTGCAAACGCAGGTGCCGTTTGGCGTGATCCGTGGTGCGCTGGCCCCCACAGGCCGACCCTATAGCGACGAAACCAGCCAAAACGGCGTTGTTCTGATCGGTGGGGTCTCTGTCGATTGGGCAGATGAGGACTACAACCAAAGTTTCTTTGGTGTGACCTCAGCCCAATCCGCCCGTTCAGGTCTGCGCCAATACCGGGCGGAGTCCGGTGTAAATGCGCTGAATGTCGAACTTGGCGTCAGCAAACAGATCGGCAGAAGCTGGGGTGTTACCGGCCTGTTGGCCTATTCGCGTCTGTTAGGCGATGCGGCGGACAGTCCGATTGTGAAATCCAAAGGAAACTATGCAGCCGTCGTGTCAGTCGCCTACCAGTTTTAAGACCTGACAGAAAATGCCTCGTCGACTGAGCCAGCGCGGTGATCGTGCTGGTTCAGTTGCTTCCCAGACTAGTTGCGTACGTCAGAAGGCGTTTTCCCCGTCTCGCGCTTAAAAGCCTTGTAAAAGGCTGAGCGCGAATTGAAGCCAACATCATACGCGATGTTCAGAATGGTCTCGTCGGTCGAGGTCAATTGCTCGATTGCGTCATTGATCCGCCACCGGTTGATATAGTCGAAGAACGTGCTGTTCAGGTTGGCATTCAACGTTTGCGAAACATAATGCGATGTGACACCGATATGCTTGGCCAGATCCCACAAGCTAAGGTTCGGTTCGCGATAAAGCAGGTCCTGGCTCATCGCCGTTTCGATTTTCTTCGCAATCCGCGCAGCGCGTTCTTCATCAAGGGCAGATTTCTTGTATTTGCGCTCGGCTGGCTCATCCGGGTCCGGCGGATCTGAGACAGGTGTTCGGGTCAGGCCGGGACGTTGGCGTAGGCCCCATATGCCAATGACCCAGAACAGAAACAGCAGGGCAAGGCTTTCCAAGAAATCAAGCAACTCATCTTGCACCTCGAACCCGACGGCCTCGGACACTGTAAGAATGCTGACAGCAGCGGATAGAAACCAAAATGACATAGCTGCCAAAGTGATCACCCAAACCCAGGTCAGCTCACGGTTTTCGGTGCTTGCAAACACTTCGCGCAGCCGTTTGCGGTATGTCATTAGCATTCGGATGATTAGGATCAGGTAAACGGCCATTATGATCCGAAACAATACGTCAGCGACCAAAACCGCCAAGGCGATCAACACAAACCGCAACAACCGGGGATCGTCCTCTGGAAGGTCCACATCGCTCAGATCCGTTGGCAGAAACATCAGCGATGACATCAGCAGCCCGGATATGATGATCGGAGGCAGGTGATAACGCAGCCTTGGTTTGTGCGCTTCATCCGCTTCGCTGGTCAAGGCGCGGACATAAAGCCAAAACAAAAAGGGGCTTGCGAAATCGAACACAACCACAAGCACGCTGACGCGCATCACAAGGTTGAACTCGACCTCACTTACGGACGCGTCGGCGATCAAAGCGCCAAGAGAGGACAGGCCTTGTATAAGAAACAGCGCGGCCAGTGGCATGAACACACCGGTATCGCGCTTTCTTAGAAACAGCAGGTTAGCACAAAACAGGCAAAGCCCTATAAAGGCTGTATCAACAAATTGAGTAGCGGATTCCAATCTTACTTACTCTCTGAAAATCGACCACGGATGGTCTTGCGCTGCAGCCTCTTCATGCCCTCTAGAGCATGCGATCTGACATCTACCAATTTCATGGGGTTTGTCGTCTCTTTTGATCGGACAGGACGTTTGAGACGGCGCAAGACGGGTTGAATCTACATTCTTGCGCGGCCGTTTGGCGCGCTACGACTTGGCGTGGCGCGCCAGAAATTCCGAAATCCGGGCCAGACCAGCTTTCAAATCTTGTGTCGGGTTGGTGTAGCCAAGCCTCAGCCAGCCTTCCATGTCCATAGCACTGCCCGGCGTCAGCATCACACCTTCTTCTTGCAAAAGCGTCACGCATAGATCGCGTGAAGCCATCGGCAGATCGTATTTCAACAAGGCCGTAGTGCCGGATTTTGGTGGCACCCAGCTGAGCAGCGGCTCATTTACGATCCAATCCTGAACGATCCGCAAGTTTTCGCGAGTGATCCGGTGCGCCCGCGCCAGTATCTTGTCGCGATGTTCCAGCGCCATGGCGGCTAGCATTTCGTCAATCTTGCCGACCGAGATCGTGTTGTAATCCCGGTGGATCATCACGTCATGCAGCATCTCTTTGGGTCCGGCGATCCAGCCAACCCGCAACCCGGCCAGCGAATAGGCCTTTGACATGCCTGCCGTGCTGATCCCTTTTTCGTACAGGTCCGCGACCGCGACGGTGAAGCCGTCGCCTGTCTGATCCGTTCCGCGATAGACCTCGTCACAAAGCAGCCAGGCATCAACGTCGCGCGCAATCTCGACGATTTGTTCCAGCAATGCGCGATCCATCAGCGCCCCGGTTGGGTTGTTGGGATTGTTGATCGCAATCAGGCGCGTATCGGGTCGCACCATCGCCCGCAACTCGTCCAGATCGGGCAGGAACGCGTTTTCGGGCCGCAGATGCAACAATTCGATATCGGCACCGATGCTTTCGGGAATGGAATAGTGTTGTTGATAGGTCGGGATTACAGAGATCACGTGATCATCACGCGATACCAGCGTCTGATGCACCAGCGAGTTCGCGCCGATGGTCCCATGCGTCGTCAGGATATTATCCCGGCCCTGACTGTCATACAGGCCACAGATCGCATCGCGCAGGCGTTCTGACCCTTCAATTGCGCCATAGGTCATCTTCATGGATGACAGATCGTTCAGAATGCTATTGTGCTGGCCCGCCATGTCGAACAGTTCGCCCAGCGTGATGGACTGAACGCAGGTCTCAGCCAGATTGAGTTCGCAGGTCGTCTCGAACTCATTCATCCACATCTCAACGCCAAAGGGTCTGATTTCCATTGGGGCTCTCCTACTTTCAGCATTTGGGGCGATGGCACGTAACGGACGCACGGTTATGAAGATGTCTTATACCGCCAAACCAGCCGAGCGGAAGATTGCGGGTTTGTGCCTGAAATGTATCCAGGGGTTTTACTGCACAAACCCGGATCCGACCCGAACATCGAGATGTCTGTTTTGAAACTGAAAATGTCGCAAGTCTCTCAGCATAAGAACCGCGCGACTCTATCCTGTGTATGTGAGGTGCCGCTGTATGAGTCTCAGACAGCGGAGAATTGGGAAGCCGGTGAAATTCCGGCACTGCCCCCGCAACGGTAAGGAAGGTCAGGTTCGGCAATCAACCACTGGGACGAGGATCCCGGGAAGGTGTCGCAACCGGGCGCAAGCCCCTTTCAAGTCCGGAAACCAGCCTTGCAGATATGTCAAACCGCGGGTGGCGGTGGGGGCACATGTTTCGGACGTGATCCTCGCGCGCCTCCGGACGGTTCCTCCTTGTCATCTGCCCAAGCAATGCCGCGGGGCGCGGCAGGAGAGCCAGAAATGAACAGCATTCAAAGCCTGTTGGCACGTCGCATCCCCGGCCACGCGCTCGAGCAGGCCTTTTACACAGACCCTCAGGTTTTTCAGGCCGATCTTGAAGCCATCCACTACCGCGATTGGCTGTTTGCCATTCCGGCTTGTGAACTGGTGAAAGCAGGGGACTACGTTACCTACACCGTGGGCGCCCACCGCGTTGTCATTGTGCGTGGTGCTGACAACCAAATCAGGGCGTTTCACAACACCTGCCGCCACCGTGGTTCGATCATTTGCAAGGCTACAAAAGGCAATGTGCCTAAGCTGGTTTGCCCCTATCACCAATGGACCTACGAGCTTGATGGTTCATTGCTGTGGGCGCGCGATATGGGGCCGGATTTCGATCCCAAACAGCATGGTATGAAGATAGTGCATTGCCGCGAGCTTGCCGGGTTGGTTTACATCTGTCTTGCGGACAACGCCCCAGATTTCGACATGTTCGCCAATACCGCACGCCCTTATCTGGAGCCGCATGATCTGGGCAACGCCAAAGTGGCTTTTGAAAGTTCAATCATTGAAAAAGGTAATTGGAAGCTGGTTTGGGAGAATAACCGCGAGTGTTACCACTGCGGTGGTAACCATCCCGCGCTATGCCGTACCTTCCCTGATGATCCTGCAGTCACAGGGATCGAAGGGGGTGAGACGCCGCTGCATATGCAAGCCCATTTTGACAGGTGCGAAGCCGCTGGGATGCCCTCGCAATTCTACCTGCATGATGACGGGCAATTTCGTATGGCCCGGATGCCTCTGAAAGAAGGGGCGCAAAGCTATACGATGGATGGGAAATCCGCCGTGCGGCGCTGGCTTGGCCGGTCGCCTTTTGCGGATGCAGGGGCGTTGTTGAAATTTCACTACCCAACAACCTGGAACCACTTTCTGGCTGATCATTCCATCGTGTTCCGCGTCACACCAATCAGCCCGACTGAAACCGAGGTCACAACCAAATGGCTGGTTCACCAGGATGCCGTCGAAGGGATCGATTACGATCTGAAACGTCTGACTGAGGTCTGGATTGCCACCAATGACGAAGACCGTCAGGTGGTCGAGGATAATCAGCTGGGTATCAACAGCCCGGCCTATCTGCCTGGCCCGTATTCGCCGACGCAGGAATCCGGTGTGCTGCAATTCGTGGATTGGTATTGCAACACGTTGGCCGGTCGGTTGGCCCCCGAAACAATGGCGGCGGAGTAACGGTGATGAAAGATCTCAACGCGGTTGCGAATATCTGGCAGGACAGCGAAACACTGGAATGCGTCTCGGTCGTGCCCGAGATGGCCAATACGGCCAGTTTCACCTTTCGCGCCCCGTCTGGGTCGATGTTTGCGTACCATCCAGGGCAGTTTCTGACCCTTGAAATCCCGGCTCCTGGGCAGCCGGGTGGGGTTGTGCATCGCACTTACACGATCTCATCTTCTCCCTCGCGGCCACGATCGATCACGATCACCGCCAAGGCCCAGCCCGACAGTATTGGAACGCGCTGGATGCTGGACAACGCGCAACCCGGCATGCGGATCAAAGCCATCGGACCAGCCGGGCTGTTTTCGAATGTTGAAAGCACGGCTGGCAAATATCTATTCATCTCTGCCGGGTCCGGGATCACGCCGATGATGTCGATGACCACCTGCATGTGGGACGAGGGGCGTGATCTGGATATTGTCTTTATCAACTGCGCCAAACGACCGTCCGAGATCATCTTTCGTCAGCGGCTGGAGCACATGGCCAGCCGAACCCCTGGCCTAGATCTGAAATTCGTTGTTGAAGAGCCCGACCGCTATCGCCCTTGGACGGGGTATCAGGGGCAGTTCAACCAATTGATGCTGGGCCTGATGGCGCCTGACTATTTGGAGCGTGAAGTCTATTGCTGCGGCCCGGAACCATTCATGCAGGCGGTACGCGATGCTCTGGTCGGGCTGGGCTATGATATGGACAACTATCATCAGGAAAGCTTTGGCGCCCCGGTTGAAACCGAGGCCGATCAGCCAGAGCTGGACGATGTTATCCCAGATGATGACAGCAAGGCTGAGATTGTGTTCGCAAGCTCCGGCGTGACTGCCAAAGTTGCCGAAACCGACACGGTTCTGGTCGCTGCACGGTCGGTTGGGTTGAACATCCCCTCGGGCTGTACGTTTGGCGTTTGCGGGACCTGCAAGGTTAGAAAAATAGCAGGTGAGGTGCATATGGTCCACAATGGCGGGATATCCGAAGACGATATCGAAGCCGGTTACATTCTTGCCTGCTGTTCCAATGCGATCGGTAGGGTTGAGGTGGAGGTTTAGTCTCAAAACCGCCCCGGAATGCGCCCGGGGCGGTTGGTTTGATCTTACTATGACACGGTGAACTGCCCCATCATGCCGCAATCTTCATGTTCCAGGATGTGGCAGTGATACATATAGGGCGCGTCAGAAGGCGCATCATGGTCGAACCGCACCAGAACTTCGGACCAGCCATCCTCGACATGGACCATATCTTTCCAGCCTTGCGCATAGGCGGGGGCGGGGCCTCCGTTTTGTGAGAGAATGCGGAAGGAACAACCATGGATGTGAAAGGGGTGCAGTTGATCATCAACTGAGATACGCCAGATTTCGGTATCGCCTTTTCTGACCGTCTCATCAATCCGGTCCATTTTCATTGGCAAACCGTTTATGGCCATCGCTCCGGCATCGCCGCAGAAATTGTCCCACGCCAGCGCAAGTGCGGCAAGATCTGCCCCGACATTCATGTTCAACTCAAAAGATCGCGTGACTGTCGACTCAGAGGGTTGAGCAGGGAAGAGATTGGCAAGTCTGGTCGGCATTGACCCGGTGAAGCCGGTCTGTGCTGTTCTCGCCAACCGCAAAGCAGTCACTGTTTGGTTCCCTCCAAAAAGGTTGGCAAAGAACCCGCCACCGTTCCCGTTCAGATTGACATTCAAGGCGTTCGCCGCAAGCGCGCTCATATCCACGAGCACCTCATACCTTTCACCAGGCGACATCAGGATGCTCTCCGCCTCGACCGGTGCGGGCAGAAACCCTCCGTCCGATGCGATCACCGTCATGGGTCCGGTTTCCATCGACAATCCAAGGAAGCGCGCGTTACAGGCGTTCAGAATGCGAAGCCGCACAAGGCCGGTCGGAACCGCTTGCGCGACGGGTGCGATGGTGCCGTTGACGATAAGGGTATCGCCTTCAAAGCCATCCTCAAAAACGGCAGCAGACACATTGTAGCTCATGCGCCCTACTGCATCGAACATCTTATCCTGAAGGATCAGCGTGAAATCATCCACGCCATAAGTCTGTGGCAAATCGGCTGAAAGGCTGCCGTCATCTTCGACCAACAGGACACCGGCAAGCCCTTGATAGGTCTGGCGCGCGGTTTTGCCATGCATATGCGAATGAAACCAGTTCATCGAAGCGTGTTGAACAATCGGCACATCCGGCGACCAGACGCTGCCATGCGCGATCTCTTGATGCGGCCCGCCATCCACATCTCCCGAAATATGCAGCCCGTGCCAATGAAGGGTCGAAATGTCACCTATGTTGTTAACTACGTCAAAGGGCAGGGTTTGGCCTTGTTTAACCTTAAGAACCGGACTGAGGTAGTTGTTATTTATCCCGAAAGTCGCACTTTGCGCGCCATTGCCAAAATCGTGTGTCGATGGGTTCAGTGTCAGCGCAATACGCTCTTCGATCCCGTTTGTAAGGTCCGTCATTGGAATTAGCGGCAGGGCGCGCGGGGCAGATTGGGCCCAGGCCAGGCCACCGCCTGCAGCCAAGGCAGTTGCCCCAGACGTTTTCAGAAATGTTCTGCGATCCATTGAAGTCACCAATAAATATCAACTAAGATTGATGAAATAGGTATGAAGGCAAATTGTCAACCGTGATTGATAAACACGACAATGACTTTCTGGGCCAGAACATCAAAGGCATGATGATGACTTTGATCGCCCATTGGAACGCGCGCATGGATGATGCGCGGGCACAGACGGAGTTTGCCGCGATACGGCCAGCGGATATGCAGGTCTTTGCCCAACTGCGCGGGCGCACGGTCAAACTCTCTGTCATTCATCGAGAGATGGGGTTTTCCCGTCAGGCCGCACAGCAGGCGGTTGACCGGTTGGTCGCACAGGGCATGGTTAGGGTTGATGCGGGGCCCGACAGTAAGCGCGATAAGGTGGTGACAATAACGGACAAAGGTCACCGCTGGCGCAAATGCGCCGCAGACCAGATCAGAGAGATCGAGACGGAAATCGCCGAGACCTTGGGGGAGAATAGCAAAGAGCATTTGCGCGCTTTGCTAAAGGAGCTTGTTGCAACCACCCAAGCTTAGGGGCGGCTATTCCGGGCAATAGGTCGCGTCTTATCTGGTCGCTTCGAATAAGCCTCGGATATCCTGTGCCGCGAGCGGGACTGGATTGCCACCTAAGCTTGGGTCGCGCAAAGCGGCCTCGGTCAGAGCATCGAAATCCGGGTCTTTGACACCCAGTTCGGTCAGCGTACGCGGAATGTTGAATGACGCATTGAAGTCGTCGACAAAAGCGCAGAATCCGTCAAAGCCACTCTCAATTCCCAGATAAGCCGCCGCCTGATCAAATCGTGTGCGGATAGCATCGGCGTTGAACTTCAAAACGGCGGGCATAAACACCGCGTTGGTGGTGCCGTGGTGCGTATGATGAACCGCGCCAACGGGATGGCTGAGCGCGTGGATCGCTCCCAAGCCTTTCTGAAACGCTGTTGCGCCCATGGCCGCCGCGCTCATCATCTGGCCGCGAGCCTCCAGATCGCTGCCATCCGCGTAGGCGCGGGGCAGATACTCTTTGACCAGGCGCATCCCCTCTAGCGCGATGCCCTGACTCATGGGATGGTAGTGCGGGCTGGAATAGGCCTCGACACAATGGGCGAAGGCGTCCAGCCCGGTCCCGGCGGTGATGAATTTGGGCATGCCAACCGTCAGTTCCGGGTCCATGATGACCTGAGCAGGTAGCATCTTGGGGTGGAAGATGATCTTCTTTTCATGGCTCTCTGAATTGGTGATCACGCTGGCACGCCCGACCTCTGATCCGGTTCCTGCCGTGGTCGGCACAGCGACAACCGGCGCAATGGCATCTGCATTCGCGCGGGTCCACCAATCGCCGATATCTTCGAAATCCCAGATGGGTCGTGTCTGACCTGCCATGAAGGCAACGGTTTTCGCCAGATCAAGGCCCGAGCCCCCGCCAAATGCGATCACCCCGTCATAACCACCTGCATTGTAGGCTGCGACACCGGCCTCGGCATTTAGATCCGTGGGGTTGGCGTCAACTTCGGCAAAAAGCCCCGACCCGAGCCCGGCGCTTTCCATAAGCGCCAGGGTCCGCTTGGTGATCTCATTCTCGGCAAGGCCCCGATCGGTGACTAGTAGGGGTTTCGTAATCCCTGCCGCAGCGCAGGCCTCGCCTATTTCGGCGATGCGCCCCGCACCAAAGCGGATGGGGTTTGGATAGCTCCAATTGGCGGTTTGGGTCATGATTTCAGCTTCTTCAGATGGTAGGATTTGGGGCGGGTGACAGCGTGAAAGCCGAGAGCTGACAGGCCAGCACCGCGCCCGGTATCTTTGCACCCGGTCCAGCACAGGGCGGGGTCCAGATAGTCGCAACGGTTCATGAATACGGTGCCGGTTTCCAACTGGCGACCAATCGCCTCTGCCGCGTCGGCATCGCGGGTCCAGAGCGAGCAGGTCAGGCCAAACTGGCTGTCATTCATCAGTTCAATGGCTTCGGCGTCATTTTGCACGGGCATGATACCCACTGCGGGCCCAAAGGTCTCATCCCGCATGATCCGCATGTCGTGGGTCACGCCTGTGAGGATTTGGGGGGTCAGATAGGCCCCGCCATCATCGGTGGGCATGGTTGGGATGTGGGCCGTTGCACCTGCTGCAATCGCCTCATCAATCTGGGCGCGCGCCTCCTGAGCGAACCGTATGTTGGCCATTGGGCCCAGTGTGGTTTCCGGGTTGCGCGGATCACCCAGCACATAGGTTTTCACCAACGCAACCGCCTTTTCGACGAAAGCATCAAACAGGCTGTGATGCACGTAAATCCGCTCAATCCCGCAACAGCACTGGCCCGAGTTGAACATCGCCCCGTCGATCAGCGTCTCAACCGCTGCATCGAGGTCGGCATCGGCACGCAAATATCCAGGGTCCTTACCGCCGAGTTCAGTTGCAACTGCCGTGAACGTTCCCGCCGCAGCGCGTTCCATCGCGCGGCCCCCGCCGACTGAACCGGTGAAGTTGACCAATCCGAAATGGCCTTCGGCAATCAGGGTCGAGGTTGTATCATGATCCAACACCACATTCGTAAACACGCCTTCGGGCAGACCAGCGGCCGCGAAGGCCTCGGCCAGATGTTCGCCCACCAGAATGGTTTGCGACGCGTGTTTCAGAACCACCGCATTGCCCGCGATCAGAGCGGGCGCAATCGTATTGATCGCGGTCATGTAGGGATAGTTCCAAGGGGCCACGACAAAGACAACACCTTGCGGTTCACGCTCGATCTTACGCAGGAAATCATCTGAGTCTTCGACCACAATCGGGGCCAGCGCATCTGCGGCAATCGAAGCCATGTAACGGGCGCGTTCTTCGAACCCGCCAAACTCACCGCCATAGCGTACCGGTCGGCCCATCTGATGCGCGAGTTCTGTCACCATGCGATCGGTGGTCTCGCCGACATAGGCGACGGCCTTATTCACATAGGCGATGCGATCCTGCAAAGGCAGCGCCGCCCAATCCCGCTGCGCCGCCTTCGCGCGCGCAACAGCAGCGCGAGCGGCGTCAACGGACAGGCAATCCCGCTCGGCATAGACCGAGCCATCAATGGGAGAGGTGCAGGTGATCTTGTTCATCTATCAGGCCTTCTCAAAACCACGGGCGATTTCCCAGTCGGTGACGATGCGGTCAAACTCTTCCTGTTCCCATTCAGCCGCACGGGTATAGTGATCAATCACGTCATCCCCCATTGCTGCGCGCAGCATCGAAGAGCCGCGCAAGGTTTCGGTGGCCGCCCGCAAGGTGCGTGGGATTTCGGGAACGCTATCATCCTCGTACATGTCACCTGTCGCGGCATCGGCCAATGTTAGCTTGTCTTCGATCCCCTTTAGCCCGGCAGCCAAAAGCGCAGCTTGGGTCAGATAGGGGTTAATGTCCGATCCTGGGATGCGGCATTCGACCCGGACAGCCTTGGTATCTGCCCCACAGAGCCGGAAACCGGCGGTGCGGTTGTCCACAGACCAGGCGGTTTTGGTCGGCGCAAATGTACCCTTTGCAAATCGTTTGTATGAATTGATGTAAGGCGCGAAGAAATAGGTACAGTCTGGTGCATAGGCGATCAGCCCGGCCATGAACTGCCGCATCAGGTCCGACATCCCATGTGCGCCATCCCCCTGAAACGCGTTCGCCGCGCCTTGCCAAAGCGACATATGTACATGCGAGGCGCTTCCGACGCGATCCTGATGCCATTTGGGCAGGAAACTGGCGGAATGGCCTTGTTGCCAGGCGATCTCTTTCGTGGCGTGTTTCGCAATCGTGTGGTGATCAGCGCAAAGCAGCGCCTCAGCATATTTGATGTTCAACTCTTCCTGACCAACCTCGGCCTCACCTTTGGAATTCTCAATGGGAATTCCGGCGGCATACAAGTGATTGCGAAGGGGGCGCATCACATGTTCTTCCTTGGTGGTCTGAAGGATATGGTAGTCCTCGTTATACGGCCCCAACGTGGTCAGATCGCGGTAGCCTTCGGCGCGCATCTCATCGAGTGGTTTTTTGAAGATAAAGAATTCAAGCTCGGTGGCCATTTTGGGGGTCAGGCCCATGCTTTCCGCTCGGGCGATCTGCTGTTTCAAAACCTGTCGGGGTGCGTGTGACACCGGTGCGTGGCTGTGGTGATCCAGAATATCGCACAGAACCATTGCCGTTCCCTCCAGCCACGGTACAGGCCGTAGCGTCGTCAGGTCCGGCTTCATCACATAATCACCATACCCCTGGCTCCAACTGGTCGAGGCGTAGCCATCCGGTGTCGCCATCTCAAGATCAGTGGCCAGCAGGTAGTTGCAGCAATGTGTTTCCTCATGGCCGCTTTCAAGGAAGTTCGACACATGGAACCGTTTGCCCATAAGCCGGCCTTGCATGTCGACAAAGCACACCAGAACAGTGTCAATCACGCCCGAAGCGGCCTGTTCTTTCAGTGCATCAAAGGTGAGCGGAGAGGTCATTTGGCAATCCTTGAATAGGGCAGGCAGCGCCCCGAACCTGTCGGGGCGCCGGTTGGTTTAGCCGTAGCGATAGGGGCGTCCGGCTTTTTGCATATCCGCGTTATACTGGCGGAAAATGTCAACAATCTTGGCCTTGGTCGGGCTTTCGGCGGCAATCTCATCCCAGAACTCGACAGCGGCGTTTTCAACCTGCGCCCATTCCTCATCAGGGATTGAGGTCAGCTCCATCTTGGTGCCGTTGACCCGAAGGTTGGCCTCGCCACCCCAATACCACCACTGGCGATAGTAGTGGCTTTGCTCCATGCAGACCGCAAGCAGGGCTTGCAGGTCTTCGGGCAACTCGTTCCAGCGATCCATATTGGCGAAGAAGTGGCCAATCCACGCGCCCGAGATGTTGTTGGTCAGGAAGTAGTTGGTCACATCAGCCCAGCCAACTGTGTAATCCTCGGTAATGCCGGACCAGGCGATGCCATCCAGCTCGCCGGTCTGCACCGCGACTTCGATGTCTTCCCAGGGCAGGGTCACGGGGACCACACCAAACTGGCTGAGGAACCGACCCGCGGTTGGGAAGGTAAAGACCCGCTTGCCTTTGAGATCTTCGAGCGAGCGGATTGGGTCCTTTGTGGCAAAGTGGCATGGATCCCACGCGCCGGCTGAGATGTGTTTGACGCCGACTTTCGAGTATTCCTCGTCCCAGATTTCTTTCAAACCATATTGGTTGAACAGAACAGGTACATCCAGCGAATAGCGCGATCCAAATGGGAAATAGCCGCCAAACACGGTCACTTCGGTGGGTGACGCCATCGAGTCATCATCGGACTGCACCGCGTCAATCGTACCGCGCTGCATCGCCTGGAACAGCTCACCTGTAGGGACCAGCTGATCTGCAAAGAACAGCTCGATCTGCATGCGGTCGCCCGCGATTTTGTTAAAGGTCTCGATGGCCGGAACCACCACCTCGGCCGCCAGTGCAGCGCCCGCATAGGTCTGCATCCGCCATGTGATTGTTGATTGCGCCAGAGCTGGAGCAGCCAGCGCGGCAGGTGCGGCAACGGCGGCACCTTTGATAAACTTGCGTCTTGTGGTCATGTGAACCTCCTTGTTCAGTTACACTCGATCTTGCAGTGCGCTCTTGTCGGCGCTTAATTTCCGTAAACTGTTTGTGGCAGCCAAAGGGCGATCTGGGGGAAGATCATGATGATCGTCAGCGCCCCCACCATCACCGCCACAAAAGGTATGATGGATCGATAGATATCATTCAGCGTGATGCCCGGGGGCGACATCGCCCGCATCAGGAACAGGTTATAGCCAAAGGGCGGTGTCATATAGGCGATCTGCGTGGTGATCGTGTACAGCACGCCGTACCATATCAGATCGAATCCAAGCGCACCCACCAGCGGGATATACAGTGGCGCTACAATCACCAACATCGCTGTGTCGTCCAGAAACGTACCCATCAGAATAAAGCTAAGCTGCATCAGGATCAGGATCATCCAAGGGGACAGGCCCAGACGTTCGGTAAACAGGCTTTCGATGGCTTTGACCGCGCCCAACCCGTCGAACACGGCCCCGAAGGCCAGGGCGGCAAGGATGATCCACATGAACATGCAGGTGATCCCAAGCGTGTTACGCACCGAGGTCTCAAACACCGTCCAGTTCATGCGCCCCTTCAGAACCGCGGCAACAAAGGCCGTGATTGCACCAATGGCAGAGCTTTCGACGAGGGAGGTCCAGCCATTTACAAAGGGGATCATCATGGCAAAGAAGATCCCAAACGGCAGCAGGCCTGCCAGAAGCAAGCGGTACTTCTCGGACCTCGGCATTGCGCGTTCTTCTTCCGACAACGCTGGGCCCAAATCCGGGTTCAATTTACAGCGGACAGCAATGTAGATCACAAACATCGCGGCCATCATCAGCCCGGGGATCACGCCGGCCAGCCAAAGCTGGCCTACCGGCTGCCTTGCGATCATCGCATAAAGCACCAAAACGACCGAGGGCGGCACCAAAATCCCAAGGCTCGACCCGGCCTGAACAACGCCCGTGACCATGCGTTTGTCATACCCACGGCGTAGCAGCTCGGGCAGGGCGATGGTGGCTCCGATGGCCATGCCGGCAACCGATAGCCCGTTCATCGCCGAAATCAGAACCATCAGCCCAATGGTTCCGATGGCCAAACCACCGCGCAGCCCACCCATCCAGACATGGAACATCCGATACAGGTCATCGGCGATCCGGCTTTCAGAGAGGATATAGCCCATGAACACAAACATCGGCACGGTCAAAAGCGGATACCAACGCATCAGCTTGATGGATTGCGAAAAGGCGATATCGAACCCGCCCCGATCCCCCCACAGCATCAACGCGGCAATCACCGCGACAAATCCGATTGCCCCAAAGACGCGCTGACCGCTGAACAGCAGCACCATCATCGAGGCAAACATCATCAGGGCAATGAACTCGTAACTCATGCTGTTTCTTCGCCCTTAAGTCGCAAGATATCCTTGGCCAGTTCCGATAGTGCCTGCAGCAGCATCAGAATGATCCCGACACACATCACAGTCTTGATGGGCCACAGATACGGGCGCCAGATTGTGCGGCTGCGTTCAAGTGTGCCGACCTCTTCCGAGCCGGTGACAAGACCGGCAAAGAAAGACAACGGCTCAGTGCCCCAATACCCCAGTGAATACGCGGTCGAACTGATCCCGCCCCACAGCAGAACCAGCAGATACGCGATCAGGCAAAGCACCATGATCGCATCGGTTGCGGCTTTTCGGCGAAGCGACCAGGTGTCGTAAAACAAGTCCATCCGCACATGGCTGCCCATCTGGATGGCGTAAGGCCCGCCCAGAAAGAAATAGGCAATCATGGCGAATTGAGCGACTTCGAGCGTCCAGAGTGATGGCTGGTCAGAAAACTTGCTGATGGTCGACCACAACAGGACGGCCATCATGGCAAAGATGCCAAACATGATCACCCGACCGATACCGTAGTTTAGCCGGTCGATCACTGCGATGTATGCCTTAAGCAGCCTCATCGCATCGCTTCCTCGACACTGGAACCCGCACAGGTCTTCATGGCATCACGCAGCCAATCCGCCAGCACATTCCCCATCTGCTCGCATTGTTCGGGTGTTGCAATCAGATCATTTCTGATTTCGATCATGACGTTCAGCAGACCCCGAGGCAATGCATGGTGTCGCAGCGTATGTGTGACGCCATCCGCCGGTCCATAGGGCGCATTGCGTTGAACATCGTACCCTGCTGCAACATCGAGCATCGCATCTGCCAATCGGCTGTCGGCATCGTGCAAGACTCCAATTTCAACCGATCGGTTCTGGCCCCTGTAGACGGGTGTGAAACTGTGGATGGTCACAATCGCTGTGCGAAGATCACGGGTATTCAAGGTTCTGGTCAATAGCGATTCGAACGGGTGGTAGAATTGCGCGGTACGCGCCTGTCTTTGCGTGTTGGTTAATCCTTTATTCCCCGGTATTGCCGTATCTTCGCTGCGTTCGGGCATGGCGCTTGCGGCCTCGGGCGGTCGATTACAATCGTAAATCAGCCGCGAGACAGTGCTGTAAACCAAAGACGCGTCCAGGCGCTGTGACATTGATCGGGCAGTTCGCAAGGCGCCGGGATCCCAGGCGATGTGGCTTTGCAGCGCGTCTTCATCGAGCCCAAGGGAATTAAACTCGGATGGCATATCAGCGCTGGCATGTTCACACACCAATAGGACAGATGACGACCCTTCGGGATTTTCAACCCGCGGTGCAAACTCTGCATCTGTCGTGCACTGTTCCAATCAGAATCCCCCGTTCTGTGTAAAGTTTTCTTCAACAGCATTTCCTCTGTCAACAAATTAATGTAAATATTCATACAAGGTGAGATGAGATGGTAATATTTTGACTATCCCGGACACAGAAGATACCATCAGTGCAAGAAACAGTCTGGGTGACCATGCAGACCATCGCTGAACGATTGCAGGATAAAACCGGTGACTTGACCCGGTCGGAGCTTCAACTGAGGGATGTCATCCTCAGAAACTATCCAGCGTCCGGGCTTGGGACCATCACCTCACTTGCGGAGGAGGCCAAGGTTTCTACCCCCACTGTTGCGCGGTTGGTTCAGAAGCTTGGCTTCGCGGGCTTTCCCGAGTTTCAGCGCGGGTTGCGGGATGAGCTGAACGAAAAGATTTCCAGCCCACTTACCAAACGCGAAAAGTGGGTTGATGACGCGCCTGACGCGCATTTGCTGAACCGATTTACCAAGGCCATCATCGACAATATCGGCCAATCCATGGCCAAGATTGACCCCGCTGCGTTTGACACCGCTTGTGATATGCTGAGCGACACAAAGCGCAAGGTCTTTATCGTCGGCGGTCGGATCACGCGCACTCTGGCGGACTACTTCTTTCTGCATTTTCAGGTCATCCGGCCCGATGTGACTCTGATTGCGTCAAACTCAAATGCCTGGCCGCACTACGCGCTGGATTTTGATGAAAATGATGTGGTCGTCATCTTTGATGTGCGGCGATACGAAAACAGCACGCTGAAACTGGCCGAGCTTGCCCGTGAGCGGGGGGCTCAGATTGTCCTGTTCACGGATCAGTGGATGTCACCGATTTCTGACCTGGCACATGTTGCGTTCAGCAATCAGATTGCGGCACCATCAGCCTGGGATAGCAACCTGACCACCATGTTGATATCCGAGATCGTGATCGCCGAAGTGCAGGAGCGTAACTGGGAAACCACCCGCGCCCGTATGGAAGAACTGGAAGAGATGTTCGACCGAACAAAGTTCTTCCGTAAGTTTTGAAGCACCAGGGCACTGTGTTAGGCCACTTGCAGGCCTCATCACGCGTATCAGATGGGCTTTTTGTGCGTCTTTTGTGCAAACCATTGGCAGATTTTCGCCAGAGGGTTTGCAGAGCTCTTTTCTTTGCAGGTCGGATCGCCCAGAAATCTTAAGAGATTCTAAACAGGTGATGAAGTTTCGTGCAGGACAACGCCCGGAAAATGAATGCGATCTGGCAGTATCTGTCCGTTCCCACTCGGGCAATTGCAGCGCTCGGGCTTGTGGTCCTTGTCTCAGCCTGTTCTCAAAACTCACCTTATAGCGGTCTCAATCCTGAACGTCAGTTCATGGCACTCCAAGAAGTCGAACGGAAACAGGCTCTGGGGCACAGAGTGTGGTGCGTTCCCTATGCACGAAACCTGAGTGGTATCCAGATTCGCGGCAATGCCAAGGACTGGTGGGGTAAGGCGCACAAGACTTACGATCGGGGTGCGGACCCGACAGTGGGCGCGGTGATGTCATTTCGGGCGACGCGCGGAATGTCTTTGGGCCATGTCGCGGTTGTGTCAGAGATCGTTGATGATAGGCAAGTTGTCATAAATCACGCCAATTGGCACCGCAACAAAGTGTCGTTGAAAATGGGTGTGCGGGACGTGTCTAAGAATAACGACTGGACATTGGTTCGGGTCGAAAGCCAGCCCGGTCGCTACGGCAAACCATATCCGGTGAACGGATTCATATATCCGAAAGCTGACGAGTAGTTTAGCCTACACTGGTTTTGGAATTGCAGGCAGCCTGTGCTGTATTTGCCCTAGGCGTCAATCGCTCATAGCCAGTCGAAAATCTGAGACGTTGAAATCGATCAATCCTGCATCTCGGTGACGTGGGTCATCATGCCGTCTACGCGCGCATCAAGGCTCTGAGAATGGAATCGCAGCATCTCCAGGCTGGCTTTTAGATCGCCCTTTTGGATATCACGTGCGATCACGACAATGCGGCTTGTCGTGTCGTCTCCGGTCCATGACTTTAGCGGCACCGGAGCGTCGAAAATGTGCTGCACCCCATGAAAAACAAAGGGCCGTTCCATGCCTTGAACATGAATGATGCCTTTCATGCGCAGAATGTCTGGGCCTTTGAGTTCGACCAGCGTTTCCAGCCAAAGATCAAAAACACGTGCGGGTATCGGATCGGCGACCTCGATTGAAGCTGAACCAATACGACTGTCATGGTGGAAATGAGTGCCCGCGGGGGGCAGGGGCATAGGGTCAGATGTGATCACTTTTGGTTCGAATCCGGACAACCCAGCCAACGGGTCGGGCTTTGGTTTTTCTGACCCAAGCCAATCCAAAAGATCATTTGCTGTGGCGCTGCCGCGCATCGCAGACAAGCCGAACAGCGCGCCGATCGGAACCTGCCCGTGTTGAGCGGTTATGCGTTGGGCGGTTCCGTTGATCCCTTCCAACCTAGCTTTGAACCATTTGAGGTCGGTCGGGGTTACAAGATCGGTTTTGGTCAGGACGATCAGATCGGCCATCGCGATCTGGCTGACCGCTTCAAACTGCGCATCAAGGGTGCGAGAGCCGGTTGCTGCATCCGCTAATGAGACGACGCCATCCAAGCGAAAGTTTGGTGCGATCAGGTCGTCGATAACTATTGTATGCAAAATTGGACCCGGATCAGCGATCCCGGTGGTTTCGGTGACCACACGATCAAAGCTGAGTTCGCCCCGTTCTCGGCGGACGAACAGGCTGGTGAATGTATTCGCCAAATCGCCCAGGATCGAACAACACAGGCAACCGGATTGCATCAACACCACATCCTCGGTCGATTCCTCGATTAGATCATGGTCCAGTCCCGCATCGCCAAACTCATTCATGATCACCGCTATGCGACCGGCTTCTGGGTCGCGTATAAGGTGGTTCAACACTGTCGTTTTGCCCGCGCCCAGAAAGCCGGTGAGCAAGGTGACTGGTATGCGATTGTCAGGGGTCACCATCTGAGATGTTCCAATTGTCAACGGATGCGGATTCTGCAATTGAAAGATATGAGATATCATAACGTTCGACAAGCGGAGTGATCACAACACGTGCCGGTACATGCGACTCAAGGGGCTAGAAAACAGGTGGCTAAAGAGGCGTGCAGACATATCATCTCAATGTCCTGCATAGGCCGACCAGATGCCGAATGCGCCCACTATGATCAGGCTGATCGCCCAGGCAACATCCAGATTAAACCAGCTTTTCGAGATGAATTTGAGGCCGAGCCAATGGTAGACGAACACAGCGATCAAAGCTCCGGCTGAAGTCATTGCAAGGGTATGAACCGCAGCCACTGTGAAGGCCGTAAAGACATCATTGCTCATCAGCGCTTGTGCTGCCGCATGGCCCGTCGTGGCCACATTGCCCGGCTCAAGCAAGCCACAAATTCCCAGATATATCGGAACCAGCATCAGCCCTGCGCCGTGTGCCATCGCGGCCAGAAATGACCAAAGCGCCAAACGCGCCGGATGAACACGGGCCAATATCTTGGGGTGTTTTTGATTGATCAACAGATACACACCCATTGCAATCACGATCACGCCGGCACCCAGGCGGATTTCGGTTTCGCGCTCGACGAGAATAATCATCAACGAGAACGGCAGCAGAATGCCGATCATCGCCAGGAAATGCCCCAGCGCCAGCATCAAAAGCGCCTTGGCCATGGCCGTGGGCTTGCGCTCCATCAACGCAGCAGACACCGCTAAAGGCCAGCCCATGCCGGGGTTTATTCCATGATATAAGCCAGAGAAAATGACGGCCCACCAAAGGGCCGTCAAAGTCAGATCTTCCATCCGAACTTACACGGAAGGATAGCAGAAGCTGTCAGTCGAGCAGTCGCCGCCTTCCAGACGGATCTGATGTGCGCGCGTGTTCTCGGGGAAGTTGATGTAGAAATCTGGATCCAACGCAAAGCTGCCATCGTCTCCTACATTGGCCATCACCATCTGGCCGCCTTCCTGATGCGGATAGAACTGATTATCCCAAGTTGAATAGAGCGAGTTGGTCCAATACACACGTTTGCCGTCCCGGCTGATCTCAACCATTTGCGGGCCGTAGATAAAGTCTTTGCCATTGGGATGCTTAGTCTCGCGCGCGATCCCACCCAGTTCGACCTTGCCGTTTAGAACTGGATTGAACGGATCAGAGACATCGTATTGGTGCATCTCACCCAGACCCCAGCACGCGACATAGAGGTATTTGTCATCCAAGCTGAGGTCGATATCGGTGACCAGAGGCGGCACAGCACTGAACCCTTTCAGCAGCTCGGGCAGATTGTCGGGGTCTTCGGGGCGGGGATCAATGGTTATCACCTTCTTCGAGTTCCAGGTCCCGTCATCCTCGCGCCACCAAGTGAATATCGCACCTTGCAGATTTGTGGTATCCACGACGACGCCGCAGAACCCGTAGGATTTTGTCGGATCATGGGCCGGGCGGATTTCCAGTGCCATCTGGTAATTCTCGCCAAAGTCGATGGTCTGGATGTTCTTGCGTGCCCGCAGGTCCCAGAAATGGATCGAATGGCCGTATTTGTTACTCAGCAAATCCTCGGGTACAACGCCGCCTTCAAACTGTGGCGGCAAGCCCCATTCTGAACTGACCATGTAGTCTTGCGGCAGGTTCCACCAGAAATCATAGTGCTTGTCCTGCTTGCCTCGATCCATCTCGTAGCGCCCGATGATATCGAAGGTTTCACAGTCCATGATGAAAATGCCCGGAGGTCCATCTATGCCATCGGGGCCAGCGCCACCCAAGGTTGAGACATAAATCCCCTCAGGACCACAATGGATCGTGTGGGGCCGCGAGTAGCCGGTTTTGGCAAAGACTTCCTCTGGCTCAATGATTTTGTGAATTTTGGCCTTCAGCGGCTCTTTGACGTCGAAGATGTAGATGCGGCTTGATCTGATGCCTGGCACGATCAGATAGCGCCGTTCCAGAAAGGCATGACCTGAGAGCGGGGACAGGGACGAAGAACAGGCGTTCCAGCCGAAATGATGAAACTCGTCTCCGGTCGTGGGGGTCATGACCGTATGCACGATTTGTCCATAAGTGTCCGAGCCATTTCGAAGGTCGATCACGGCCAGCCCATCGTGATGGCTGGCGTCTTTGCCCAGCATAATGGTGAAGGCAAAGTTTTCGACCGGCGCTTCCATCGCCAGTTTGGGTGACGCGTGAAACGTCGGATCTGGTCGTAAGTTCATGGTAGTCCTCCCTTTTGTTTACCCCACCTCGCTGGGGTTCGCCTGTAGGTCTTGATGAATCTCTGCTCTAGACACCTCCAACATTGCACAGTTGGATCGCGCCGCTGACCTTTGTGGCAAGGTCTTTGAGTTGCTCCCCAATTTCTTGTCTGTAGTCAGTTCCAAATCGTCGTACCGGCCCAACTGCGCCGACGCTGAATGTGACCCCGATCCGGCCAACAGCCACCGGGGCCGCAACGCTGGCGATACCAATATCAATTTCCTGGTCGCAATCGGCAAAACCCTGTTGCTGGATCACCTTGAACGCCTCAATCAGCTCGTCGCGCGTCGTTTTGGTGTGATCTGTAAAGGCCCTGAGCGCGCCGTTCAGGATGGTGTCCTGAAAACCCGGCTCGGCAAAGGCCGCTATCGCCATCGAGCAGGAACACGCATGCAAAGGGCGTTCCCCGAGGCCAGGATGCACAAATGCACGGGCCGGGTCCTCGGGGGTTTCGACATGTATGATTTCGATCTTGCTGTCTCGAAACCGGGCCAGAAAAACCGTTTCGTTGAAGGTCGTAGCCGCCGCGCGCAATGCCGGGGCGGACACGCGGCGCACATCGATATCGGACTTGCCGAGCAACGCGATACGGATCAGGCGATCACCAATCACGTAGCGCCCATCTCCGTTTGGGTCCTCAATCAGGCCCTGGTCCAAAAGCGATTGCACCTGCCGGTAGCATGTTGGTTTGGGAAGGCCGCTGGCCATCTGCACCTCAGCAACCGAAACAGGCCGACCCATGACGGCGATAGTTTCTAGCAAGCTGATCAAACGCTCTAGGTGCATATAGTCGGGATACCATCGAATGGTGAGACTTGTTCTCATATAACGAGACATCACCCATAGAGATCAAGCTTTGTTTGCCATATGATCAAAAACCGGTTTGTGAATGTTCGAACCGAACGCCCTGAAACCGGTCGATGCTGGTCTACACCAGATAACAAACTTAGGCTTTTCGCAGACGGCGTGTGATAGAGCATCTGTCGGAGACCGATGTTGACAATGCGCGCATAGGTAATAATTTTAGTTAATAAAATAATAAGGGGGAGATCGCCGTGCATCTCGGACTGGACTTGGGTACCTCAGGGCTCAGGGGTGTTCTTATCGAGGAGGCTGGCACCGTCATCGGCAGTGCCGAACATGAGATTGCAACATCCTATCCGCAATCCGGATGGTCCGAGCAGGCGCCTGAGGATTGGATCGATGCCTGCAGAACGGTGATTGCCCAGATCAGGACAAAGCATGAAACGGAGTTTTCCAAGCTGCGCGGGATTGGCCTAAGCGGTCATATGCATGGGGCAACTTTGTTGGATGCCGATCTGAATGTGCTGCGCCCCTGTATTATGTGGAACGACACGCGTGCCGCGCAGGAAGCAGCCAAGTTGGACCAGATCACAGACATGCGGGCCATATCCGGCAACATTGTCTTCCCGGGCTTTACGGCGCCCAAGCTGGAATGGGTGCGGACGCACGAGCCGGATGTCTATTCCAGAGTAGCGAAGGTGCTTCTGCCCAAAGATTATTTAAGGCTTTGGCTGACTGGTGAGTGCATCAGCGATATGTCTGATAGCGCCGGCACGTCGTGGCTGGATGTCAGTAGCCGCACGTGGTCAGAAACCGCACTGCGGCTAAGCCATATGCGTCTGGACCAGATGCCCCGGCTGGTTGAAGGCAGCGAAGCGGGCGGAGACCTCAGGTCAGAGCTGAGGCAAGACTGGGGTCTTACTGGGCCGGTGGTTGTTGCTGGTGGAGCGGGGGACAATGCGGCCGCGGCCTGCGGGATTGGCAGCGTTGAAGATGGCGCGGGTTTCCTGTCGCTTGGCACTTCGGGCGTTTTGTTGGTGGCCCGCGACAGATACGCGCCCAAGCCTGAAACGGCAGTCCATTGCTTCTGCCACGCAGTGCCCGACCGGTGGATTCAGATGGGGGTCATTCTGTCTGCGACAAACTGCATGAACTGGTTATCTCGAAATCTTAGGCAATCCGTCGGTGACCTGGCCGGCGCGTTGCCAAAGTCCCCAGAAGGGCCATCCGCGGCACGCTTCTTGCCCTATCTGTCCGGAGAACGAACGCCCCATAATGATAGCGCCATCCGAGGCGCTTTTCTGGGCCTTGATGTCTCCTCGGGGCCCGTTGATCTGACACAGGCGGTTATGGAAGGCGTCGGTTTTGCTATGCGGGATTGCCTTGAAGCGCTCAGAAGCACGGGAACCGAGCCCAGCAGCCTGATGGCCGTTGGCGGCGGGGCGCAATCCCCGTATTGGCTGGAAACACTGGCGACGGTATTGCAAATACCCCTGGCTCTGCCATGTGGCGGCGAATTCGGCGCGGCAATTGGGGCTGCACGCCTTGCAATTTGTGCAGCCAGTGGTTCTGAACCCACCGACGTTATGTCGCCGCCCGAGGTGGGCAGCATTATCGAACCACGCGCCGATCTGTTTGCCGCATATGAGCAGGCGTATCAAAGCTATCGCCAATATTATGCGGCGCTGGCTCCGCTTGCGCAAAAATGACCAGACAAGTGATCCAGCAAGCCACCCTCGAAAGTGGTGAAATGCGCGTATGTCTGCTGAGCTATGGGGCGATAACCCAAGGCTGGTGGTACAAGGGCATTCCCATGATCCTGGGCTATGATGATCCCATGGACTACCTGTCGGATCGTAACTATCTGGGCGTCATCGTCGGTCGCGTTGCCAACCGTATCGCAGGCGCGTCATTTGCATTGGACAAGGCGCTGTTCGCGCTGGATGCGAATGAAGGCCGGAACACTCTGCATGGCGGGCGCTTGGGCCTTTCACACCAACATTGGACCCTCGCTCAGGTTGCCGAGAATGAGGCAGTGTTGTGCCTAAACTCACCTGATGGAGATTGCGGCTTTCCAGGGCAGGTGCAATTCGAACTGCGCGTCACACTCGAATATCCACGTCTGACCTATTCGGTCGCTGCCCAAACAGATCGTCCAACACCGATCAGTATCGCGCAGCACAATTACTATTCGTTGGGCAGCACAACTGGCGTTTCCGATCACCTTCTAAAATTGGCCTCAGACCGGTATCTGGACACCGACGATCAGGGAATAGCGTTTGGCCCGATATCTAAGACCGCTGGGGGCTCGATGGATTTCAGCTCTGCCAAACCTATCAAGGAGGCGGGGGTAGATCTGGATCATTTCTTTGTGTTCGGAACGGGCGCCAAACAACCCGCCGCCGAAGTCACCGCGCCGAATGGTTTGAAACTGAAGCTCTGGTCCGATCAGCCCGGTGCGCAGATTTACACCGGTGGAGGTCTGTCTGACCCTTTCGCTCCCAGAGCGGGCCTGTGTATCGAGCCGTCGGGATACCCCAATGCGCCGAATGTTGCGGCCTTTCCGTCAATTCTGTGCACTCCAGAGCGCCCTTATCGACAGACCCTGACCTTAGAAATCACTGAGAATGCAGCATGAGATTGATCGGAACACTGGCTGTCGGGGGTTTTGTCTTCGCATCAGCCGCAAACGCAACATCGCTGGATTTGGGCCCGAGTCCGGTATTTGTTGAACCCGACCTCGAAGCCGTCGAATTGGGCCAACTACTGTTCTACGACCCGATCCTGTCGGGCAACAGAAACATAAGCTGTGCGACCTGTCACCATCCTGACCTCGGAACATCCGATGGTTTGTCGCTGGGGATCGGCGAAGGGGGTGTGGGTCTAGGGCCCGAACGCGCGCTTGATCCGAACAACTTGCCCGAACAGCGCATTCCGCGAAATTCGCCTGCGCTTTGGAACCTCGGCGCGGCCGAATTCACGACTTTCTTTCATGATGGTCGGCTTGAGGCTGATCCGACGCAGCCGGATGGCATCCGCACCCCCCTGGGCACGAATATGCGATCCGGGTTCCAATCGGCATTGGCTGCGCAGGCGATGTTTCCTGTGCTGTCACCGGATGAGATGGCAGGTCACTATTCCGAAAACGATGTCAGTCAGGCTGTACGTCTTGGCCTGCTCACTCAGGAAGGTGGGGCCTGGGATCTGATCGCAGCCCGTGTTGCGTCGATCCCCGAATATCAGGCGTGGTTTAATCGGGTGTTGCCCGGAGAGGAAATCACCTTTACCGCCATCGCCAACGTGATCGCGGATTTCATCGCCTTTGAATGGCGCGCTGACAACAGCCCCTTTGACCGGGCCATGCGCGGTGAGGAACCTCTGACACCAGATGCGCAATTGGGCGCCGATCTGTTCTATGGTGAGGCAGGATGCAGCACCTGCCATTCAGGCTGGTTTCAGACGGATCACAGCTTTCACGCTATTGCCATGCCTCAGATCGGGCCCGGAAAAAGCGCCCGATTTGAAAGCCATGTCCGCGATGACGGCCGGTTGCGTGTCACAGGGGACGCGAATGATGCCTTCGCCTTCCGCACGCCATCACTGCGCAATGTGACACTGACGGCGCCTTATGGTCATAGCGGCGCCTATGCGCGACTCGAAGATGTGGTGCGTCACCACCTTGATCCGGAAAGCGCCTTGCGCAGTTATTCGACCGATATGGCTCTGCTGCCGGAGTTCCCCGTGACATCTGATCAAAAGGCTTTGCTGGACGCGGATCACGTAGAAGCGATAGCCAATGCCAATGAATTGGCCGAGATCAGCCTGACGGATGAGGAGGTCAATGCAATTCTGGCCTTCCTGACCAGTCTTGAGGACCCTGCCGTGCGGCTCGGTATCCCGGATCAGGTACCCAGCGGGTTGCCAGTCGACCGCTGATCATCGTTCGATCCGAATGCTCTGGTTGGCTCCAAACGCCTGCCAGTCTCCGATCTGTCCATCTGGCCAGATAACCCGCCCTTCGGCTGTGTCGGTCACGCCCAGACCAAAGTGATGCGGTCCGGCGATGCCGCTGGCATGTCCTCCGCCAACAGTAATTTCTCGGGTCTGTAGGCCTGCGGGCGTCTTGATCTCGATAAACCCGCCCACAGCAAACCGGTTTGAACGGTCCTGAGAAACCTCGATCAATAGCCAATTTCCGCTCTGGGATAGGCTTTCATAAAGCTCAAGCGCCGAGCCTCGATTGACAACCACCAGGTCTAGCCAGCCATCCGCGTTGAGATCCGCCAAAGCCGCACCGCGCGATTTTGCCATCGAGGCGATGCCTGCCGCCACCGACGCTTCTGCGAACTGACCCCGCGGGTCCTGCAGAAGCAGGTTGTTTGGGTCGTTCAGGGCCGCATCAGGCATCTGTTCTACATTGCCTTTGGCCACGAAAACATCATCCCGTCCGTCGTTGTTGACGTCCCCGAACTGCGCATGCCAGCCGGTTGAAGGGCGACCATCCCCACCTGCATGCGGACGATGGGCAGTTGTGCCCCGTTTATAGGTTGCATCGCGCCAAGTCGGCCCCGTGGCTTCGGGGTCGAACATCTGCAATTTCTGATCACCCATCGAAGTCAGATAGACTTCGGGGAAGCCATCTCCGGTCAGATCACGCGACGCGATGCCCATGCCCCAGATTGAATAGGGCAACCACCCGTCCTCGGCAGAGTAGAGCGTGGGTTCTGGTTCCATCGCCCATAGCTGCTCCTGACCTCCCTTTACGTAGTAGTGGCGGTCATTACTAACACGCAGGTCCGCGCGCCCGGACCGAGACCAGTCGGAGAACAGGATTGAAAGGGAACAATACCCCGGTTCCAGATGCGCCGGTGGCAGATAGCTGCCGTCCTTTGATCGGTACAAAACCGTTGGGCCGCAGGCTTCGAACGGGCCATCTGGATTGCTGCGGTCAACATATGTGCCAAAGGCAAGGGTCGGTAGGTTTTGTCCATCTTCCCAAGTCGCGGAAAATCCGGTTGTCCAATGATCGTCTGATTGGAACCCAAGCGTGGTGAAAGGGCTGAACCGGCAATCCGCCGCGCCCTTCATCAGCAGATCGGGACCGACCCGCAGAATGGCGAGGTCCAGAATGCCATCGCTGTCGATATCCAGCGGATAGGCGCCAGTGACACCCGTTAGTTTCAGTTCTTCGGGCGTATTGGCATCGTATGATACGCTGCCTGATGAAGTGTTTCGAAACAGCTGCGATGAGTTAACTCCACCCGCTGCAAACAGCTCAGGCAGGCCATCCCCGTCACAATCAAAGACAGCGACTCCGCCACCTACAAAATGCTCCCACCCGCCATCGTAGATATGGCTTTCAATCTCGACCGGCGTGAAATGCGGGGTTTGCACCTCCGCCCCTAGTGCCGAGGGCAACATCAGAAGAACAAACAGCTCAGGACGCATGTGCCGGAATGTCCTTTACCTTGAGGATCGAGACCTGCTCGATCGCATAAGCCGCTGCGCCCTTGGCCCACATTTGATCACCCCAATGGTGTACTTTGATCTCGGGCAGAGGGGTATCCACATTCACAACGCCGCTGCGGATACGGGCCATCACCTCATCCGAATAAAGATGCTCCAGCCCTTTTTGCCCCCCGGACAGAATGATGCATTCGGGGTCAAACAGGTTTATCAGGTTGGAAATTCCCAAACCAAACATCTGACCCGCGCGACCAAGTACCGAGGCGGCCATTACATCGCCGCTTCGCGCTTTGTCGTAGATATCAGCAACGGTCCTTGGGTTTTGGTTTTGATCCACAACTGTCATCTCGCGGATCAGTGCGTAGTCGCCTACATAGGCCTCAAGGCACCCGCGCTGACCGCATTGGCAGAGCGCACCGTCTAGCTGCACTTTGGCATGCCCGAATTCCGCCCCGCAGCCCCGTTCGCCGCGATAGAGCTTGCCATCTAGAACGATGCCAAGACCCACGCCATGTTCGATGGTCACGACAAGGAAGTTCCTTAAGCCTTTGCCGTAGCCAAAATGCTGTTCGGCCTTGGCGACAAGATTGGCGTCGTTCTCGATAAAGGCCGGGCAAGGGATCGCCTTTGGGAGGATCTGACCGAAATCGATGTTTCTTTCCGTCAGGGATGACGACCAATGGACAAAGTTGTTTTCTGCATCAACAAGCCCGGCAACGCCAATTGAGGCCCCGGACAAATCCTCTAGCGTTTTGCCGATCTGTGCGCTGGTTTCTTGCAGTGCATCGCGAATAGTTCTGACAAAAACCTCGGGCGTCATCTGTGCGTCGGTCAGCGGATGGTTATACGAGGCCAAAGGCGTGCCCTGAAAGTCAACTAGGATCACCGACATCGCATGACGCGCAACCTTGAGGCCCGCCACAAGGTAAGACCCTCCATCCAGTTGCAGCAAAACCCGCGGGCGCCCCCGCTTGGATGATTTCAAGGGTGGATCGCCTGGAACCTCTTTGATCAAACCGGCTGAGATCAGGTCTGCAGTGGCTGATGTAACCGTGGCAGGGCTGGTTTGAAGCGCGCTGGCAATATCGATGCGCGAGACTAAATCCCGACTTCGGATATGGTCGAGAACCCGCATGCGGGTCGTGTTTCGCTGTTCTATCGAAGTTTGAGAAGCTTTGCTTTTCAGCATCTTGCCCATCCGAATCTGATCTTCCTATTAATTTATGGGCATTTTTGAGTTTCGAACAGACTAAATATTTTACTGACTGAAATAAATATGCTACTCCCGATTCTGAAAGCCACGAATCGACTTCGAGATGGCTTGGAAAAAACGGGAGGAAATCATGAAAAAACTTCTCAGCCTTTCGGCTGCGGTTGCATTGATGGGATCGGCGGCCTTCGCTGAACCGATTGTCGGCGTAAGCTGGTCCAACTTTCAAGAAGAACGTTGGAAGACCGACGAAGCTGCCATCAAGTCGGCGTTGGAAGCCGGTGGTGCTGAATACATCTCGGCTGATGCACAATCATCTTCGGCAAAACAGCTGTCTGATATCGAAAGCCTGATCGCTCAGGGTGTAGATGCTCTGATCATTTTGGCGCAGGACGCACAGGCCATCGGCCCCGCCGTTCAGGCCGCCGCCGATGAAGGTATTCCTGTCATCGCCTATGACCGTCTGATCGAAGATGATCGCGCCTTTTATCTGACCTTTGACAATGTCGAAGTGGGTCGGATGCAAGCACGCGCGGTTTTCGAAGCCATGCCCAAGGGCAACTATGTCATGATCAAAGGCTCGCCGACTGATCCAAACGCAGACTTCCTGCGTGGTGGCCAGCAAGAGATCATCGGCGCGGCTGTCGACAGCGGTGACATTGTGATCGTGGGCGAGGCCTATACAGATGGCTGGCTGCCCGCCAATGCGCAGCGGAACATGGAGCAAATCCTGACCGCCAACGAGAACAACGTTGACGCGGTCGTCGCCTCGAATGACGGTACCGCTGGTGGTGTTGTCGCGGCACTGACCGCGCAAGGGATGGAAGGTATCCCTGTCTCAGGTCAAGATGGCGACCACGCTGCGCTAAACCGCGTTGCCCTGGGCACACAAACTGTATCGGTTTGGAAAGACGCCCGCGAATTGGGTAAAGCAGCCGGCGAAATCGCTGTTGCGCTCAGCAGCGGAACCAGCGCGGGGGATGTTGACGGCGCAGTTAGCTGGACCTCGCCCGGTGGCACCGAAATGACATCTGTCTTTTTGGCCCCGGTTCCGATCACCAAAGACAACCTGAGTGTTGTTGTGGACGCTGGGTGGATCTCGCAGGACGCCCTGTGCCAGGGTGTCGAGAACGGACCTGCACCTTGTAACTAAACCTAAATTCCCTGGCCCTTTTGCTTGGGCCAGGGACCTTTGCTGATATTGAAAGATCGGAAATGACCGAAACTTCGTCTCAGCCGGTACCCCAAAAAAACAAGCCCAACCTGTTCCAGCAATTGGAACTGGATATGAGGCTTTTGGGCATGATCGGCGCCTTTGTCATCCTGTGTATCGGGTTCAATATCGTCACGGATGGGCGGTTCCTGACACCCCGAAACCTGTTCAACCTGTCGATTCAAACCGTCTCGGTCGCCATCATGGCCTGCGGTATGGTCTTCATCATCGTGACCCGTCATATCGATCTATCTGTCGGTGCGCTGCTGGCGACAACTTCGGCTGTAATGGCAATGACCCAGACGGAGCTGTTGCCGCATATGCTGGGGCTGGGGCTGAACAACCCGCTGACATGGGCGATTACAATCGTTGTTGGGCTTCTTGTCGGTACGCTGATCGGTGCTTTTCACGGATGGATGGTTGGCTATCTAACCATACCGGCATTTATTGTGACACTGGGCGGCTTTCTGGTTTGGCGAAACGTGGCCTGGTACATGACCAGTGGCCAGACCATCGGACCGCTGGACAGCACCTTCCTGATGTTTGGCGGAACCAATGGGACCTTGGGCACGACCGTCAGCTGGCTGTTTGGACTGTTTGCAACTGTCATCGCAATTTGGGCCTTGTGGAGCGGGCGTCGCGCCAAAGCAGCGCATGGGTTCCCGGTCAAACCAGTCTGGGCGGAATCAACCCTCGCTGCGATCATTGCCATCGCCATTCTGGGATATGTGTTCATCGTGAACAGCTATGCCATCCCAACCCGCAGGCTGGAGCGTATGTTCGAAGCACGCGGAGAGATCATGCCAGAGGGATTGATTGTCGGATATGGCATCCCAATCTCGGTTCTCATTCTGATCATCGTCGCGGTCAGCCTGACCGTGGTGGCGCGCAAAACACGGTTCGGGCGGTACATCTTTGCGACCGGAGGCAACCCGGATGCGGCTGAACTGTCGGGCATCAACACCCGGTTGCTGACTGTTAAAATCTTTGCCCTCATGGGGTTCCTCTGTGCCGTCTCAGCGGTCGTGGCCTCAGCCCGTCTGGCCAACCACTCGAACGATATCGGCACGTTGGATGAACTACGCGTCATCGCTGCTGCTGTGATTGGCGGCACGGCACTGTCGGGTGGGATCGGTACGATCTATGGTGCCATTCTTGGGGCCTTGATCATGCAGGCGCTTCAGTCTGGCATGGCCATGGTCGGCGTCGATGCACCTTTCCAAAACATAGTTGTCGGCAGCGTGCTGGTGCTGGCGGTCTATATCGACATCGTCTATCGCAAGCGATTGGGGGCTAAGTGATGCAAGCTCAGGAAACGCAAAAAACGACCCCGAATACCGGTCGTGGATCCGGTGCCGCACCCTTGGTCGAGATGCGGGATATCTCCATCTCATTCGGTGGGATCAAGGCGGTCGATCAGGTGTCTGTCGACCTTTACCCCGGCGAAGTCGTTGGGCTGCTGGGCCATAACGGGGCCGGAAAATCCACTCTGATCAAGGTTTTGTCTGGTGCTTACCAGATGGACCACGGTGAGATTTTGATTGACGGCAATCCCGTCGAGATCGGCAATCCAAGGGACGCGCGGGCCAACAATATCGAGACGATCTACCAGACCCTGGCCCTGGCCGACAATCTGGATGCCACGTCGAACCTGTTCCTTGGGCGTGAAATGGTAACGCCCTTTGGTCTGGTCAACGACGCGGCGATGGAGGCGGAGTGCCGCAAGATCATGGCGCAGCTCAACCCGAATTTTCAGAAGTTCAACGATCCCGTCTCTGCCCTGTCCGGGGGGCAGCGTCAATCCGTGGCCATTGCGCGTGCTGTATACTTCAATGCGCGCATTCTGATCATGGACGAGCCGACCGCCGCTCTGGGTCCGCATGAGACTCAGATGGTGGCCGATCTGATCCACCAGCTCAAGGCTCAGGGGATCGGGATCTTCCTGATCGACCATGATGTGCACGCAGTGATGGACCTGTGCGACCGCGCGTCGGTTATGAAAAACGGCAAGCTGGTCGGAACGGTGGATATCGCGGATGTCACCGATGACGATCTGCTGTCGATGATCATTCTGGGCAAGAAACCCGGCGAAAAGACGGAATGAGGTGAAGGATATGACGAGCGGCTTCTTCGACGGGATCGGGCCGGTAGAGTTCGAAGGTGTAGACAGCACAAACCCGCTGGCCTTCCGTCACTACAATCCGGACGAGATCTTGATGGGCAAGCGGATGGAAGACCATCTTCGCTTTGCCGTCGCCTGGTGGCATTCATTTGCTTGGGAAGGTGGCGATCCTTTTGGAAGCGCTACCTTCACACGACCCTGGCACCCGCAGGACGATATGGGCCGAGCCCGCCTGAAAGCGGACATCGCATTTGAGATGTTTGATATCCTTGGTCAGCCCTATTTCTGCTGGCACGATGCAGATATCCGGCCCGAGCAGGGGAATTTCGCCGATAATCTGAGAACGCTTGAAGAGATCACAGACTATATCGGTGAAAAGATGCAGGTGTCTGGCACCAAGCTGCTGTGGGGGACAGCCAATATGTTCAGTCACCGGCGCTGGATGTCGGGGGCAAGCACGAACCCTGATCCTGAGGTGTTTGCCTTTGCCGCGGCCACGGTTAAATCCTGCATCGACGCAACCCACAAACTGGGCGGAGAGAACTATGTGCTGTGGGGGGGACGCGAAGGGTATGAAACCCTGCTGAACACCGACATGGGTACCGAGCTGGACCATATGGGCCGGTTCCTGAACATGGTGGTCGAGTATAAGCACAAGATCGGGTTCAAAGGTGCGATCCTTGTCGAGCCCAAACCTCAAGAGCCCTCAAAACATCAGTATGATTATGATGCGGCCACCTGCATCGGGTTCCTCAGGAAATATGGTCTCGAAGATGAGGTGAAGCTCAACCTTGAACAGGGTCATGCCATTCTGGCCGATCACAGTTTCGAGCATGAAATTGCGGTTGCTGCGGCAGAAGGGATGTTGGGGTCCATCGATATGAACCGGAATGACTACCAGTCGGGCTGGGACACGGATCAGTTCCCCAACAACACACCCGAGGTGGCGCTGGCCTATTACTACATTCTGAAATCTGGTGGATTCACTACAGGCGGCACGAATTTCGACGCAAAGATTCGGCGTCAATCCATCGATGCCGAGGACCTCATAGTTGCACATATTGGGGGAATGGACATCTGCGCCCGTGGCCTGAAAGCCGCCGCTGCGATGATCGAAGATGGCGGGTTAGAGGCCGCCTTGTCCGACAGGTATGCGGGTTGGAACACACCTGAGGCCCAAACCATGCTGACCAGCAATTTGGATGACATCGCCGCGCGTGTCCTGTCCGATGGCATCAACCCGGCCCCAAGGTCGGGTCGTCAGGAAAAGCTGGAAAACTACGTCAATCGGTTCGTTTGATAGCAACTCGTATTGCGTGAGGCGGCTGCCAAAGCCGTCTCGCGTATGCGACCCGCCGCCGCTGATCGAAACTAAAACAAACGTCTATCGCGCCGCCACCATAGGCAGGATCAAACCCCACCGGGTTTCTCGGGCGGGCCCGAGCGCCTTAAACCCAAGCTTCTTGTAGACAGCTATTGCCCTTACATTCTCCGGGTGCGGATCGGTGCCAATCACAGGTACACCAGCCTGAAACAGAGCTTGCATCCTTGCGCCAATGAACCGCGTTCCGTGCCCAAGTCCCACCATGTCGGATGGGCCGATGAATTGGTCAATCCCTCTCGATCCGTGGGGAAGATCAATGAAGTGATGGTCCGGCCAACCGTGCACCGTGTAGTCTTGTATATAAGCAAAAGGCTTTGCATCGATGGATACGATCCACTTATCTACCCTGACATCGGTCAGCTCCACCGCGCTATTGGGCTCATCACTGCCCCACCATTCCTGAACGTGCGGATTTGACCGCCACTGCTTGAGCAGGGGCAGATCATCCATGGTCACTTGACGGAAACTGTAGCTATGCGGCCCGCTCATAGCACGAGTCTAGCAGAAACTGTTATCGGGTGCAGTCCGTTGCGGATCTCTGATCGCCAACAGCGGACCGGGCTGCTCTTAGCCCAATCGCGCGCCTTCCGCGTCAAAGCGATAAACCCGACCGGGTTCATATCCGAAGCGGATCGTTTGGCCCGCGCCGACCTGATGCTGGCCGAACAGGCGCGCGGTGATCTGGTGGTCTTGCATCATCGCGATGACATTGGTGTCGCCGCCCAAATGCTCGACATGGGTGACATCTGCGGTCACCGGGCCGTCATCTGACAAGAAAAGATCCTCAGGCCGGATACCCGTTGTCACATCCGCGCCCTCGCCAATCAGACTGGCTGGGAAGAAGTTCATCGAAGGCGCGCCAAGGAAACCGGCGACAAATTGGTTTGCCGGGTTGTTGTACAGTTCCATCGGGCTGCCAATCTGTTCAACACGCCCGTCGCGCAGGACTACGATTTTGTCTGCCAGCGTCATCGCCTCGGTCTGGTCATGGGTGACATAGATCATCGAGGCATCAAGCTGTTGGTGCAGGTTCGCGATTTCCAGCCGCGTATTCATACGCAGTGCTGCGTCCAGATTGGACAAAGGTTCGTCGAACAGGAACAGCTTGGGTTCACGCACGATGGCGCGACCGATCGCGACGCGTTGGCGCTGGCCGCCAGACAGTTCTGACGGGTAGCGGTCGATATAGGGTTCAAGGTTGAGCATCTTGCTGGCTTTGGAGACACGCTCCTCGATGACCTGCTTGCTCTGGCCTTCTTGTTTCAGAGCCAGCGACATGTTTTTGCGCACATTCAGGTGGGGGTACAGCGCGTAGCTTTGGAACACCATCGCGATGCCGCGTTTCGAAGGTGGGGTTAGGTTCATCAGCTCTCCGCCGATGCGGACCTCACCCGAGGTTACATCCTCCAGCCCCGCGATCACGCGCAGCAGCGTGGATTTACCACAGCCCGATGGGCCGACGAAAACGACAAATTCGCCGTCTTCCACTTCAATGTTAATATCTTTCAAGACCTCAACAGTGCCGAAGGACTTGTTCACGTTTGTAAGCGTCAGGGCGGTCATGGGCGTGCCTCTTTCAGCGAAATAGGTTGGCCGGTGCGGATGCTTTCATCTGCTGCCAGGCAGATAGCCAGCGACTGCACGGCGTCGTTCATGTGGCGGGTCAGGTCGATGTCTTCAGCAATGGCGCGCAGCATATAGGCTTGCTCGGCGTCGCAGAGTTCCTGATGGCCGGGTTCATCCGGCATCTCAATTGTTTTGTCGCCCTCGGGGCGATGGACCAATAAGCCACCGACCTTGGTGTGACCGTCTATATCGGCCGATGCGCCCTTATTGCCATCGGTGATCGAGACCGATCCGTTGGGCGACACGATGTCTTTCACGAAGAACGCGGTCTCAGACATCATCGGGCCCCAACCGGCCTCGTACCAGCCGACTGAGCCGTCCTCGAAGATCACCTGAAACTGGCCGTAGTTATACATATCCTCGGCGATCTCATTGCTCAGGCGCAAGCCCATGCCATGCACGCGGACGGGATCGGAGCCAGTGATCTGGCACATCACATCGACATAGTGCACGCCACAATCGACGATGGGTGAGGTGGTCTGCATCAGGGCCTTGTGCGTCTCCCACTCGGCACCTGACGACTGTTGGTTCAGGTTCAGACGGAACACATAGGGCCCGCCAAGGTCGCGTGCCTCGGAGATCAAGCACATCCACGACGGGTGGTGACGCAGGATATAGCCGACGACCAGTTTGCGTTTGGTTTCAATGGCTTTCGCGACGACGCGTTTGGCATCAGCCACAGTGGTCGCCAGCGGTTTTTCAACAAAGACATGTGCGCCGGCTTCCATTGCTGCGCAGGCAAAATCGGCATGGCTATCAGAATAAGTGGCGACAACCACCATATCTGGGTTTGTATCGGCCAGAGCAGCTTGAAAATCCGAATAGGCGGGATAACTCGCAAGATCGGGGTGGTCCACGCGACCGGACCGGTTCACCAGACCCACGATCTGTGCGTCCGGGTGATTGTGATGGGCCAGCGCGTGGCTGAGGCCCATATTGCCGAGACCGACGACCAGAACCCGGGTCATTTGACGGCTCCGGACGTGATGCCCCGGATCAGCTGGCGCGAGAAGATGACATAGAGCACCAGCACCGGCAGGATCGCCATGGACAGCGCCGACAGAACCGCGTTCCAGTCCGTGACGAATTGACCGATGAAAACCTGGCTGCCCAGGGTCAGGGTCTTGGTTTCCTCAGCCGGGGCGAGGATCAACGGGAACCACAGGTCGTTCCATATGGGGATCATGTTGAACACAGCCACGGTCGCCATGGCGGGGCGAACCAGCGGCAAGACTAGCCGGAAGAAGATGGTGTATTCCGACAGCCCGTCCACGCGACCGGCGTTTTTCAAGTCGTCTGAGACTTGCCGCATGAACTCGGACAGGATGAATACGGCCAAAGGCAGACCCTGTGCGGTATAGACAAGGATCAACGCCCAAAGGGTGTTCACCAACCCGGTTGCGACCATCATCTCGAGGATAGCAACGGTACCAATACGGATCGGGATCATGATCCCAAGCGCCAGGTACAGCCCCATCAGCGTGTTGCCCTTGAACTTGTACTCGCTCAACGCAAAGGCGGCCATGGCGCCGAACAGCAAGACAAAGGCCAGCGAAACCACGGTCACGATCAGAGAATTCTGGAAATAAAGGAAGAAATCCCCTTGTTTCATCACCGTCTGGTAGCCGATCAGCGAGAAGCTTTCGGCATCGGGCAGGGCGAGTGGCTCGCGGAAAATCGAGCGTCGGGTTTTGAAGCTGTTGATGATGATCACAAAGACCGGGAAGAGGGCGATCAACGTGTAGAGGATCAGCGCCCCGTGCATGGCGACCGTGTTCAGCGGGTTATGGCGTGCTTTGTTCATCCGTTCGCCCTCACAGCTGATACCGGCGCATCCGGGTCTGGATGCCGAAGAGGTAGATGCAGACCCCCACAAGGATGATCGCGAACATGGCCCCAGCGATGGCCGATCCCATATGCGGGTCGCCCAGTTGCAGTTGGAAGCCAAAGAAGGTGCGGTACATGAAGGTACCAAGGATATCGGTCGAGAAATCCGGCCCCGCCAACGCGCCTTGCGAGACGTAGATCAGGTCGAAGGCGTTGAAATTGCCCACAAATGTCAGGATCGAAATGATCCCGATCGAGGGGATGATCAGTGGCAGTTTGATCTTCCAGAAGGCCGAGGCTCCGGTGATGCCGTCGATTTCTCCGGCCTCGAGGATTTCTTCGGGGATCGAAAGCAGGGCGGCATAGATCAGCATCATCGGGATGCCAACGAATTGCCAGACTGAGACCAGCGCCAGCGTGGTCAGGGCGTATTCTTCCTTGCCAAGCCATGGCGCAAACAGCGATTTCAGGCCAACCGCGTCCAGCATCGAAGGCGCGATGCCCCAGAGTGGCGATAGGATCAGTTTCCAGGCAAAGCCCACGATCACAAAGCTGAGGATCGTCGGGATGAAAATCGCAGACCGGTAGAGCGCCGCAAACCGCAGGCGGGGATGCGAAAGTAGTGCAGCCAGAGCGATACCGATGGGGTTCTGAACCAGCATGTGGATCAGGAAGAACCAGAAGTTGTTGCCCAAAGCGTTCCAGAACTGCTCGGACCAGATCGGATCGAAGAACAACGTGCGGAAATTCTGCAGGCCCACGTAGATACGTGTCTGATCCACCTCGGTGAACAGTGCGAGGCGCAGCGTGTTGAACAAGGGGAAGATCATCACCGCCGTGTAAACCAGCACCGCAGGGGCGAGGAAAACGGCAATGTGCCAGCGTATGCGGCGGGTTTGCATGGGACTCTCCGGGGAAAAAGGTCCGGACGCGACGCTGGCCGCGTCCGGTTTGAGTGAGTGGCTTAGAGCTTACTGGTGCGGTGCATACCAGCTGGCCAAACCGTCCTGCAGTTTTTGGCCGAGCGCTTCTGGTGTCTCAGCACCTTTGATGGCGGCAACAGACGCGCCCCAGGTCTCATTTTCCAAGTTCGGCGTGCCGCGTGACAGAATCTGGTAGGTCGAACGGATCGTGCTTTCACACTCTTCACGCCAACCGACAATTTCCTTGGCCAGCGGATCTTCCAACTCGACCGGAGTGTTGGAGAGCGGGAAGAAGCCGGGCAGGGCGTTTCCGAAGATACTTGCAAACTCAGGGCTTGCGACCCAGGCCAGGAATGTGCGGGCCGCTTCCGGGTTTTCGCTGGCGGCATTCATGCCGATTCCGATATCGGTGTGATCCGAGATATAGCAAGTGTCGCCCGCGTTCTGGACCGGCGGCTTGAAGGCGCCCATTTCGAAATCGGCCTGCGTGTTGAAGCCCGAGATTTCCCAGCTGCCCGCAGGATAGACCGCTGCACGACCCAGCGTGAACAGGTTCTGGCTGTCGGGATAGGTTTGTGCTTCGTACCCGTCTCCCAGATAGTCGGCCCACTTGGCCAGCGTCGCATAGGGGGCAACCCACTGGGCATCAGTCAGTTTCTGATCACCCTTGATCAGAGCAAGACGGCCTTCTTCACCTTTCCAGTAGTTCGGGCCGATGTTGTTATAGCCCATGGTGGCGGCTTCCCACTGGTCATTGGTGCCCATGGCCATCGGGATATAGGTGCCGTCTTCCTTGATCTTGTCCAATGCGGCAAAGAACTCGGCCTCGGTGGTCGGGACTTCGATACCCAGCTCATTAAACGCGTCTTTGTTGTAGATGAAGCCGTGGATCACAGAAGCCATTGGAACGCAGAAGCTGGCCGAGCCATCGTCGGTCTGCCATGCAGATTTGGCGACGTCTGAGAAATTGCTCATCGCATCCAGATCAGACAGATCGCTCAGATGGCCTGATTCATAAAGGGCCAGCGACGCATCGAACGGGCGGCAGGTGATCAGATCACCGGCAGAGCCTGCTTCAAGCTTCGAGTTCAGAACAGCGTTGTATTCCGCGGGGGCCGACGGGGAAAACACGACTTTGATGCCGGGATTGGCGGCTTCAAACGCGGGGATGATCTTTTCCTGCCACAGGGCAAGGTCGTCGTTGCGCCAGCTTTCGATCGTGATCGTTGCATCCTGCGCATAGGCGCCACTTGCGACAAGCGCGGTGCTCATCAAGGCAAGGCTTAGGACATTACGTTTCATTTGGTCTCTCCCAGGTTTGTAGTTTCGTTGTTTTGCTTCAGCCGGTTCATGGCAGGGCGCAAATGGCCCGCTGTCTCTGTCAGCAGCGCCTCGGCCGCTTCGACGGATAAGGCGCCGGCAGCAACGAGTGCGGCGCTTTTCAGCGCGCCATCGGTGGATCCGAGCGCCGCATCGGCGCGTTCGGCCGTCACGCCTGTCAACTGGCAGACGATCCCGTTGGCTCGTGCGCGCAACTTGTCATTGTCTGCACGCAGATTGATCATCATACCGTCCTGAATGTGTCCAAGCTCCACAGCCATCAGTGTCGACAACATGTTCAGCGCGATTTTCTGCGCGGTTCCCGCTCCCATTCGGGTTGAGCCGGAGATCAATTCGGGCGGCGTCGGCAACAACACGGCATGATCCGCCAGTTGCAGCAATAGTGATCCCGAATTGTTGGCAATCCCGATGACAGGAACGCCTTTCGCCTGCGCCATCTTGGCAGCAGCTATCGTATAAGGCGTCGTTCCGCTGGCCGAAACCGCAATCAGAGTGTCATCCGTGTGCAGGTCAGCCAGTTCATACTCCAGCGTATCCGCCGCGTCTTCCACGTCGCCCGGCATTTCAGCTGTAGTTGGCAGGCCGCCTGCCATATGAATGGCAATCTGTTTAGTCGGGATTGAGAATGTGCCCCCCAGTTCCAATGCATCTGATGCGGCCATGAGGCCGGAAGATCCCGCTGCCAGGTAGCGAAGCTTCCCGCCTGACCGGATGGAATTAGCCATCGCCTGTGCGCCGCCGCACAATGAGGCCAAGGCCTCCAGCGGAGCCTTCGCCGCCGATGCCTGCGAAGTTGCCAGCAGGTTTGCCACCTCGATCAGCGGACGGGTATCCAGCCCGTGTGCATCCTGATGCAGTTGTTCCGTTACTGGCGTGTTCACGTGATTCTCCCCCAAGAGTTCCCATGATCATACCTTTTAAATACCATTAGTCTACCATTTATTTTTGCGCTCTGATTCTGATGCTGAATTGAGCATATATCAAGCATTTGGTCATAATTGGGACTTTGATTCTGATCATAGGTATTATATAGGTCTCTATATGACTCGATCTTCGAAACCACTGATTCTGGCTGTAGACGGGGGCGGTACACGCTGCCGACTTGTGCTTTCTGACGGAGAGACGCGCCATAAGGTCGAGGTTGGCGCAGCAAATGTGTCCACTGACTTTGACTCCGCCTGTCGCGAATTGCAGCGGGGACTAGAGGCCCTGATATCTCAGTCTGGCCGCTCCGTTGATGACATCATGCACGCGCCAACCTATCTGGGTCTGGCAGGGATCACGGGGGACGCAATCGCGCAAAATTTGGCGTCGGCTTTGCCTTGCCGCCACGTGCGTATCGAAGATGACCGCGGGGCCGCCTTGCGTGGGGCGCTAGGTCCGGCAGACGGGTTTGTTGCGCATTGCGGAACGGGGTCGTTCATCGCGACTCAACAGGCTGGCACGGTCCGGTTGGCCGGAGGGTGGGGGCCGGTGCTGGGTGATCAGGCCTCGGCGCAATGGATCGGCAAACGTGCGCTGTCCAAGGCTTTGGATCATGTCGATGGGGTAATCGCATCTTCGCAGTTGGCGCAGGATTTACTATCTCACCACGGCGGCGCACCTGGATTGGTCAAAGCAGCGGCTCAGATGACGCCAACCGAATTCGGCGCAATCGCCCCTCAGGTGACGGAACTGGCCAGCCATAAGGATGCGCTTGCAGTCACGCTTTTGCAGGACGGCGCCGATTATCTGGCAGGCATGATGAGAACGATGGGCTGGTGCCCAGGCCTACCAGTTTGCCTGACCGGAGGCATCGGGCCGCACTATGCACCCTATCTGCCGCAAGACATGCAAGCTGCGCTGACCCAGCCTTTGGGCGACCCATTGTCTGGCGCTTTGGCTTTGGCGCGTGCCTTTCAGGAGGAGATCGAACATGAATGTAGCTGATTTCCTGCGACCTGACGGATGGCTGGGCCAAAGCGCAGGCCCGCGCTATGTGCAGCTACGCCAACGGTTGGAACAAGGGATTCAGGACGGTGTCCTGCCGCCTAACAGTTCACTTCCACCCGAACGAGAGATTGCGGAACTGACCGACCTGTCACGCGTGACCGTGCGCAAGGCCATTCAGGAACTGGTCCGCAAAGGTGCGGTGGAACAGCGGCAAGGTTCGGGCTCATTCGTGCGCGAACCCGTTGCGCGGGTCGAACAGTCGCTGTCTCATCTGACTTCGTTTACCGAAGATATGGAGAGACGGGGCCTCAAGACCACCTCAACTTGGCTGGAACGCGGGATTTTCCTGCCCTCACCCGAAGAGATGATGGCGCTGGGTCTGTCGACCAACGAACAGGTTGCCCGCATCCATCGCCTGCGTGCAGCAGGGGGGCGGCCAATGGCGCTCGAGCGCGCGGCACTGCCGTTGGACATCCTTCCAAATCCGACCGAGGTGACCGGATCGCTCTATGCTGTTCTCGAACAAACCGGGTTTCGACCGGTGCGCGCGATCCAGAAGATCTCGGCCATCAACCTCGAAGCGCCCGAGGCCGAGCTGCTGGATGTTGCCGAAGGCACCGCCGGGCTTCGGATTCAACGCACCTCTTATCTGGAAAGCGGGCGGGTCGCTGAATTGACCCGTTCAATCTATCGCGGTGACGCCTACGACTTTGTAGCCGAATTGCGCTTGTCTAATTGAAAGCCTGGGACCATGTCTGATAAAACCACTCAAATGCGTCTGGAAATCAACGAGATACCCGACGCTGTTGACCGCCTACTGACTGAAGGCGCAAGCCGGATTGCACAATCGGCTGACGAAATCCGGGCCCGTGATCCACGGTTCCTGATCTCAGTCGCGCGGGGGTCTTCGGATCACGCCTGTAGCTATCTGAAATACGCCTCCGAGCTGCTGTTGGGCTTGCCCATGGCCTCGGTCGGGCCATCGGTCAAATCGATCTATGGCGTCGATATGCGTTGCGAGGATGCGGTTTGCATTTCGGTCTCACAATCGGGGCAAAGCCCCGACATCGTGCAACTTACACAATCTGTGACGTCCGGCGGTGCCTATTCGGTAGCGATTACCAATAACACGGCCTCGGCCCTGGCTGAAGTCTCGACCGCGACGCTGCCGATCCATGCGGGCCCCGAGCTGAGTGTGGCGGCAACCAAGACATTCGTCACTTCTTTGGTCGCAGGCCTGTGGCTTATCGCGCAGGTGAAACGCGACGAGCCATTGTTGCGCGCTATTCGCGGCCTGCCGGACAGCCTGTCTGCGGCGATTGCATGTGATTGGAGCGCGGTAGCTGATGCGGTGGATGGCAGTTCGCTGTTTACACTGGGGCGCGGCCTGTCGCTGGCAATCTCAAACGAAGCCGCTTTGAAATTCAAAGAAACCTGCCAGATCCACGCTGAAAGCTATTCGGCGGCCGAGGTTTTGCACGGCCCGGTTTCCATCGTCGATCAGGGCTTTCCGGTGCTGGCCTTGTCCTCAGGTGATGCGGCTGAGTCCAACCTGGCCGAGGTTGCAGATAAGCTTGCCGCTAAAGGGGCGGACGTTTTTGCCACTACCAGCCGCGTAAAGCAAGCAACGGTGCTACCGCATGTCAGAACTTCGCATTGGATTACTGACCCGATCCCCACAATCGCGTCTTTCTATGGAATGGTTGAAAGCGTGGCAACCCGACGCGGGGTTGACCCCGATATGCCACGCCACCTGAAGAAAGTGACGGAAACGGTATGACCGACGCTTCGATCACCTTTGCAGGCGGTCCGATCTTTGACGGAAGCGACCTGCATGTCGGTTACGCTGCGCGGTTCCGAAACGGTGTGTTGGACGCATTGATCCCCGAGGCGCAGGCCACCGGCGACCAGGTCGAGGATTTGGCTGGGCGCATCCTCGGCCCCGGTTATGTGGATTTGCAGGTCAATGGTGGTGACGGTGTTATGTTCAACGACGATCCATCCGTTGACACACTCAGCCGGATCGCAAAGGCGCATCGTGGATTGGGCGCGACCCGCATCCTGCCCACCCTGATCACGGATACACCCCAGAAAACCCGAGCTGCGATTGATGCGGCGATCAAGGCCGTTCAGGCGGGTGTGCCGGGTATTGCTGGCCTGCATTTGGAAGGCCCGCACCTGTCGGAACGGCGCAAAGGGGCGCATGACGCAGCCCTGATCCGCCCGATGGAGCAGACTGATCTTGAGGGCATTGTTTGTGCGGCAAGGCATTTACCCGCTTTGATGGTTACAGTTGCCCCCGAAACGACAACGCCCGAACAGGTCAAGGCACTGGCGCAGGCTGGCGTGATTGTCTCGCTCGGCCATAGCGATGCATCCTTCGACACCTGTTTGGCTTACGCCGAAGCAGGCGCGCGCTGTGTTACGCATCTGTTCAACGCCATGAGCCAACTTGGCAACCGAGAGCCGGGCTTGGTCGGTGCCGCCCTGGCCAGCGGGACGATGTCAGCGGGGCTAATTGCGGATGGTGTGCATGTTCATCCCGAAACCATGCGCGCCGCCTGGGCTGCCAAGCAGGGGCCGGGCTGCATTTTTCTTGTCAGCGATGCGATGGCTGTCGCAGGTACAGATTTGACAGAATTCCAATTGGAAAGCCGCCCGATCCAGCGCAGAGAAGGCAGGCTGACCTTGCAGGATGGAACTCTGGCCGGGGCCGACCTGTGTCTGACGCAAGCGGTGAAGGTTCTAACCGAACAGGTCGATATCCCATTGCCGCAGGCTTTGGCCGCAGCCACCAGCATTCCGCATCAGTTCATTGCGAAGCAGGGCGACGGGATGTCGATGGACCTATCACACATGATCCTGATCGCGCCGGATTTGTCGGCGGCCCAGCCGGTTCTGGCCTGATCGACCCTTTCAGGGATCGATCGCCGACTGACTATCAGCCTGTTACCGCACCATCGTGAGCTTATTCCAATCGGCATAATCGGGGGTGCCTTCGCCCTTGATCTCACCCGCGTATCCGAACTCAACCATGTGGGTCATCGTCGTGGTCTCGGTTGCAAAGATCACCGCGTAGCTTTCCGGCAGATCCGAAGACGACAGAAAACGCGTTGCCGAGAAATCAGCCCATCCGGCGTGATTTGTGCCTCGGGGGGCCGAGAAAGGCACACCCAGCAGGGACCCCGTCAGCGGCAAATGGCAATGCCCATGGAATATGTGCCGGATTTTGGCCTTATGCGGCGCGATCGTTTCAGCAAACAAATCTGCATCCAGCAACATGATCTCATCCATCGGCGCAACTTCGATTGGAACCGGGTTGTGATGCATGAAAATCCAGACCGGACCTGGCAAGGTTACCAACTGACGAGAGAGCCAATCCGCGCGTTTCGCGCAGAAATGACCTGCATGCGTGTTCGGGCCCCAGGTGTCCAGAAGCACCGCGTGACCCAGGCTCAGCGGGACAATGCGATGCACAAATCCGCCTTCACCTTCCAGTTCCGGGAAACAACGCAGAAAGGTCGAGCGGTCATCGTGGTTGCCGATCAACAGCTCGACCGGAAGTGGGATGCTTCCTATCCGTTCCTTGAGCAAGGCATAATCAGCGGCTTCGCCCCAATCGGACAGATCACCCGTGATAAACAGCGCCTCGGCGTCACTGTGGCTTTGCATCGCGTGATCCAGCGCTTTGTTCAGATTGGCCAATGGATCGCGGCCGCTGATGGTATCGCCCGGCGTTGTCAGGTGGATATCGGTGAATTGAAGCAGCTTCATAGACGGCGCCTTTTAAGTAATATTGTAAGAAGAAGTGGCCCGCGCCAGCCTATGGCGCGGGCCTTGAGTTTTAGGACCCGGAGGGCAGCAGATCCTGCACTTCTTCGGTCAGGTCTTGCTGCAACTCTTCCATGTCATCATATTCGCCGGTCACGATGCCTTCGATCCCGTCATAGATGACCTGCGTCGCGGCCAAACCATTGTCGCCCGGATAGGCCTGCCATTCACGCAGCAGGGGCAGCTGACGTACAGCTGTCGCCTTGGCCGGGTTCTCGGCGTAGAAATCGGCCAGAATGATCTCATTGGCGGCCTGGTTCGGAGGCATATAGCCCGTGGTCCGGGCCACGTCGGCAGCGCCTTCACCCGACGTGATGAACTTCAGCCATTTCCAGGCGGCTTCCAGTTCTGCCGGGTCCTCAGACGTTGACACCAGCAGCGCCGAGTTTCCGCCCGCAGGCAGACCCATCGGTCCTTCTGCTGTAAAGCCCGGATATTCGTGCGTCACCAAGGTGAAATCACCCATCGCGCGCTCAACTGCGCCAACGGCGGATGTGGACCAGTACATCATGCCAATCTCACCGGCCGAGAACGAGGCCAACGCGCCTTTCCATTCCAGGTTCTGCATTTCGCAGCCCTGAAACAGATCTTTCATCGTGTTCAATGCTTGCAGACCTTCGGGCTCGTCCAGAGTGAAGTCGGTCCCCATAACGGTCGGTTTGTCCTGGCTCCACATCAGGGCTTGCAGGAACCAGTTGCCGGTGATGTTCCAGCCCCAGAACATGGGGTTTTCGACACCGGCTTCTTTCAGGCGGCCACAGGCTTCGATCACTTCGGCCCAGGTCGTGGGCAGGTTGGTTTCATCATAGCCAGCCTTGGCCATGGTCTCCATGTTGTAGTAGCCAACCGGCAGCGAGATCGAGAAGGGCAGGCCGTAGACATCTTCGTTGAAAGTGCCAAGGTTCAGCATCGCCTTGTGATAGCCGTCTTTGGCAAAATCGGCCTCTTTCGCGATGAAAGGCTCCAGCGATTTTGCGATGCCTTTTTCCACCAGGATCGCCTGACGGTTCAAGCCCTGCATGGTCACGTCTGGCAGCGTGCCGGCAACGGCTTCGCGCAGGATAGTGTTAGTGCCGTCTTCATAGCTTTCATAGGTAGCCCGCATCTTAATTTCGATATTCGGGTTCTCAGCATAGAATTTTGGCAGGATTTTTTCGTAAGTTACGTCAAAGAGATGGCTATAGGGATAGGCGAACTCGACGACAATTTTATCTTCGGCGGTGGCTGCCCCTGCAGCAAGTACCAAAGCCATTGCAGTTGTGAGGGTTTTCATTACTCTCTCCAGTTGAACTGAGGGGTCTGACGGTTTGGCGATTGGCAGCCCCTGGTGGATATCCCGATTTGGGATGTCGTGGTGGGGCGGGAATTTCCCGCCCTACTTCATTCCGGATAGTGTTATCCCTTCGATAAAGCGGCGCTGCGCCAGCAGGAAAACAACGATCAGCGGGGTTACGATAATGCAGGCCGTGGCCATCATCGGGCCGAAGTTGTCACCATCCGCATCCCCCTTGAATTCTCGCAGGCCCAGCGGTGGCGTGAACAGCTCGCGATTGCCGGTGATCACGATGCGTGGCCAGAAATAATCATTCCAATGCGCTACAACTGAAAAGATGCCAAAGGCCAACAGGGCCGGGATGGCCGTGGGCAGCATGACGTTCCACACGATGGAGTATTCGCTCATCCCGTCCATCCGCGCGGCATCGATCAGATCGTCGGGGACGGTCATAAAGAACTGACGCATCAGGAAAATCCCGAAGACCGAGATGGTCCAGGGCACGATCAGCGCCGCATAGGTGTTCGTCAGACCCACCTTGGCCAGCATGATGTACAGCGGCAAGGCGATTGCGTGCACAGGGATCAGAAGGCAGAACAGCACCAGCGCAAACACCGCCTCGCGCCCCCAGAACCGTAGCTTGGCCAGCGCATAAGCGCAGGGCAGAGCGACGATCACCTGGATCAGAAAGATCGACAGGGTTACAAAGATCCCATTGGCCAAATAGCGCAGCAAAGGCGCTTTGGCGAAGGCGGTTGTGTAATTGTAGACGGTGGGATTGACCATGCAATCCGCCGCGGCATTGCCGAGCTTGACGCAGAAATCATCCCGGAACGGTTGCTGGCTACCGAAGAAACCACCAAGGTTCTGCATGATCTCATGCGGCGCTTTGAACGAGTAGCTGACCATCACGTAGAAGGGCAGCAAGACAACGATTGCACCCAGGATCAGGATGACATGTTTGATCGTCTCGGCGGTGGAAAACCGAAACCCGATCTCGGGTAAGGCGGTGGCGAGGGTGGAAGTTGTATCAGACATAATGGGTCCTCCGGTCCACCAGCCAGCGCTGCACCAGCGTCAGGAACATGACAAAGGCCAGGAATACGACGGTGATGGCAGCACCGATCCCCATCAGGTTCTGCTGGATCGCCTTTTCGTAGATCGCAAACATCATCACATAGACCGATTTCGACGGTCCGCCGCCTTGCGGATAGAATGCCTCGACCGTGTCAAAGACCTGAAAGGATCGGATGAATGAAATCGTGACGACAAACACGGTTGTCGGACCCAGCATCGGCCAGGTCACCAGTCGGAAACGCTCCCACCCGGTGGGTGCGCCATCCATTTCGGCTGCATCATAAAGCGAGGGCGGGATCGAGCTGAGCCCGGCCAGATACAAGACCATGTTGAAGCCGAAACCCTGCCAAACGCCGATGAACGCAACCGTCCAGATCGCATAGTCCCGATCAGTCAACCAAAGCGGGAAGGTCTTGGCGCAGCCTTGCGCGTACCAGCCCCAGGCCTCAAGCCACGTGCCGCATCCTTTTTCCAGCGTTGCATTCACAATGCCAATGGTCGGGTGCAGGGCAAATTCCCACACGATCGCCATAGCGATCAGCGCAGCCATGACCGGTAGAAAATAGATCGTCTTATAGAGGTTCCCAAAGCGGGTGAGCGAATGGATCAGGAGGGCTGCACCCAATCCTAGCAGGACCGTCAGTGGTACGACAACAAAGACGTATCGGAACGTAGCCCCGAACATTTTTTCATAGCTACGCCGGGTGAAAATTTTCTCGAAATTCTCCCATCCGACATAATCCATGCCCGCATTGCCCAACGAATAATTGGTAAAGCTCAGCACACCCGCGATGCCGATTGGTACAATCAGGATAACGATCATCAAGATCAGTGCGGGGGCTATGAACCAAAGATAAGCGCGCGAACCGGGCATCAGGCGACCTCGAGCATTGTCTGCTCGGGCAGTCGTGCACCGCTGCCGTCAAACATCATGATTTTGTCCCGGATCGCAGAAAACCGGAGGGTTTGCCCAATCTCAGCGCGCGTGTCCGGGGTGGCCCGCACCACGATCTTTTGCTCTAGCCCGTTGACACAAAGGTGGATGAACAGATCGGAGCCTAAGTTTTCCTGATGGGTCACGACCCCATAGAACGCGCCTGAGGGATCAATGCTCAGGTGCTCAGGCCGGATACCCAATGTGACGGGACCTGCCTGGGCGTTGGTGCCCAACAAACTGACATCCAGTGCCCGTAATGCACCGGCACCGTCAATCTCGGCGGGCATGGTGTTGATTGCGGGTGATCCGACAAAGCGGGCAACGGCCAATGATTGTGGATTGCGGTAGATATCATCTGGTTTGCCAAGCTGCAGAATATGACCATCCATCATGACGGCCATCCGATCCGACATGGTCAGCGCCTCGGCCTGATCATGGGTGACATAGACAAAGGTTGTTTTCAGACGGCGGTGCAGATCAGACAGTTCCGCCCGCATATGAACCCGCAAGGCTGCGTCCAGATTGGACAGTGGTTCATCCATCAAAAAGGCAACCGGATTGCGCACCATGGCCCGCCCCAAAGCCGCGCGCTGACGTTGACCACCCGACAACTGGCCCGGTTTGCGATCCAACAGGTTTTGGATCTGCAAAGTCTCAGCCGTTTCATTGACCTTGGTCCGAAGCCCGCGGTAAACCGAGCGGGCAATCAAGGGACCCAGCACAGGCAATCGCCCGGCCGTCCCGATGTCCCGCAGCTTGAGCGGGGTCATCATGTTTTCCGCAACCGTCAAATGCGGGTAGAGCGCATAAGACTGGAACACCATCGCCAGATTACGGCTGGCCGGGCGCATCCGGGTTACGTCCTGCCCGTCAATCATCACCTGACCCGCTGTTGGAGCCTCGAGCCCCGCAAGGATGCGGAGCAAGGTGGATTTACCGCAGCCGGACGGTCCCACAAGGGTCAGGAACTCACCCTCTTCGATTTCGAGATCGACACCCTTAAGCACAGGTGTTTGCCCGAATGTTTTCTGAATACCTTGAAGGCTTATTTGACCCATAGCGCGGTTACCCCAACTGACCGCGCGCAGCTTAAGAAGTTCATGTCTCGATTCTGTGACGACATATAAGTGTTGCTTATGCAGGCTAAACTGCGCGGCGTCATGAACATAAATCCGTATCAGTTCAAAGCCTTCGCCTATGTTGTGCGAGAAGGCAGCCTGACCAACGCGGCACGCGCGTTGGGTGTGTCGCAATCCGCTGTTTCACAGCATATTGCCAAGCTTGAGGCACATGTGGGTGCACGTCTGCTGGTGCGGGCTCGCGATGGGATCGAGTTAACCGCAACAGGGCAAGAGTTCTTTGATCTCGCCGACAGGTTTGCGACGCTGCACACGATCATAGAAGAAAAGGTTCAGGGCTTTTCGGAACTGGAACGCGGCCATCTGAAGATAATCGCAAACGCTCCGCAACCAGCATTGGATCTGATCGCCCGCTTCGCCGACACATACCCCAATGTCGATATCGACTTTGCGCTATGCGATTGGAGCAGCGCCATTGAGTTGCTACAGAAACGCAAGGTGGATTTTGGCGTCATCACCGAACCTACAATCAGCACGGAGTGGTATCTTCAACCGCTCTGCACATCTCGCTTTGTGCTATATGTAAGGGAAACGCATGACTGGTCGCGGCGCAAAGTGCTAAGCCTCACCCAGATCGTGGATGAAACGCTTTTGTTACCAGAAAGCGGATCGCTAACGCAAAGGGTCGTAACCAGGGCGTTGGACAAACTGCAACTGGCACCGCGCCGGATTGTCAAAACCACCACATTTCCGGTGATGAAAGAGGCGATCATGGCCGGATTGGGCGTTGGCATCTTTCTGGAAAACAGCGCAGGGTCCGAGGCCGGGCTGACTCAGGTCCCGATCCGGGAGTTAGAGAAGTACTACGAAACCAGTCTGGTCGTGCCACGTCATAGAATGGATTTGAAACTGGTGCGAAGTTTCTGTCAGGTTTCCGAAGATCAGCCTTGACCATTTTCAAGCCAAAACCGGTCTTCCCGGTTCAGGTGTTCGTCCATGATGGCGTCGTAAGCGGCAAGTTCCTGATCTGACAGTTGGCCATGCCATTTACCGCTGGAACCGCTGTGAAAAAACTCTGTATCTGACTTGAAGAAGCCTTTTCCCCCGCTGGGGGCATACCGTTCGGCATTCTCTTTCATATGGTCGAATGTCGCGGCCGCGATGAGCTGTTGCATCACCGAGTTTGAATGTGGCGTATTCAGAAGTTCCGAAAGCCGCGCGAACACACCTGCCAAATCTCGTTTCATATCAGAATAGTGAAACAAAGAGACATTTGGCCGACCAGACATGGCCTTTGCCGCTTTGTAGTGTTGCAGGATATGCGCAAGCGGCATGGCGTCCGCATCGAACCCTTCGGCACCACCATCCAGAAACCGGCGGAATGTGATACCGTCGTCATCATGTTCAGGATACCAGTGATCGAACCACGGTATGGGAATGTTCCGAATGTGATTCCGGAATGAAAAATGCGCGTCCAGCGGATGCCGGAACACGCAGATATAATGTGCGTGATCATCCAGCGGCAGACCATCTAGCGGAGTATGGCTTTTCATACTGCGGCGGCAGGTCATTGCCTCAAGCCGTGCGGCAATCTCGGGCATTTCGCGCAGGCGGATGTCGACCCAAGGCATCTTGACCGACAGCTCTGTTTCGACCACGGAATCGCCCGAAAGCAACAAGGCCACAATGGTCTGCATCCAGGTTGTGCCGCATTTCGGGGGTGTCACAACAAACACATCATCAGGTCGAATATTGACCATATCCCAGCGCCTGTTGTCTGTCAGGGGGCCAAGATAAAGCTTTCGATGCGTCAAGACTGCTACCTTTGCCTAATGACTTGGCTCATAGAACCGATCTGCGTTCCATACCGGTGCGATCAAATGGAGTGTACCAAATCTAGAAGCGCCGATAGGTCCCGGCAACAGGTTCCCGGTTTGGACGCGCCAAAGCAACCAAACCTAGGACATGACCTAGATGTTTTTCATCAACAGCAGAACATCCCCAGTATAGTAGGGCGGGCAGGGGTGCAGACGCACGGGTTCGCGCGCCACCAGCGTATATCCCAGCCTGTCATACAAGCGAACCGCGCCCGTGTTCTGGGCGTAAACCTGAATGCTCATCTTACTGAACCCGTGCATCTTTGCTTGGTCTTCGGCTGCGGCCATCAGCTGCGTCCCGATGCTCTGGTTTCGTCCTTCAGGGAAAACGGCCAGCGCGTTGATGAACCAGGTATCGACCGATAGCTTTTCAAGCGCCACAAACGGCGCAATCGGGGCAGGTAGGTCGTTTGGGTTGTCGGTTGGCACCTCGGCAATCGCGTAGCTAAGAACCATACCTAGGGTCTGTCCCGCACGCTCCGCAACCAGCGCATTTGTATAGGAAAAGCCGCCGGTTTTGCGTTTGGCACGCTCGATACCAACCTCTAGCGGTGTTTGCCCTTCGATGCAGGAACGGGTCCACAGCCAATTAGGGATACCTTCGCCCGCAAGGTTGATCAGCTTGGTGAGGTGCTCCGCATCAGAAACATCCGCTTGGCGGATAAGGGTTTGATTTTGAATATTCATCTTCGTGCTCTTTGTGAAACAATAGATCAGATCGGACCAGCATTCGGCCCGATCGCTCTTTTTTGGAAAGGCTAGGTCGATGGGCTCAGGCCGTCGTCAAAGATCGGGCCAACGGGCACGCCCGAGTCCCATTCCAGATGATCCGTTTTATCAATCTGGTCAGTGCCATAGCTGGCGTGATCCGGCCCTGATGCGGGATCAGGCGTGCGGTCTTCAAACACATAGGTCGCACTCAGCCCCCAAAAAGTCGTTGAAACCAAGCGTTGTCTGGATCAACCCACCATTGATGTTGGCGAATTCACCTGTTGCGCCAGTCACAGGCCGCAGGTTTGGCTGCCCTATATCCGCGATTTCGGTACCTTGGGTCACGACTGTTGCGCCATCATCGAAGGCAAAGGTTTGGCGACTGATGATCCAGACTCCGGTTGTGGTGTTGCCCCCGTCGCCGACAAAATACCCGTCACATGTCCAGGTGCCCAGAACCAGATCGGGAAAGGCAGGGCTGCCATCTTCAAGAACACCAGCAGTGCCTTCGGCAAGCGTGCCCGCAGGATAGATATAGCCCTGACTGACAAGGGCATTGCCATGTGCAGGCATGCCGTTTTCGTGCAAAGGCGCGGTTGCCATATGGATACGTGTGTGATCCTCGGCCACGTCAAAGGCCATGGGTGCTTCGGCCTTGGCATAGGTGGCCAGCGACAGTATCAGCGCGGTCGAGGTTAGAAATGTCTTAAACATTGGTTTTCCTTTCAGAGATGTAGATTTGAGAAAGCTCAGGCCGCAGGGCGCGATGGATCATGCCCCGCGATGCAACCCACATGCCGGTGGTCGGTGCCACAGCAGCCGCCCAAAACCCGGATGTTCGGAAGGTGCGCCAAGAGATCCGCGCTCAGCTGGCCCAGTTCGACCGGATCGCCATCGTCGAGAACCTCTGCCGCGTCGAGCTCCGCGTGACTTTGACGAGAGGCATTGGCGCGAACGCCGCCGATCCGAAGGGCCCAGTCTGCGCCCGCATCGAGCACATCGCGAAAATGGTCCGGATGCGCGCAGTTGATCATGTAGTAAAGCGGGCCCTTGTTGGTGGCCGCATCCACCTCGGCAATCGCGTCTTGCAGGCTTTGGCCGGATGGCAGCCGGCCATCCGTTTCCAGCGTAAACGCAATGACAACAGGTAGATCGATTTCCTTTGCAGCCTGCACGATCCCGATGGCCTCAGCCGCGTGGGTCAAAGTCATCGCGCTAATCATGTCGACCCCGGCCTTACCCAAGGCCTGAATCTGCGGCGCATGGATCAGCAGCGCCTCTTGCCGCGAAATCTCGATATCTGGCGCATAGGCATCGCCCGCAGGCCCAACCAAACCGTTGATCAGAATGGGGCAACTCTCGGTCTCGTGCCGCGCGCGCAAGTTGGATACGAAGGAAACCGCGCGGGTATTTGTATCCATCACCTCTTTCAGCGTCTGACCCAGCGGTCCGGCCCAAGCGGTTCCTGCACGCCAGGTCGGCGCATCCAGAATGAAACCGCGCCCAGTTGATTTCGCAATATCGATGAAACGGGTGAAATATGCGGCCAGATCCGCACGCCCCTGTTCTGTATCCAACAATACGGCAGCAGAAAAGCAGGGCAGATCATAGCCTTTGTCGAAAATCAAAAAAGTCTCCAACCCTCCGTCTGAAAGGAAGAAGCGTTGCGTGTCTTTGAAAGCGTTCAGTCGCATCGAAGCAATCCTTGTCCGTTGATGCGAAAGTGGTACTCTTGAACCCGACCGGGCCGATAGTTGGCGCGTGGTTCGGTTGCTGTGGCTAATTTTTTACTGTCATTTCAGGCAGTAACCCAAAATGTGACCGCCAGGCCAAGCTTGAAGGTCGAGTGAACTGGACTCGTAGTACAGTAACGAGGGGCGCAATGGATCAAAAACTGGACACACGCAGCCGAATCCTGGACATTGCTGAGGCTTCGGTGCTGGAAAAGGGGTTCGAGGCGACCTCGATCGAAGAAATCGTTGCCGGTGCAGAGATCTCGCGTGGTGGGTTTTTCTATCACTTCAAGGATAAGAACGCTTTGGCGCGGGCCATGCTGGAGCGCTATATCGAAGTCGAAAACAAGCTTTATGATGATCTGTTCGCCCGCGCGCGCGAGTTGAACGACGACCCGCTGCATTGCATGCTGATTGGTCTGAAACTCTTGGCAGAGATGCTGGAAGAAATGCCAACCGGTCACCCTGGATGCGTTATTGCATCAACCGCCTATCAGGATCGACTGTTCGACGAGGGCGTGCGCGAGCTAAACCGTCAGGCAATCCTTGGCTGGCGCAAGCGATTCCGCGGGATGTTCGAAGAGATTGCCGAAATTTACGAGCCGCGCGAAGCCGTCAACATGGATGCGCTTGGCGATATGGTCTCTGGCGTGGTTGAAGGTGGGCTTGTGCTGCAACGGGCCTTGCGAGAACACAACAATGCCTCGGAACAAATCATGCTGTTCAGAACTTATCTGAAGCTGCTGTTTGCTCCTAAATAGCGCAGAGGCAGGAGCGTCCAACCTCCGCTCTGTGTCATTTGCTCATCCCAGAATTGCTTCGACCTTAGCCAGTGTTGCCGCGTTCACCGCAACACCCTCGGTCTGAGCGACGATACGTTTTGACCCGCGACCGTCACCTGGCAGATGCGCTCCTTCTTGCGACCGTATCGCCTCGATCAGGTTGGAAATCCCGGCATCAAACGCGCCACCTGCGGTTGCGGCAGGATCAATTGCAATAAAGAACTGACCGGTTTTTGGCGGGCCGCCTGCGGTTCCTGAAAACGGCGAGGCATTGATGCCCAGCGTGGCCCCTGTCATCGCGGCGGCCAAAAGCTCGACCATTAGCGCGACGCCAACGCCTTTGTAGCCGCCCGAAGGCGCCATGGACCCCTTGAGGCCCACTTCTGGATCGGTGGTCGGATTACCGTCAGCGTCCAGCGCCCAGCCGACCGGGATCGGCTTGCCTTCGCGGGCGTGTTTCATCACCTCACTTTTGGCGATGGTGCTGGCGCTTTGGTCGATCAACAATGCAGGCTGGCCATCTGGGCCCGGTGCCGCGATTGAGAACGGGTTGGTCCCGACCACAGGCTTTGAGCCTCCTGACGGCGCAATTGACGCCGGGGCGTTGGTAAAGCCCAACCCAACCAGACCGGCCTGAGCCAGCCGATGCGTATGATAGCCCAGAACACCGCAGTTATAACTGTTTCGGACCGCCAATACCGCGACGCCCTGTTCGCGGGCAGCAGGGATCAGTTCCTCGAACCCCGTGTCTATCGCGGAATGCGCAAAGCCGGTGGCGGCGTCTACGGCCACAACACTGGGTTTCGGGCGAGACACTACGGGCTTCGCCATTCCATCGACCTTCCCGCATTGCACATGCTCGCAATAGATCGGGATATAGGCCAGCCCGTGACTGGCAACGCCATCTGCTTCGGTCGCTGCCGTGGCTTGCGCCAGCGGGCGGGCATTTGCCTCGGAGGTCCCGGCTGCCACAAGGGCGCGGAACGACAGGTCTTCGATTTCTGCGAGGGTCAGGGTGCGAGTTTCGGTCACGTGTATCTCTCTTTAGTCATTGTCGGAAAGCCCGGCACCGGCACCCAGCAAACGGGATTCCTCGGTCGCGGGGGCATAAGTGCGGTGGGCGAAAGTGAGTAGCGTCTGCCAATCTTTTTGCGTCGGGGCAGCGCGCGTATACGGATCGCGGGGTGAAACTGGTTCTGTGCTGCGTTGAACTGTAACGCGTTGTGCCGGGACCGCAGGCATATCGAGTGCTGATAGAGTAACACCATCCGTGATGGTGCGTACCCGATCAATCTCAACGGCGATCGGACAATTCAGCGCTCGTGCGGCATAGGACGCAAAAGGCAATATCAAGGCAGAGGCTGCAAGATCATGGATCTCAATCGGGCCGTCGTCCAACATGTGAACACAGTCTGAAAGCAAGGGGCCGATTGAAAGCGGACAGAGGGCAGCTTCGCTTGTCCAAACACCCTCGATTTGCTTAGGGCGGTGTAGATCGGGATTGGATGCGTAACCAAGGCACAACAAGGTTGCGAGCGATCCGGCCCCATCCAGGCCTTTTTCACAAAGCCATCTTGTTGCCTTGGCCGCTTCTTCGGCCTGACCCCAGGTATAGCCCGCACCACGGGTGGCGCGTTTGGCAGTCGCCTCCATCTCGTTCAATGAAAAGTTCATGCGGGTTCCTGCGGATAAACCCATAGATCGGCGTTTTCAGCCGTCAGCTCTTCGGGATAGGGCGCGCCAGAATACATGCAGATGCGCACCCACCGATCCGAGCGCGGGTCAAAATGCGTCGCGCCAAAGAAAGACAGTTTTGCCCGCAACATATCGATGGGCAACACTGCGTCTCCGATCGTATTGTCGCGGATTTCCCCATACGGTGTGGCACGCGCCAGTTGCGCGCGACGGATCGTGTGGCGGTGTTCGGGGTGGCGCAGTAGAAATTCGGCAATGGTCTGGCTGTCATCCCACTTTTTCAGCGCTGCATAAGCCGCAGCCGCATCGCGCGCTGGGGCGAGGGGTTGTTCATACGCCTCGATAGGCTCTTCGAACCGTTCGCCCAGTCGGGGTTCCAGTTTTTCTTCGGACACGTACCAGGCGCGGGCACAGTGTTCCCGAGCTGTCCAATCCAGATCAAGCGCCCATCCATATGTTTCTCGGATCAGACCACAGGCTTGGCCGATGGACATTCTGCCATTGATCACAAATGCCTCTGTCCGGCTGTCCGCCATGCAGGATGTCAGCCCGTCAACAAGACCCGGATAGGGTTCGAGGATCAGCGAAGCCACAAACTCCTGCCCTTCCTCACTCAGCGCGGTTTCAGACCAACCGACGAGTCGGTCCCACGGATTTGCACCGCTCAGGTCATCATCGTCCAGATAGGCCGCAATCGCCTTAAGATCGGCATTCAAATGCGCGAGTTTTTTGATCTGTATCGGATGTTCAGAATGCCACCATGAAATCGACAGCTGGCTGCGACGGAACAGGTTGCGGAATTGATCTACTTCGTACCGCGTTGCTGTAGCGACCGAGCGGACACGAGCGATCGCCTCTTCCCGCGCCATGATCCAGTTGTTGAACAGGACCGGGTGGTTGACGATGAAGGGAGCCATACCCAACCCCGTGGAGTTCCCGATCCCCAGCCAACGCGCAATCTCGGGGTCCAACTGTGCGGCTTGTTCGCCGCCTTTCACATTGGCCATATGCTGCACCAGATCGCGCACAAAGGTACGGGTCAGAAACACGGACAGCATCTCAACCTGAAACGGTGCCTGCGCCTCGGGGCGGTTTGCAACTTTCTCTCGATCCGCCGCGCCGAATTTGCCCGATCCGTAAACCGCGGTTGTACGCATCAGGTAACCGACCTGATGTATTTGCGACAAATCGGGTTGTTTCCCTGCCGCCAGGGCATCCACAACATGAGCCCACAACCGGACTGAACGGTTGGCGCGGGACAGGGACAGTTCGCTCTCGCTGACACGTCCAGCCTCTTGCAACGGTACATTTTGGGACAAGCGGTCGATATCGGCTTTGGTCGGAACGCCATCGAAGAGGGTAAAGGTGGCGTCCCAGGCTTCGGCGATCACCCGGTCAGATCGCTGTTCCGGAGGCAGATCATGGGCAAAGGCGACCAACGAATAGGCGCGTTCCGGCCCTTGCGCCGTATATACGGCCCGACCAACGCCATTGGCATCAATGTCAAAGACCGGGCGTGTGAAGGACCAGTTCTCTTGCGCAAGACGGCGCGTCAGCTGTCGCATGAAGCTCAAACGACATTGATGCAGCGACCCCAACCGCGACAGGCGCATGACCGTTGCTGGGTCTCGTCTTTCGATCTGTGTCTCGGTCTGCGTTTCCATCCTCTCACCCCTGAGCGACGAAGTTTTCGGCAAAGAACCTGTACCAGTTGTACCCCATGATCCCGGCCACCTCGTCATCATTCAGGCCGGTCGCGCGCAACCCCTCCTCGATATTGCCAAAGTCACGGTTGTCATTGAACCAGCTGGGCATCGGGGGGAAGCCTGCATTGCTGGCTGACCCTTCGCCATAGTCAATTTCCTTAGTCCAGCGCCCAACGCGCATCCATTCGACCACGCTGTCGGGCTGATCCTGGCACAGGTCCGTGCCGATCCCCAAATGTTCGGCGCCGAACTTCTCAGCCGTTCGCGCGATCATTTCGCAAAAGCTTTCCAGCGTGCAGTCGGACTTGTCTTTCAGATGATGAGGATAGACCGAAAAGCCGAGCATCCCACCATTTTCTGTCACCGCACGGATCACGTCGTCACGCTTATTGCGCAAGGCGGGTGACCATTCATGCGGGTTGGCGTGAGTGATGGCGATGGGACGCTCGGACAGGTCAGCGGCCTCAATTGTCGACCGATCCGCTGAATGGCTCATGTCAACAACAAGACCTACACGGTTCATTTCTTTGATGACCTGCTTGCCCATGCGGGTGATGCCGGTGTCTTCAGCCTCATAGCAGCCCGTCGCCAGCAGGGACTGGTTGTTGTAGGTCAGCTGCATGAACCTCGCGCCCAACGTGTGCACGATCTCGACCAGACCGATATCGTCTTCGATAGGTGACGGGTTCTGAAAGCCAAAGAACACAGCCGTCCGCCCGGTTTCGCGCGCTGTGTCGATATCGCTGGCCCAGCGGCCTTTCATGATCAGGTCTGGGTATTGTTCGAACCAGCGGTTCCACTTTTCAAAGTTCAGAACCGTTTCGCGGAAATTCTCATGATAGGCGATGGTGACATGGATCGCGTCCACGCCACCTTCGCGCAATTGCCGAAAGATCTTTTCCGACCAATTGGCGTATTGCAGCCCGTCGATCCGCATCACATCGGCTTTCCAGCGCTGATATAAGCGGTTTTGACGGTGGTGTAGAACTCGGCCGCAGCCTTGCCCTGCTCGCGCGGGCCGTACGAGCTGTCGCCGCGGCCACCGAAAGGCACGTGATAATCTGTGCCTGCGGTGGGCAGGTTCACGGTCACAACCCCGGTGCGGGCGTTGCGGCGGAAATGGGTGGCGCGCGCCAGGTTCTGCGTCACGATGCCTGAGGTCAGTCCGAAATTGGTGTCGTTGACGGTAGCCAGCGCCTCATCATAGCTGCCCACCTTGATGACTGAGGTCAGCGGCGCAAACATTTCTTCGCGGTTGATACGCATGTCATTGGTGGTGTTCAGGAACACGCCGGGCGACATGTAATAACCGTCATGGGGCATGTCCAAACGTTGGCCGCCACAGGCCAGTTCGGCCCCTTCGGATTTGCCCAGATCAACATAAGCCAGGTTTTCCGACAGCTGCTGTTCACTGACAACCGGACCCATCTGAGTGCCGTCTTCTAGCGCATGGCCAACCTTCATTGACTGCGCACCAGCCACCAGTTTTTCGACAAATGCATCGTGAATGGCCGCATGAACGATCAGTCGAGAGGAGGCGGTGCATTTCTGGCCGGTGCCCCCAAAGGCCCCACCCAACGCCAGCGAGACGGCAAGGTCGAGATCGGCGTCATCCATCACGGCCAGAGCGTTCTTGGACCCCATCTCCATCTGCACTTTGGTCAGGTTCTGGATCGCAGCTGCAGCAATACCTTTGCCCACTGGAACCGACCCGGTGAACGAGATGGCGTTGACCTTCGGGCTTTCGACCAGCCGTTGCCCAATCGCCCGGCCCGAGCCCATCACAAGGCTGAACAGACCTTTGGGAATGTCCTGACGGTTGATGATTTCGGTCAGCGCAACGGCCGAGGCCGGGGTGATGTTGGCAGGCTTCCAGACCACTGCGTTGCCATAGCAAAGTGCAGGCGCAATCTTCCATGACGCGGTTGCGGTTGGGAAGTTCCACGGGCTGATTACGGCGACGACGCCAACAGCCTCGCGGCGCACGTCAATTTCGATATCCGGGCGCACAGAATCGGCGTTCTCACCAATCTGGCGCAGGCATTCGGCGGCATAGTAGGTAAAGAATTGTCCAGCCCGGAACACTTCGCCCTTGCCTTCGGCCAGCGGCTTGCCTTCCTCGCGGCTGAGCAGGGTGCCCAGCTCTTCGGCGCGGGCCATCAGTTCATTGCCGATATTCATCAGAACGGTCTGCTTGCGCTCCAGCCCATAGGCGGCCCATTCGGCCTGCGCTACACGCGCCTGATCCAGCGTCGCTTCCAGCTGATCGGCACTGGCCTGTGCGTAGTGGCCGATCACGTCGGTCAGATCAGACGGGTTGCGGTTTTCGATTTCGCTTTCGCCGGCCAGCCATTCGCCGGCGATCAGGTTCAGATTGGTCACAATGGGCCCCAGGTCAAAGAAAGTTTGATGCAGAATGGACTCGTCAGATGATATCAGTCAAACTCAAATAAGTTAACCTGACTTCAGAAAAGCTGAACTATGGCCATAAAAATTGAAATGCTGCGCTGTTTCTGTGCCGTCGCGCAAACGGGCAACCTGTCCGAGGCCGCGGACAGGCTGGGGCGCACGCAATCGGCTGTTTCGATGACCCTCAAGCAATTCGAAAGCCATCTGGGCAAAAAGCTGTTTGTCGGTGAGCGCAAGAACCACCTCTCCGCGTTGGGTGAGCAGGTTTTTGAGATTTCCCAGAAACAAGTGCGTCAGTTCGACCAGACTGTACAGTCGATCGAGGCCGCGGCGGATGCGTCGCACGGGTTGATCCGCATCGCCTCGGTACCTTCCGTTGCAGCGCTGATCTTCCCCTCGGTGCTCGAACACATGACACAGCAGTTTCCGGGCGTGAAGGTTGAGTTGCGGGATACAGACACGCAACAGGTTCTGGACGCGCTATCGGAAGGCAAGGCCGATATTGGCATCGCATCGGGGTTTCACCCGCTTAAGGGCATCAATGCGATCCCCTTGTTCGAAGACCAGTTTGGTCTGGTCTGCGCCTCGGATCATCCCTTGATGGCGCAACCTGAACTACCCTCTGTTGAGGATGTGATTGCCGCCTCATTCGTTCGCAACGCACTGTGCGATCTGATCCAGACGCCAAGATTTGTGACGGCCATTGCAGACGCCGAAGTCACCATTCACAACACGCATTCGCTGATCACGATGGTCCGAACCGGCAAGTGGGTCACCATATTGCCGCAAACCGTCGCGCGCTTCATCCCGGAAACCACAGCGTTCCGCCTGTTGTCTGACCTGCCGGACAAGCGACAGGTGTACCTGTACAAAAAAGAAAAATCACGGTTCAAACAGCTGACTAACGAATGCAGCGCCTTCATTCTAAGCCAAAAACTGGGCTGAGACGCCAATACCGTGAATACCGTGATCCGACATCAGGTCGCAAAAAGACAAGTCTAGACCGCATTTCATCTAAGCCAACCTCTCTCGAATCGCGCATGTTGTTTTCAAACTGACACGAGTGAGCCATGCAGTATTCCGGATTTCGGATCATCAAAGAAGCTTTGACTGGGCACAAAGGCTGGCGACCGGCCTGGCGCGACCCCGAGCCCAAAAGCGAATATGACATCGTCGTTGTGGGCGGCGGCGGTCACGGGTTGGCCACGGCCTACTACCTGGCAAAGGAATTCGGCGAGGCGCGGATCGCCGTGCTGGAAAAAGGCTGGATCGGTGGCGGCAACGTGGGGCGAAACACGACCATCATCCGCTCGAACTATCTGCTGGACGGGAATGAACCTTTCTATGAATTCTCGCTGAAACTGTGGGAAGGGTTGGAGCAGGATTTCAACTTCAACGCTATGGTTAGCCAGCGGGGGATCCTGAACCTGGTGCATACCGATGCCCAACGCGATGCGGCGCGGCGGCGGGGCAATGCGATGATCCTGAATGGCTCGGATGCCGAGTTGTTGGACACCGAAGGCGTTCGCGCCATGTACCCGTTCTTGAACTTCAACAACGCACGGTTCCCGATCAAAGGTGGCCTGCTGCATCGGCGCGGCGGCACAGTGCGCCATGACGCGGTGGCTTGGGGCTATGCGCGTGGCGCGGATATGCGCGGCGTGGATATCATTCAGAATTGCGAAGTGGCTGGGTTCCGCATTGAAAACGGTAAAGTGCAGGGGGTCGAAACCTCGCGCGGGTATATCGGGGCCAAGAAGGTCGGTGTGGCCGTCGCCGGTTCATCCAGCCGAGTAATGGAGAAAGCGGGCATGCGCCTGCCCATCGAAAGCCATGTGCTTCAGGCTTTTGTCTCGGAAGGGTTGAAGCCGCTGATTGACGGCGTGATTACCTATGGTGCCGGGCACTTCTATTGCAGCCAGTCCGACAAGGGAGGGCTGGTCTTTGGCGGCGATATCGACATGTACAACACCTACGCCCAGCGGGGGAACCTGCCGGTGATCGAGGATGTCGTGGAAGGCGGTGTCTCTCTGATCCCGGCATTGGGCCGTGTGCGCCTATTAAGGGCCTGGGGCGGCGTCATGGACATGTCGATGGACGGCTCACCCTTTATCGATCGCACCGGGATTGATGGGCTCTATTTTAACGGCGGCTGGTGCTATGGCGGGTTCAAGGCGACCCCAGCCTCGGGCTGGTGTTTCGCGCATCTTCTGTCCACAGACCGCCCGCATGAGGTGGCAACCGCCTATCGGCTGGATCGATTCCGCACCGGTCACATGATCGATGAAAAAGGGATGGGCGCGCAGCCCAACCTGCACTGAGGGAGTTTGAAGATGATCATTAATCACCCTCTCTTGGGTCCTCGTGATGCACAAGAATTCACCTATCTGGGCGATGCTACAATGATTGATCGCCCTGACTGGCAGGCGGAAAACGCGGCCGAAGCGTTTCATGACTATCTCTATTTGCGTGATAACCCGGCGGGTGAGCATCGGGAGCTCTGGTTTCACGAGCAAGGTGACCGGTCGTGGTTGGTGGTCACTCGTAACACGCTGACTCATGAAATCACCAACGTTGAACTGGCCCGCGACGTGGCCCGGGCACAGGGGCGTGACAGATGAGCAGACAGATCAATCGATTGAAGGGTGGTCTGGTCGACCACGGGCAAAACTTGAACTTCACCTTTGATGGCAAAAGCTATCAGGGGCTTGCAGGCGATACGCTTGCTTCGGCCTTGTTGGCCAATGGCGTGCGACTGATGGGTCGTTCGTTCAAATACCACCGACCGCGCGGGGTGCTGACCGCCGGGTCAGAAGAACCCAACGCGCTGGTCGAACTGCGACAAGGTGGGCGGCAGGAGCCAAACACGCGTGCGACCGTGGCAGAGCTCTATGAAGGGTTAGAGGCGCAGTCTCAGAACCGCTGGCCATCACTTCAGCACGACGTGATGGCGGTGAATGACCTGTTCAGCAATTTCCTGACCGCTGGCTTTTACTATAAAACCTTCATGTGGCCCAAGGCGTTTTGGGAGAAGCTTTATGAGCCCATCATCCGCCGCGCCGCCGGGCTGGGCAGTGTGTCGGGCGAAGATGACCCGGACGTTTATGACAAAGGATTTCTTCATTGCGATCTGCTGGTGATCGGGGCGGGGCCCGCGGGTCTGTCAGCCGCCCTGACGGCTGGCCGTGCCGGGGCGCGGATCATCCTGGCGGATGAGGATTTTGCCTTTGGTGGGAGATTGAATTCCGAGTGTTTTGCCATCAGCGACATGGCGGGATCGGCTTGGGCGGCTCAGACCGTGGCGGAACTGACGTCGATGGATAATGTACGCCTGTTGCCGCGCACAACAGTGGTTGGGGCCTTTGACCACGGCATCTACGGCGCGGTCGAACGGATCGCGGATCACAAACCGCAACCCGGTACAGCCGAGCCGCGCCAGATTTTCTGGCGGATTTATTCAAAACGGGCGGTTCTATGTGCAGGTGCTACGGAACGCCCCATTGCCTTCCCGAACAATGATCGGCCTGGCATCATGATGGCGGGGGCCGTGCGCTCTTATGCCAACCGTTGGGCCGCGACGCCACATGAACGCGTCGCTGTCTTTACAAACAATGACGATGGGCACCGGACGGCTACGGACCTGATGGCAAAAGGCGTTCAAGTTGCGGCTGTGATTGATACGCGGGCCGATGCTCCTGCGATCGACGGCACCGAGTGCTTCGCCGGAGCGCAGGTGATCGACAGCAAAGGCCGACTGGGTCTTGAGACCGTCACGATCCGTACCGCGCAGGGCTTTACGAGTGACATCATCTGCGGCGCGCTAGCCGTGTCAGGTGGTTGGAACCCGAATGTGCATTTGACCTGCCATCAGCGCGGACGGCCCCAATGGAACGAAGCGCTGGCAGCGTTTGTGCCGGGTGAATCTCTTCCGATTGGCTTGTCGGTCGCCGGTGCGGCAGCAGGTGCGTTGTCAACCCACGGCGCAATGGAAACCGGGGCCGCCCGTGCCGTCGAGGCGTTGGCCGATCTGGGCATTCAGGCCACGCCGGGCGACTTGCCACAAGCCGAGGATGCGCCGGTCAATCTGCAGCCCTTCTGGTATGTGAAAGACGGCAAGGGCCGGGCCTGGATCGACCAGCAGAACGATGTAACCGTCAAGGATGTGAAGCTGGCGCATCAGGAGAATTTTGTCTCGGTCGAGCACCTGAAACGTTACACGACCCTTGGGATGGCGACCGATCAGGGCAAGACGTCGAATATGGGCGGTCTAGCGGTGATGGCCGAGATGACCGGCAAGTCGATCCCCGAGACCGGTACAACTATCTTCCGCCCGCCTTATACGCCGGTGGCGATGGGCACTTTGGCCGGGCGCGCGGTCGGCAAGCAGTTCCACCCCACCCGAAAAACACCCAGCCACAAATGGGCCACCGAGCAGGGTGCCGTGTTCACCGAGGTCGGAGACTGGCTGCGCGCGCAATGGTATCCGCAGAAGGGTGAAACTCATTGGCGGCAGTCTGTGGATCGCGAGGTTCTGGCCACCCGCAATTCGGTTGGCGTTTGCGATGTGACCACGCTGGGCAAAATCGACGTGCAAGGCGCGGATGCGGCGGAGTTTCTGAACAAGATCTACGCGAACGGTTTTGCCAAACTGCCCGTCGGCAAGGTGCGCTATGGCTTGATGCTGCGCGAGGATGGCATCGCCTATGACGACGGCACCGCCGCGCGGTTTGCCGAGGATCATTTCGTCGTCACCACGACGACCGCAAATGCAGTGTTGGTCTATCGCCAGATGGAATTTGCGCGGCAGTGTCTGTGGCCCGATCTGGATGTTCAACTGATCTCAACCACCGAGGCCTGGGCACAATATGCCGTTGCAGGACCGAATTCGCGCAAGCTGCTGCAAAAACTGGTTGATGCCGAGTTCGACATCTCAAACGACGCCTTCCCGTTCATGGCCTGCAGCGAAATCACTGTTTGCGGCGGCTGCCGCGCGCGGCTGTTCCGCATCTCGTTCAGTGGTGAGCTGGCCTATGAGATCGCGGTGCCGACCCGCTACGGCGATGCACTGATCCGGGCGCTGATGGAGGCGGGTGAAGAGTTCGATGTGACCCCCTATGGCACCGAAGCCTTGGGCGTCATGCGGATCGAAAAAGGTCATGCGACGGGCAATGAGATCAATGGCACGACAACGGCGTTGAACCTGGGCCTGGGGCGGATGGTCAGCAAAAAGAAAGACTGTATCGGCAACACACTCAGCGAACGCGGCGGGCTGAATGAACCGGATGCGCTACGATTGGTGGGGCTGAAGCCAATCAATGCGACGCAAACGGTCACCGCAGGCGGGCATCTGATGAACAAGGACGGGCCGGTCGATGCGGCCCATGATCAGGGCTATGTCACCTCGGCAGCGTATTCGCCAAACCTGGGTTCCTCGATTGGGCTTGGTTTCCTGAAAAACGGAGCTGACCGGATAGGAGAAGTCATCCGTCTGGTTAATCCGCTGGAAGGGTCCGAGACCGAGGTAGAGGTCGTCAGCGCCCATTTTGTCGATCCGGAAGGGGAGCGTCTTCGTGCATAAACTGAAAGCCATCACCGCACTGGGCGCAAGCGACCTAAAGGTCTCGACCATTGGCGACATGACCCTGACCGAGGTTACCGACCGCGCGCTCGCCTCGTTGTCGATGCGATTGGGTCAGGACGCCGAATTCGCCAGACGGGCAAAAGAGACGCTGGGGATCGAACTCCCTGAAGCTGGGGGCGCAGAGGTTGGGTCGCCGTACTCTGCCTTCTGGATTGGTTCTGACAGCTGGATGATCGACGCTAGCTATACCTCGCATCATACACTGGCCGCAGACCTCAAGTCCGCCATGCAGGACACCGCGTCGGTGGTCGAGCAAACCGATGGCTGGTGCCGTTTTGATCTAACCGGAGCTTCTGCCTGCGATCTGTTCGAACGGCTGTGCAATGTGGATATTCGCACCATGCAACCGCAAACCGCGACCAGATGCGCCATCCATCACATCGGCTGTTACCTGTGGTGCATCGAGGCCGGAACACGCTTTGCCGTTTTGGGGCCAAGGTCCTCGGCGGGTTCGCTCTATCATGCGATGGAAGAGGCGGCGCAGTCGACCGCGGCGCGCTAAACAGCATTCAGTGCAGGAAGCTGTCGCGCGTATGCCGAAACTGGTTACGTGCCTGACGGTCCTGCCGGGGCGAAGCGCCAAATTGCTCGGCATATTGCCGCGACATCGAGGTCGGGTTGGTATACCCAACCGCCTGCGCGATCGATGTAAGCGAGTCCTGCGTATAGATCACCAGCTGCCGCGCTGCGCGCAGGCGCAGTTGCCGATAATATTCGCCGGGGCTTTGGCCTACGGCCTGGCGAAAACTGCGCTCTAGATGACGGGCCGATACACCAACCTGCTGCGCGATCTCGCGCGTTGTTAGTGGATACTCAAGGTTCTCGGAAAACAGCCGAACCGCGTGTGAGACCACGGTTGGTAGATGATCAGCGGTTTCATCAGTTTGAAAGGTCGGGGTTTTCTGGCGGATGTTCGGGCTGCGGATCGCGGGGTGCTGAAACCAGCACGCAACCTCGGTCATGATCGCATCACCCAAAGTGGTTTCGATCATATGCAGCGTTAAGTCAAAAGCCGCCGCCGCGCCCGAGGCTGTAAAGCTGCGTTGGTTCACGGCAATCACGTCATCGCTAACCTCGATCTGAGGAAAAGCGTGCTCGAACGCGGTGCGATAAAGCCAGTGCACTGAACAGGTTTGCCCGTCCAGAACACCAGACTTAGCCAATGGAAACACCCCGCCGCTGATCGCGCATAGCCTGGTGCCATGGCGCGACAGGTAGCGCAGCTTGGCGGACACGTCATTTGGCGCGTTGAACTGCCCGTCGGGTTCGGACAGGACAACAAGAAAATCAACACTTTCAACATCTTTCAGCGCGCCGCCGGCCTGAAACTGAATGCCTGCACTACAATCAATCGAAGCGCCATCCTCGGAATACAGCGTCCAGACAAACAAATTTCTCTGCGCGATTTCATTGGCCGCGCGCAACGGTTCGATTACTGATGACAGACAGGCCATCGGAAAGCTGGGAAGCAGTAGAAAACCGACGGAAATCTCTTCACGCCCCTCCAAGCCCAGGTCTTTCAGGGGCGGCGCTGTTTGGGGCATGTCAGCCTCCGTTACTCGTAGTTCAGGCACAAGCCTCAGAGGACCGTACCTGTTTCACACCAAGATGCAAAAAATATTCCCCTCAAGACCATCTAACCAAGAGGGAGCATCTATGTGACATGGTTAGGCGTAATTAACAAATAACGACGGGGAAGCGGGAATAACTTTGGCCAAGATAAGCGAAGACAAAGCGACTCTCTCGCAGAATCCGCATCAGTTGCGCGACAGTGGTAAAAAGAACCTCAAAACCGCGATTGGCTGCGAAATCAAAGCCTTTCGATTGTAATTGGGAACGGCGATATCCGAGTTGTCTGCCCTGACAGGCTCGTCGATCAGTATGTTGTCGAAGATTGAAATTCGTCTTCTCTGATCACATTACAAGCAATGGCAGATGCGCTGCGTGCCCCGATCACTTCGTTCTTTCGCCGCTATGAGGAAACCAGAAACGCCGTGCACACCAAAGCGGGCGAGGGAGGTGGGGTCAACTATCGCTATGGCGATAGGATCAACCCTCACAAACCCGGTTATCACTGTTACTTGATGCGTACGGATCACACGGGTCCGAAGTCCTGGTGGAGCTACCTGCTGAGTATCTGTCGATCATATCTTGTACTGAAACGGCATCAGTCATCCAGCAAACAGCCGTTCCGCGATTTTCGTGGTGTCATCCAGATGTCGCTCGACCGCACTGCGGGCAGCGGCAGGATTGCCCGAGATAATAGCCTCGCAAATCTGTTCCATATGCGCGATGCCGGGCTGATCCCGGTCTGTAGACGACAGGGTCATCATGCGTAGGCGGCTGATCCGCCCATTCAGGCGCTGGACGATATCCCAGGCGATGTGATGCCCTGCGCCATCAAAAATTTCGGAGTAGAAATCTGCCGTCGCACGAAACACAGTACCGGACGTGCTGTCCTTGAACCCGCGTTTGAGGCGACCCAATGCCTGCTTTAGCGCCCTTACACGATCCGACGTCATGTTGCGCGCGCAGTTCTCAGCGGCTGCGGTTTCCAGCATGCGGCGGATATCATAGATCTGGCGCGCATCGTTCCAGGTCATGATCGCGACGATCGGTCCGCGTCCCGGCAAAATCTCTACCAGACCCTCCGCTTCGAGATATCGGATGGTCTCGCGAACCACCGTCCTGCTGACGCCCAGCTGATCGCAAAGCGGACGTTCCACCAGTCTCTCACCAGGCTCGAACGCGCCTTCGATGATCGCCTCGCGCATCCGTTCCTGCACCATGTCGCGCAAGGTGGCAGGAGGGTGATCTATCTTCGTCAGTTTCGATGCCGTCATGGCCAAAGCAGTAGCGGTTTGGTGATTTTTGTACAAGGTATGATTGACAGTTTGTATGATGGTATACCATCTTCTTCTATATCGAATCGCAAGGACCAGCCACATGCCCGCCGAAATCCGCAAAACCCTGCTGCATGTCGAAAACACTCTGATCGAAGGGGGGAAGGTGGCCGAAACCCCGCTGAAGATGATTGCCGCCGTTGCAGTCATCAGAAACCCCTGGTCCGGGCGCGGTTTTGTGGACGACCTGAAGCCCAAGATCCACGATTGCGCGCCGGGTCTGGGAAAGATGCTGACCGACATGGTGCTGGAAGCCGCTGGCGGTGGCGATAAGGTCGAAGGCTATGGCAAAGCTGCCATTGTCGGCGTGAATGGCGAGGTTGAGCACGGCTCGGCCCTGATCCACACATTGCGGTTTGGAAATTTTTACCGCGAGGCCGTGGGCGCGAAATCCTATCTGGCGTTCACCAATACGCGTGGTCCGGCAAACGCTGCGATGCAAATCCCGCTGATGGACAAGAACGATGGCGGGCGGCGCAGTCATTACCTGACCATTCAGCTGCAAGTGGCAGATGCCCCCGCTCCTGATGAGATCATGATCGCATTGGGGGCCTCCATCGGGGGACGACCGCATCACCGCATTGGCGACCGGTATCAGGATCTGAAGGAACTGGGGCATGACGTCGACAATCCTGCAGCTGTCTAAGCCGTTCGGACGGGTCTCATATCTTGAGGCCGGGCAAGCCCAGGCGGGCAAGCACGCACCAGTTGTGCTGATCCACGGCGTTGGCATGCAATCTGCGGCCTGGGCCCCGCAGATCACAGCGCTGTCAAACGCGCATCACGTGATTGCGTTGGATATGCCGGGGCACGGGGGCAGTGACCCGATCCCCGCAGGCTCGGAATTACCTGTCTTTATTGATTGGTTGCATGCTGTCTTGGACGTGCTTGGTCTTAGGCAGGTGAGCCTGGTAGGTCACTCGATGGGGGCCCTGATCGCGGGTGGATTTACCATCGACCACCCTGATCGCGTCTCACGAGTTGCCCTGCTGAACGGTGTATTCTGCCGCGATGCGACGGCCAAACAATCGGTGATTGCGCGGGCTGAACTGATTAGGGCGGGATCATTTGATCTGGAGACCCCTCTGCAACGTTGGTTTGGCGACACGCCCACCGAGCAAAGCGCCCGACAGGATGTGGCAGGGTGGCTGTCAGAAGTCGATATTGAAGGCTACGCCACGGCTTATGGCGCGTTTGCCCGTGGTGATGCGCTTTACGCGGACCAGTTTGACAAGATCGCGTGCCCTCTGCTGGCTTTGACGGGTGAAGGCGATCCAAACTCCACCCCCGCGATGTCGCGGGCGATGGCTAGTGCGGCACCCAATGGGCTTGCCGTTGTCGTCGAAAATCACCGGCACATGCTGAACCTTACGGCACCAGACGAAGTCAATAAGGCACTGGTTGACTGGCTGCATATGCCCGCCGAACAGGACGTGCTGACATGATTGAATTTGACCCAAGCACACTCGATGACCCACACACCCTGCGCAACGCCTTTGGCAGTTTCATGACCGGGGTGACCGTTGTCACCACCCATGACGATGCCGGGGAACCGTTGGGCTTTACCGCGAATTCTTTCACCTCGGTCTCGCTGAATCCGCCCCTGGTACTGGTCTGTCTGGCCAATACCTCCAGCAACTACGAGAGCTTCGCCGCAACGAAGCAATTTGCCATCAACATCCTGTCCGAGGCACAAATCGAGGTGTCCAATACCTTTGCCCGCCCGGTCGAGGATCGGTTTGCAACCGTTGACTGGCAGCCGGGTCCCCATGGCTCGCCCATTTTGGATGGCGTCTGCGCGTGGTTTGATTGCGAGATGCACAAGACCATTGATGCTGGGGATCACCTGATCCTGCTCGGTCAGGTCAAAGCCTTTGATCAGGATATCGCGCCCGGGTTGGGCTATGCGCGCGGCGCCTATGTGACCCCCGCGGCCGAGGCACGGGCGCTAAGCAAACGGTCCGACATGGTGGTTTCCGCCTTGATCGAGAGGGATGGCAAAATCCTGTTGCAGGATGATGGCAACGGCCACCTGACCATTCCCAAGACCGATGATGTAGCGGGCGGTGCAAATGCTGCACTCGCACAGCTGATCCGGGAAAGCGGAATCCACGCCGAGCCCGGGTTCATCTATTCGGTCTTTCAGGACGAAGCGCGCAAACAGCAACATATCTCGTTCCTGTGTCAGGCCGATAGCGGCGACCCAGCAAACGGTGTTTTCACCGAGATTACCGCGTCAACGCTGATGGATGTTTCTGACCCAGCGCTCTGCACGATGTTGGAGCGGTTTGCAGCGGAAAGTCAGCTTGGGAACTTTGGGGTGTATTACGGCAATGAGGTCAGCGGTGAGGTCAAGCCGCTGTCTGGCAGGAGGTAAAGGCGCATGAAATTCTCGCTCTTTGCGCATATGGAACGGATCTCGGAAGATCAGGATCAGAAGCAACTGTATGATGAGTTCATCCAGCTGTGCAAAATCGCCGATGATGGTGGCATGCACGCTGTCTGGACGGGTGAACATCACGGGATGAATTTCACCATCGCGCCGAACCCCTTCCTGAATCTGGTCGACGTGGCGTGTCATACCAAAAACGTGCGGCTGGGCACGGGTACGATCATCGCACCGTTCTGGCATCCGATCCGACTGGCGGGTGAAGCGGCAATGACCGACATCATCACGGACGGTCGTCTGGATCTGGGCATCGCCCGTGGGGCCTACAGCTTTGAATATGAACGTTTGATGCCGGGTATGGACGCTTGGGAAGCCGGGCAACGCATGCGTGAGTTGATCCCAGCCGTTCAGAACCTTTGGCAAGGGGATTACGCACATAAAGGCGAGTTCTTTGAGTTCCCCAAAACAACCTCAGCCCCGCAACCGGTGCAACAGGATGGACCCCCGATCTGGGTTGCGGCACGGGATCCAAATAGCCACGAATTTGCTGTATCAAATGGCTGCAACGTGCAGGTGACTCCGCTGTGGAGCGGCGATGAAGAGGTCACAAGCCTGATGTCCAAGTTCAACGACGCCTGTGCCAAGTTTCCCGACATTCCGCGCCCGCGCATCATGCTGCTGATGCATACTTATGTAGCCAGCGATGAGGCGGATGTGAAACAGGCGGCGATCGAGCTGAACCGGTTTTACAACTATTTCGGCGCCTGGTTCATGAACAAGCGCGAGATCAGACAAGGCCTGATTGATCCGCTCAGCGACGAAGAAATCGCGGCGCATCCGTTTTATTCGCCTGAAAACATCAAGCGCGATCTGGTGATCGGCACGGTTGACAGCGTGATCGACCGTCTGCGCAATTACCAGGCGTTGGGGTATGACGAATACTCTTTCTGGATCGATTCCAGCATGCCGTTCGAGCGTAAGAAAGCCTCGCTTGAGCGGTTTATCAAAGACGTCATGCCGGCGTTTCAATAAAGAGGTGCCGAAAGATGCAGCAGTTTCAACAGTATATTGACGGCGCATTCTCGGACGGTGCGGTGCAGTTTGACAGTCTGGACCCGGCCACCGGTGCGGTTTGGGCGCAGATGCCCGAGGCCAGCGCAGAGGATGCCAATCAGGCTGTCGAGGCGGCAGATCGTGCGTTTTTCTCACCCGAGTGGGCTGGGATGACGGCGACGGCCCGTGGCAAACTGCTGTACCGGCTGGCTGATCTGATCGCAGAAAACGCCCCGCGTCTGGCCGAGCTGGAAACCCGCGATACCGGCAAGATCATCCGCGAAACCTCGGCCCAGATTGCCTATGTCGCCGATTATTATCGCTATTATGCCGGATTGGCGGACAAGATCGAAGGGGCGCATCTGCCCATCGACAAACCGGATATGGAGGTCTGGCTGCGCCGTGAACCCATCGGCGTTGTGGCGGCGGTGGTGCCTTGGAATTCACAACTGTTCCTGTCGGCGGTCAAAATCGGCCCTGCTTTGGCGGCAGGCTGCACGGTTGTTCTGAAAGCCTCGGAAGACGGGCCAGCCCCGATGCTGGAATTTGCCCGCATCTTCGATCAGGCGGGCTTTCCGAAAGGCGTACTGAACGTCATCACCGGAGGACCCGTCGTAGGTGCCACCCTGACCAGCCACCCGAAAGTTGCGCACGTGGCCTTTACCGGAGGGCCGGAGACTGCACGCCATATCGTGCGAAACTCGGCTGAGAACCTGGCTTCGACCTCGTTAGAGCTGGGCGGCAAATCACCGTTCATCGTCTTCGAGGATGCCGATATCGAAAGCGCCGTAAACGCGCAGGTTTCAGGGATTTTTGCGGCAACAGGGCAAAGCTGTGTGGCTGGGTCGCGGCTGGTAATACAGGCCTCTATCAAGGACGAATTCCTTTCACGGCTCAAAACCAAGGCCGAAGCGGTCGTGATCGGCGCGCCCGATGACATGGGCACCGAGGTTGGTCCGCTTTGCACCTTGCGCCAGCGCGATCACGCGGTCGATCTGATCCAGCGATCTGTCGCGCAGGGGGCCAAGTTGATCACCGGTGGGCACCCGATTGACCGGGATGGGTTCTATTTTCCACCCACTATTCTGGATTGTTCGGACGTGCCAGACGCCGATAGCCTGATAAACGAATTCTTCGGCCCGGTCCTGTCGGTTGTTTCGTTCGAGACCGAGGCCGAAGCCATCGCCATTGCCAACGATACAAAGTTCGGACTGGCCTCAGGCCTGTTCACGCAGAACCTGACACGTGCGCACCGCATGATCCGCGCCATTCGTTCGGGCATCGTCTGGGTCAACACTTACCGCGCCGTCAGCCCCATTGCCCCGTTCGGGGGCCACGGTCTGTCCGGTTATGGGCGCGAGGGTGGCCTGCAGGCGGCGCTGGACTACACCAAGATCAAATCCGTCTGGCTGCGCACCAGCGACGACCCGATCCCGGACCCGTTTGTCATGCGTTGATCACGCGGGCGCCCAAAACCAGCCATCACGTCAGGGTAGATGTCTGATCGAATGTGATGACGAAACAAGCGCCTTGTTCGCAAGAACCTATGCTTAACTCTGCCTCAACCGCTTCGGCGGTGGCTTTAACAATATTCAGGCCCATGCCAGTGCCGCCGCTGTCCCTGCGCGTTGTGAAAAAGGGTTGCAGCACTTTTTCAACATTCCCCTCACTGATCCCCGGCCCATCATCTTCGATCCAGAGCGCAGTCTTATCACCTGCTTGATTAACGCTCAGGCGCACACGGTTTGCACCATGCTGATGCGCGTTTTGCAACAGGTGGGTCAGCATGATCGACAATGTGCTTTTATCGACTGGCAGAGGCTGGGTGCTGTCTTCAATCTCTAGCGTCAGTTGCGGAAAGGCCTGCCTCAACTCGGCGGCGATATCGTCCAGACAACAGGTCCCGGTCAGGGCGCTTTGATCGGCCAGGCTGAAGGCGCGCATGTTGGACAGCAAATCCTCCATCCGCGTGCTGCTTTTGTCCACAGCATCCAAAAGCCTGTGCTTTTGGGATTTGGGCAAACCGTCGTCGCGCAGCAGCTCGGCCGCGCCTTTCAGCGCAGTCAGCGGCGATTTCAGCTCATGGGTCACATGGGCCGTATAGGTTTTCAGCGCATCCTGCTTGCTTTGCAGACGCTCGGTTAGGGACTGAAAGCTGCGGCTCAGATCCTCCAATTCGCGCGTGCCCAGTTGATCGGGCGGTTCCCACGGTTGGCCTCCATACCCGGCGGATTGGCTGCGTTGGATCAACAGCCGAATGGGCTGCGTGATAAAGCGCCAGAAAACATAACCAATCAGCGCTGTCGACAGCGCGACAAAGGCCGCCGCCTTGATCAGGTTGAACCGCTCGCCATAGAGGAAACGGAAAATATGGTTCGGTGTCCGGCTGAGATAGACAGCACCAATCAGCGTTTCGCCGTTAAAAACCGGCATTGCCACAAAAACCCGCACCCGCGCGCCGCGGCTCAGGGTATAGAGGGCAGGGGGCCGGTCCTCTCGCAGCCGGGTCCGCGCGACCGAGGCCGTTTCGCCAGACAAGGCAAGCTGCACCTCGGCCACATGGCCCAATCCTTTGTCGATCTCGGCTGTCCCGGCAAAGACATTGCCGTCCGTGTCCAGAAACCGATACCCCGCCAACGTGCGCGCTTGTGCAGCGTCCGAAATACGGGTCAGTGGCGCAGCGATGGCCTGATAATCGCGCCCAGACGATGCGGATACCTGTGTCGCATCCGGGCGCGGTGGCAGGATCGTTTCACGATTGACCGAGAGGGACGGGAAGACGGGATCGTACGTGATGCTTGATGCTGTGTCAGACGTTTGTGACCCTGTTTGTTCGGCGTAAAGCTCGGCAAAGGTGGCAGACATCACCGCCGCTTGAGAAAGCAGACTTTCCTCGGTTTGTTGCACCAGTTGGCTGTCATAGAACCGGAAAAGGATCAGCCCGGCAAAAGGCAGACACAGGACTATTCCCAGCACCAGCAGAACCACGGTCCAAAGGCGGGGGCGCCATCTGCGCGCTAGCCGGAGGTGCATGGACCCATCCTGAGGCCGACGCCATGCACCGTCACGATCCCCTCGGCGCATCCGACAGCAGTCAACTTGGCCCGGATGTTGCGGATATGACTGTCGATGGTCCGATCCGAGACATGGATGTTGTAGCCATAAAGCGCGTCCACCAGTTGCGCGCGCGACAGAACATGATCGGGGCGGGCCATCAAAGTCGCCAGCAATCTGAATTCCGACCCTGTCAACGCCACGTCAGTCGCGCCAAACCGACAGAGATGCCGATCAGGATCAAGCGCCAGATCGCCATGCGCCAGCGCCTGTTCGGGCGACGGCGTCGAGGAACTACCAGTGCGCTTCAGAATAGCCCGAATGCGTGCCACAAGCTCGCGCGGTGAAAACGGTTTGGTCAGATAGTCATCGGCGCCAATTTCCAGACCGACAATCCGATCAACCTCATCATCACGCGCCGTCAGGAACAGGATCGGCACATCCGAGGTTTTGCGGATTTCGCGACACACTTCTAACCCGTCTTTCTCAGGCAGACCAATGTCCAGAACGATCAGGTCAGGGTTTTCTGTTTGGCTGCTTTGAAGCGCTGTGACCCCGTCGGTGGCAAACAGCGTCTCATATCCGGCTTTTTCAACCGCGATCCCGGTCACGTCCAGGATGTTGGGGTCGTCATCGACGACAAGAATGCGAGAGGGCATCAAACGCGTCCTTTAGATGTGTTGCTGATAATAGGCTTGGATTCGCCATCTCCGAAAGCCCCATTCGCGCCATGTGTCGATACGGTTTCGGATTAGGGCATAACGCATCGATCTGCCACACAGCTGTTGGCTGGTCTCAAGCTCGTAGGCGTGGATGACGGGGTAAGCGTCGGTGCCCAGGTTGCAAATATAGTAGCCATCTCGTGAAGCAACATCTCCGTGACGCAGGTTGTAGTTGGCAATGATCTCAGCGAAATTTACAAAGCAGCAGGCATACAATGTGACCAGTGTCGCCACAAAGCACCGCCGCAGTAGCCAGACACGGGTTTGACCCAGGTGGATTTGCATCAAGGTCAGAACGAGCCCAACCATCACCAGTGCCATCCAGATGAAGGCGGCGACCCGCAAATGGGTCAGTGCGTAGGCCTCAACATAGAATTGCAATCGAAAGGCTGCGGTCACCACCAGAAACACGTTCTGCGCAAGCCACAAATAGACCAGCGCCCGCAGCGTTGCGTCGGTTCTGATCATGGAATGGGTTGCCAAGGTGAACAACCCTGCCAGCAAGGCGGTTACGACCAAGGGATAGGCGCCCCGATGGGCATAGGTCGCATAGCTCATCCCCTCAGGCAGCGCGACGCCACCGGTTAGGATACCGAGGTCCATGACCGTTTGCACAAGAAATAGAAGATTGAACAGCATCAACGAATTGCGCACAGACACCGGGTTGATCAAGAAAGCGGATCGGGCAGGCCCGGCCATCGGAGCAACAGGTTGGCGCATCCTTGGACCCAGCCACGGGTCACTAAGGTTCAGGTAAGGCCAGATCAGACAGGCACATATGCCCCAGAACAAGACCCTTAGCCAGAACTCTCTTGCTAGTAGATACTCTGGATCAAGCGCCTCAATCACGTTTTCTAGCACAGGGTTTGCGATGGTCAACAAGGCCAGAAACACCACCCCCATGATCAGAGGTAACATCAGTGACGCTGCGTGGCTTCGCAGGCCCGTGCCCAAATTGACATCGTGTTTTTCCGACAGAACGTCTCGGATCAGCATAGCAGCGCCAATGGTCGGCAAGCGGAACACCAACCGCATTGCTGCGCCTTCGTTCGACTTTCCGCCATAAACAACCCAAACCGCCAGACAGATAACGCCGCCCAGGCTGAACAGCACCGACAGGAACTGCAGATCAATCGCCACCGGCAGATTGCACAAAGCAGTAAATCCGATTGCCCAGATCCATTCCGATCCGCTGGGCCGTTCGCGTTTGGCAAACATGATCGCAGCTGACAGAACCACCGCAAACACCGCAATCGAAATGCCCAGTGGCTGCTTCCAAAACAACCAATCCGCTAATGTGATCAGCGCCGCCAACACCGGGATCGCGTGCTGGATACGAACCGCACTGAGCAATGGGCCATCAGGTTTTATGCTGCGAGGGTGGTCTTGCTGCGGTGTGGTGATCGTTTCCAACCACCACGCATCACGTTTGATGCGGTCGGGAACGCCTTGGATGATCAGCTCTTGCCTCATGTTCTGCCCCTTGTTTGCCAGTCTGATTGTTAGCAAACCTGCCCGTGCCAAATGCAGCTTTACCGATCTGTGCGCGTAGGGATCGAGGGGCTTTTGTGCAAGTTTTGTGCAGGTCGAGAAGGATGGTTATGCGTAGAACAAACCCCAGCATCCAGTCGTGGACTTGCAGAAGAATCGGCATCGATCCTGCAATATCGAATAACGTCGATGCATAAGTCACTAATATTTAGTGAATTGACGTCCGCGTAACTTAAAGTCTGGAAATTTCCTGTAACTTCTGCAAGATACGTCGACACGTTTGGAAATACGCTCTTCCAAAAATATGGATTCGGTGGGGTATTGCCGATATTCTGGCGCAAAGAGCGAGCGTCAGCAGGGGGACACTATCATGGGCGAGGGGTCATGACAAAACTTGTCACCCATTCAACCCGTCTTGGCAAAGTCCTTGCCCAGGCTGAGCTTGAAGAGTTTTTGCCCCGATTTGCTGAAGAAGAAGTCTCGGATGATATTCTCGATGATCTGACCGACCCAGATCTGCGCGATCTGGGCCTGACGGTTGGTCAGCGAAAGCGCTTTCGCCAAGCTCAGATCGTATTGAAAACACTGGATATTGCGGATGACCCGCAGGTTTCTCGCGTAGCCGAACGGCGCCAGTTGACGCTGGTATTTTGCGATCTGGTGGGGTCAACCCAACTGGCTCAGCGCTATGATCCAGAAGAGCTGATGCAGATCATGACGCTGTATCTGGATACCGCCATCGGCACGATGAAACGGCATGGTTGCCACCTGGCATATCGCCAGGGCGATGGGATCATGATGTATTTCGGCTACCCCAAAGCGATGGAAGATGATGCCGAGCGCGCGGTTCGGGCCGTTCTGGAAACCATCGAAGCCGTGCAGAATCTGGATACGAAGTTCGGCGAAAACCTGAATCTGCGCGCCGGTATTGCCACGGGCCTTGTCGTTGTGGGTGTCGTCACCTCAAAAAGCCTAGGGACAGAGGATTTTCTTGTCGGTGAAACTGCCAACCTGGCCTCGCGCCTACAAGGACTTGCCAATCCGGGCGAGGTAATCGTTTCTTCGGAAACGCAGCAGCTGACCAAAGGCACGTTCGAATTCGAGCCGCGCGGCAGTCATGAACTCAAAGGGTTTCAGAACGAACGCACCGTGTATCGCGTGGTGTCCGAGACACTGTCATCCAGCCGCTTTGATGCGCGGTCAGGGCCATCGGCTGTGACGCTTGTTTCTCGACAGAACCATCTGTCGACGCTGACGGACCTGTGGGAGCGCGCCAAGGCTGGCACAGGTCAATTGGCCTTTGTTGGCGGCGCGCCGGGAATTGGCAAGTCGCGTTTGATAAAATCACTGTCCGAAACGCTGGGCACTGAACCCATTACGCTGCAATGTGTGCCCCATCTGGCCAGTTTGCCGCTACATCCGCTTCAGGGAAAGCTGCGCAGCCTGTCACGCCATGGCTCTGACGAAACAGACGTTCGCGCTGCGATCTCGAAGTTTGCTGAACGCTCGTCCCGGCTGACCGAAGCAGATGTTCCCCTGTTGGTGGACCTTGCGGGCCTTGCTACGGAAACACCAATCGAATCCGACCCGATGAAAAAGGCGCGCATGTCGTTGGACATGTTGATCCGATGCACGGCCAGCATCTGCGACTACAACGGCTCGATGCTGCTGGTATTGGAAGATGTGCATTGGGCGGACGCCACAACACTAGATGCGCTGGATGCGCTGTTCGGCGTGTTGGAACAATTCCCGATCCTTGTGGTCATGTCACACCGTCCAGAATACCAGCCGCCCGAGCATTTCACTGGTCGGGCAGAGTTCATTGACTTGACCCCGCTGGGTAAAACCGAAGCATCTGAACTGGTGCGTCGCGTAGCGGAACCGCGCAGCCTGCCCGTGATCCTGATCAGGCAGATCATCGAAAAGGCGGATGGTGTTCCGCTTTATATCGAGGAAATGACCAAAGCCGTTCTGGATCAGCTGCCACAGGACGCGCCGATCGATACCGCTGTTCTGGATGCATTGAGCATTCCGACGACCCTGCAAGATTCGCTGATGTCACGTCTTGACCGCATGGAAAATGCGAAACCGATTGCACAGCTTGGATCAGTGATCGGCCGCAGCTTCACCGCGCCGATGATCCGTGCTGTTGCACCAGAAGATACCGATGTGGATGCGGCTTTGATCCAGTTGATGGCTGCCGGGCTGGTGCTGGCCACAAGCAAGGCAGGCACTGCCACATACACCTTTAATCACGCGCTTGTTCAGGATACCGCTTATAGCTCGTTGCTGCGTGATGACCGCGAGAAGATCCATCTGAAGATTGCTCAGGCTCTGTTGGACGGTAACAAGGCCTTTGGCACGCCCGCCCCGGATACGGTTGCCCACCACTGCGATCTTGGCGGGCTGAATGATGAAGCGGTGACGCATTGGGTGACCGCCGGGGAACAAGCCCTCTCGCGGCTTGCGAACCTACCTGCCATTTCAGCCTTCCGGGCCGCACTGCGAAACATCGAAACGCTGCCCGGTGCCGCCGAACGGGATGGGCTGGAATTGCGCGTTCAGATGAACGTGCTGCCTGCCTATATGGCGATCTACGGCTGGTCCTCGGATCAGGTTGCCCAAACCGCCGCACGCGCCATGGAACTGGCGCAGGCGCTTGGCGACGGCGAAACGCTGTTTGCGGCCACCTTCTGCCGCTGGACCCATTTCTTCGTGGCTGGCGAAATGAATCGCGCGATGGAAATGGGGCAGGCGCTTGATGGGATGGCAAGCGTGGCAAAGGACCCCGTTACCAACGTTCTTGCGGCGCGCGCGTTGAGTTTCACACACTACTTTCAGGGTGATTTCGAGGCATGCCAGGCTCAGGTCGCCCGAGGGCTTGATCTGATCTCGCCGGAACTGGATGCGGCGACGCTTCCAATGACGCAGTCCTCGACCGCCGCATCCCTGCATGCGATCCGGGGCTGCCTGTTGTGGCAATTGGGCCAGTTTGACGAGGCTGAAGCCGCCCGTCTAGAATCAATCGAGATCAGTCGATCCCTGAAGCACGCACCCAATCTGGTTTACATCATGGGCGCCTGTTCGATGTTCCTGCCTTATGCGGGTGAATGGGAACGGATGGACAAAACGATGAAAGAAGCCCGCCAGATCGCGGATGAGGAAGGGTTTCTGTATCTGCATGCGATGCAGGACATCTATATGGGGCTTGCACAGGCCGGAATGGGCGATGTCGACGGTGGTGCAACGCGCGTAGAGACCTATATGGACATGGTCTCGAACGCGGGCGGCAATTTTACCTTCCCGCAAAACCAGATCGTTTTGTCCGAACTGCAAATCGATCAGGGCAATATCGAACAGGCACTGGACCGGCTTGAACGTATTTGCCAACCCGGATGGGCCCGGGGAGAGCTGTTAAACAAGCCTGAATATCACCGCGTCCGGGCCAAGGCCTTTGCCGCACTGGGCGATATAGACAAAGCTATGTCCGAAGCGGAAACTGCGCTACAATTGGCCCAAGATACTGGTGCCATTGTATTAGAAGATCGTGCCCGGCGGCTGTTGGAAACGCTGAGCGCTGAAACAACAATAGATAAAGCTGCCAATATTAATTGAGCAGTCCCAACAGGAGGGATTTTTGATGACCGAAGCACTTGATTGGAGTCAAGAGCAGTGGAGTACCATAAGTCAGGTTGTTCACGATGAAGCGTTGCGCGCCCGTGTTGCGGCCAGCTTCCTGCCGCTTTATGGGCCTCTGCCCGCCGACACCCAAGCCGTTCCCTTGAACAGTCTTGAACTTGCTGCATCGCCGGGCGGGGCCGCGAAGCGCTTTGTCGTGAATGACTACGACACAACCCGACTGTCGACAGTGTCGGTCAATGTTTATCTTAAAAACGCCCAGATGTCGGATCCTGAATTGTCCGCGGCACAGATCATGTTCCGCCGCGCAGCCGCAGTAGTTGCCCGCGTAGAAGATCTGATTGTCTTCATCGGCCAACCCGGCACCGGAAAAGGCCCGACCCCAGTAGGCCCCGAAAAGCTGCCCGAAGTTTATACGGTCAGCGGTGGCGGCAAGTATGATGGCCTGTTGCAAGAAGGGGCTAAAAACCCGACCACAGGCACCAAAGCCGGGGCTACACCCACCGGAGACGAAGTCTTTCAGGCGGTTGTCGCCGGGATCAACAAGCTGGAGACCGAAGGCCATCTGGGGCCATTTGCCTGTGTAATGGGCAACACTCTGTTCCGGGCAGTTACGACGCCTTTGCCAAACTCGATGGTTTTGCCGCGCGACAGCATTCTGCCGTTCCTGGATGGTCCGCTGCTGCGTTCGGGCGCTATTCCAGAGGACAAGGCCATTCTGGTCTCCCTGCAAGGTGCACCGATTGAGATCGTCGTGCCATCGGATATCTCGGTGAAATATCTGCAAACTTCGGCCGATGGTGACAATATCTTCCGTGTCCAGCAGAAGTTCCGCCTGAGGGTCAAAGAAGGCGAGGCCGTCACCACAATCTCGTTCTGATCTGGACATGGTCATGCGCGAGTTCACCGATAAAGGGGTTACTCTGCGTTGGTCCGAGGCGGTCACGCAGGTTGCCAGTGGTGTACAACGGGTTCTGGTTGAGGCCGGACCCGCAGTGTCATCCCACGACACGCTGCGCTTGATCTTCTCTGAAAACGGCGGGCCTGAACGCGCGGTCCGGGGGTGGCCTGTAGGCTGTGATCCGCAGACTGGAATGCAGCAATTTGCGGCAGCTTTGCCAATAGCCATGAAAGGGCACCCTTTGGCATGGCGGCCGGTTCTGACTGCGAGTGGACGAGAGGTCGACCCGGGCCAACAGACGATAGCGAAGCCTGAACCTGCCAAAATAACAAAGGCGGATCAGCCGTCACCATCTCTGGAACATATTGCGCATTTCGTTGTGCCCTTTGAGGCGAATTTCCATGCAACGGGCGAAACCCCGGATGGCGTTTGGCTGCATTTTGCCATCCGCGAAGGCGGCACAGTAACGGGTCCAAAGCTGAGCGGCACAATTGAACCCGTTGGCGGCGATTGGATGCAGGTCCGTCCGGACGGCGTTGGTAACCTGCATGCCAAGGCGATGATCAAACCCTCAGATGGTGGCGCGCCGATCATGTTCGATGACAGCGGCATCTGTGATTTTGGGCAATCTGGGTTCACTGCGCTTTGCAAGGGGCAGTTGCCCGCCACCGCCCCCGTGCGCATCGCCTCTCGATATCTGACGTCAAACGCGCGCTATACTTGGTTGAACCGGGTGCAGGGATTTGGGATTGGGCAGGCTAGCCTGTCTGATGTGACTCTACGTTTTGACGTCTATTCCGCGAAAGGAACATCCGATGGCTAAGAAGGTCGTCATACTGGGCGGAGGCGTGGCCGGGATGAGCGCCGCGCATGAGCTGATCGAACGCGGCTTTGAAGTTGAAGTTCACGAACGCCAGCTGATTGCAGGCGGCAAGGCTCGCAGCATTCCCGTGATGAAAAGCGAAGATGATCGCGGGTCAAAGGCTAAGCATATCAAGGCGTTACAGCAATGGGTTGATATGGATGGCGCAGATTTCCCGCCGGGCGTCAAACGCCCATGGCTACCGGGCGAGCACGGGTTCAGGTTCTTTCCGAATTTCTATCGGCACATCACCGATACGATGGCGCGCACGCCCTATTACGATAAAGGCACCTGCTACGACAATCTGATGCCAACCACTCAGGTGCTGGTCAGCCAGTTCGACAAGCCGGGCATTATCGTGCCCGAACGGTTTCCACGCTCGTTGAAGGAATTCGCCGACGCGCTTAAGACGTTCGCCTATACGATCTCACCTCGAGACCAGATTGGTTTTGAAGATGTTGAACATTTCCTCAGCTGCATGTGGCGGATCGCCACTTCGTGCAAAGAGCGCCGCGATGACGAATATGAGCGCACCGGCTGGTGGGATTTCATAGGGGCCGAGGAACGGTCAGAGGCATATCAGAAATTCCTGGCCATCGGTCTGACGCGATCACTGGTGGCGGCCAAGGCGAACACGGCCAGCACAAAGACTGTTGGTGACATCGCGATTCAGTTGCAGATGGGGATTGCCACACCCGAGCCCCATTGTAACAGGCTGCTGAATGGCCCGACCAATCTGGTCTGGATACAACCCTGGCTTAACTATCTTGAAAGCAAAGGGGTGGTCTACAAGTTCGACTCGAAAGTGACCGGGATCGAATGCCAGGACGGGCGCATTGTCAGCGCAACGGTCGAACGCGATGGACGGCAGGAAACAGTGACCGGAGACTGGTTCATCAGCGCCTTGCCGATCGAACGGATCGCTCCACTTGTGACCCCCGCCATGACTGCCATTGACCCCGCCTTGGCCAAGCTGAAACTGCTGGCCGAAAACGTGCAGTGGATGAATGGCATCCAGTACTACCTGACAAAAGAGGTCGAACTGACCCATGGTCATGTGATCTTTATCGACAGTCCTTGGGCCTTGACCGCCGTGTCGCAGAAACAGTTCTGGCCCGATATCAACTTCGAGAATTGGGCCGAGGGTAAGACAAAGGGCTTGCTGTCCATCGATATCTCTGAGTGGGATAAGCCCGGGATGAATGGCAAGACCGCGCGCAACTGCACCCGCGACGAGATTGCAGATGAAGTCTGGGCACAGCTCAAGCGCAGCCTCAACGTGGATGGCCAAACCATTCTGCGGGACGAAGATATGCACTATTGGTTCCTCGACCCCGATATCGTGGCCGACCCGGAACATCCCTCTCGCATGACCAATGTGGAACCGCTACTGGTCAACCGCATCAACACATGGCGCCTGCGTCCAAACGCGGCCACGCTGATCCAGAATTTCTTTTTGGCGTCGGACTATGTGCGCACGTACACCGACCTCGCCACGATGGAAGGCGCGAACGAGGCCGCCCGTAGGGCGGTCAACGGCATCCTGCGGCGCAGCGGGTCGGATGCCGAACGCTGCAAGATTTGGGATCTGCACGAACCTGACATCCTGCGCCCGTTGCGCGCCTATGACTACGCGCGGTATCAGGCTGGCTTGCCCTGGGATGAGAGGTTTTCCGAGGCAGTTCAAGCCTCGTTGCGGTCTGCACAGGATACTACCGGGACAACCGGCGGTGGCGAGGGACCTTTGGCTGCGGTGGGACCAGCGGCCGACGAGTACTCGAAACCTGGTGGAGTTGTCGAAGAACCTGCCGTGGCAGACGCGCTGCGCATGGTCTGCCCACCAGAAGCCTTGTACGATCTGATGGCGTCTTACGTGCCAGGCGTCGACGTTCCGATACCCGGCGCTGAACAGGCCGAGACAGCTGCCCTGGATGTCGTCGGAAATAGTGCCGAACCCTCATCGTTGCCCGGGATCAATCGGGTGATGGGGACGTCTTTGAACTCGAAGTCTAACCCGGGCGGCGGCGCTGCAGGTGGCACCTCGGGTCGCAAAGTCATTATTACGCAGAAGGGCTGAACCAGTGGGCGCATCAACCGCGCAATTGGATCCGGCGGCAACGCAGGGTTTTCTTGAGCAACTGACCCACTATGGGGATCAGGCGCGCCAGGCGTTGATGGCGCGTTTGCCCTTGAGCGAGCCGCAGGACTATCTGTACGGCCCGATGCGCGACTACATCGAAACCTCTGGCAAAGGCTTGCGCCCCGCACTGCTGCTGGCCACATGCGAGGCGTTCGGTGGTAAAACCGATGACGCTATGGTCTCGGCTGCGGTTATCGAGCTGCTGCACAATGCCTTTCTGATCCATGACGACATCGAAGATGTCAGCGACTTTCGGCGGGGCAGGGAGTGCATGCATAAACGCCTTGGCGTACCGATGGCCATCAATACCGGCGACGGTATGCAGGCGATGGCCCTGCGTCTGCTGCGCGACAATCTTGACCCCCTCGGCCCGGAAACATCAGCCCGCGTTCTGGATGAGTTTGACCACCTTCTGATGCAATCTATCGAAGGCCAGGCGATTGAACTTGGCTGGATCCGGGACAATCGGCTGGATGTGACCCCTGCCGACTATCTGAACATGTGTCTGAAAAAAACCTGCTGGTACAGCTTCATCCATCCGATGCGGATCGGAGCGCTGATTGCGCGACCGGAAGATGTCGCCTCGGGTAAGCTCAATCTGGACGATTTCAACGCGTTTGGCTTCTTTCTGGGTGCTGCATTTCAGATACAGGATGATGTTCTGAACCTTGTCGGCAGTCAGGATAAATATGGTAAGGAAATCGGCGGCGATATCTACGAAGGTAAACGGACCTTGATGCTAAGCCAGTTGAGCCAGCATGGTGAAACGCGCGAGAAAGACCGGCTGACTCAATTCCTGTCCAACCCAAGGCAAGACAGGTCGGCCCATGATGTAGACTGGGTACTGGACCGGATGCATCACTACGGATGCGTCGAATATGCGCAACGTGGCGCAGATGATCTGTTACAATCCGCCCGTCAGGAATTCGAACATGTCTTTGCCGGTGCCGAAGGCGGGCCGCGTGCTTTCCTGGGTCAGTTCATGGATTATCTGGTCGAAAGGCAGGTCTAGCGGGCAAGATCACCCGTCCACAATCTCGAAGATCACCACCATGGCAGATGTCTCTGACCCGAAGCTGTGAACCCGCCCGTGATAGCGGCCCGGTTCGGCTAGATCATGCACCGTCAGTATGACGCGCACTTCACCCACTTCGCCCGGTGCAAGCCGCACCGCTGGTGGGTCGACACGCAGCCGATCTGCCGGGATCACCGCCCCGTCCTCATTGGTCAGGTCACCGGGTTCAAACCGCAACTCCACCGTTTCACCATCAGCCGGGGCTGCAACCGACAAGACAATTGTTCCTTTGCTGCCCGGAGTGCAAACTGTGCGGCATTGAAATGGCCCGTCCAGCGGCAGTTTCTGACCACTCTCCGCATCCAATACGCGCCGGGCCAGTTCAGATATCGGTGTCTGATCCAACACAGGCGCAGTCGGGGCGACGGCGTCAATCATGCTGGCATAGGGTTTTCGCTCAAAATAAGGCATGTCTAAATGTGCACCGGTCGCGACGCTCAGTAAATAGGATTCTCACTGAAATTGCTTGGGAATTGCGGTTTTCAGACAGACCCGATCAGTTCAGTTTGATGCGACTTTTACCGCGCCTACTACCGAAGCTCTTCAACGGTGACTTTACCGCTCGGCCGCACATCAATCTCAAAATGACGAGCCTGCACAACATCCTGCACAGCAGGCGGCACAAAACAAACCCAGTTCTCATGACCCGGTCGGCGCACACTTTCGTACCGGATACCTACGCGCGCAACTTCGGGCCCTGTCTGCCGAACATAGTCGCCAAAACGTTGAGGGGTAGGATAGGTCGCATCATCGGGGTCATGAAACTCGGGGTGTCGACCGAAAATGTCGACAAAGGTTCCAAGCAACCGCGCCTCATACTCCCGATAGGCTTCGCGCTTATGGGTCAAACCAGACAAGGCGATTTCCTTGCGCAACCCATTGGCAACCTCGAGCACCGAGGTCATAAGGTCGGTCGCGGCATACCATGCCCCCAAAACCGCTGAGGTAAAGCGCATGCCCGTGACCGACCCGTGGAGAAACGAGGACATGACAATGCTTGCATTCGGTCGACCATAGACCCATTGCGACCGATCCAGCCGCGACAGGCGCGTGGCCACCAGCCGGTCATTGGTCCAGCCTTCAAGCTCGAATATATCCGCCAGATCGTCCTCGCTGGTCACGGCCTCGAAGGCTGGAACAGGGGGAAACCGGGTTGGGATGATACGACGGGTGGGTGTTGGGGCTTGCGCGCCGGGATAGGCGGTCAAATCCCAGCTCACAGAAAGACCACATCGTCTTCGGCAACCGGCTCGAAACTGCCCTCGGGCGCACCATGACCCATCTCACCCCCGCGCCAGGCATCCAGATACCGGCGTACATTCATCATTCCGTCCTGCCCGCCGCCGACGATGAGGTCCAGCGGCGAGGACCCGGCAAAGATCGTGCCCTGATGCGGACTGCTCAGCCATTTCACGGCCTGATCCTGATCCAGAAACAGGATCGCCAGGGCCTTGTAGATTCCCAGAACAGCTGAAATGCGCACCAGAGTGTCAAAAGGCAAAGAAACCGGTTTGTGATCCACAGCTTTCTTGATCCAGGCATGATAGGTCGACCGACCGGGATGCCCCAGCGCCGCGATCCTTTGTGCCTCGCTCAGCTCCCAAGCTTCGGCGATGTTACGAAATGTACGCAGCCCTGGCCCGCTGAGACGCGCGCGATCAGCCGTGCCAACCGGGATCAGTAGCGGGGCTGTTGCAATATCCTGCGGTAGGGATGCGATTTCCATGGCTCAATGTCCTATCATGGATATAATGTCTATATATAGACAACATGTTTGGAAATCAACCATCGCGCGCGTTGACCACGCAGGCCGGTTTGCCTATCCCGTCTAGGCCGAAGGACGCAAAGACAACGAGATTGGGCAGTAGCTTGAATAAAACCAGCCTTCTGGACCATGCAATCCTGATGATCGGCGCGGTTGTGATGACTGGTCCAATTGTGGTTTTGGGCTGGCAACTGGTGGCCAGCGTCGGTGTGGAACAGCTGGGCGCGCTATTCACGAATCTTTGGATCAACGGCGTCAGTAGCAATGCGATCAGCGCTGGCGCAATGCTGTGGAACTCATTGGTTGTGGCCATTGGCGTTGCTATTCTGAAATGCACCGTTTCCGTGCTGGCGGCCTATGCATTGGTGTTTTTTCGCCTGAGGTTGAGCAACCTGATCTTCGGAGTAATCCTGTTGGCTATGTTCTTTCCAATCGAAAGCCGTATGCTGCCTACTTTTGCAGTGACCAGCGATTTAGGACTTCTGAACTCCTACGCCGGGATGATCCTACCCGTCACCGCCAGCGGGCTGGGCGTGTTGGTTCTGAACCAGTTCCTAAGGCAGATTCCTGTGGAACTGATGGAGGCTGCCCGAATGGACGGTGCAGGGCCAATGCGTTTTTTCCGCGATACGGTGCTGCCCTTGTCGCTGCCGATGATTGCTGCCCTGTTTGCGATCCTGTTTGTATTCGGCTGGAACCAATACGCCTGGCCAATCATCATCACGACCACCAGCCTGACACATAGTACACTGGTCAGCGGAATGACCTATGCCGGGGTGGGCAGCCCATCCGGAATGGCGCTAGCCTTAATGGCCTTGGGGCCACCGGCCATTGTCTTGTTGCTGGTTCAGCGCCATCTCGTGCGGACCCTGACCGCTGGAATTCACTAACAGCGGGGCGGCTTAGCTTAGAACCAGATCAGCGCGGCGCGAATTTGATAGAATGCGTTTTGCATTCGGGATGTCATTTGCGAATGCCCGATCTCTGGCCGCATCTGGGGGCAGACCATGATCAAGCCAACGCTGTTGCAGCCGAATTTCGAGCGTTTCGAGATCAACATCGAGGAACACGCTGAGCGCCCAATTCTCGAATAGATCGGACCAGCCGGGTTCTTGCAGCAACAAATAATTGCCTTCGATCAGAACAAGCTGCTGATCGGGTGTCACTAGCCCACGGGCGGCGATCGATTTGTCGATCTCACGATCGAATTCCGGGACGGCAACCTCGTTCTCAGTCAACAATCGGTGCAACAGGGCTTGAAACCCTGCTACATCGAATGTCTCAGGCGCGCCTTTGCGAGGAAGCAGATCGCGACCGGAAAGAATGGCGTTGTCATAGTGGAATCCGTCCATCGACACGAGACCTGTCGCGACCCCTTGTTGCTGTAAAAGATCACGCGACAGCGCTGCAACGGTTGATTTCCCTGCCCCCGGCGGACCTGCAATTGCAACCAGATTTCGCGTCTGAGACTTTGGCAACGCTCGGACTGCTTCGGCAATACGATGCGCCAGTGTCAGCGCACTAGAGCCATCATTGCTCACGCCGCCATGCCTTCGGCCGGGGGTTCCTTGGCGCCGGTCATGAAGGCCACCGCGTCGGACATCGTGTAGTCCTTGGGGTCGATGACACAGAGCCGTTTGCCCAACCGATGCACGTGGATGCGGTCGGCGACCTCGAACACATGGGGCATGTTGTGGCTGATCAGGATGATCGGAATGCCGCGCGATTTCACGTCCTGTATCAGCTCCAGAACCCGGCGGCTTTCCTTGACGCCAAGTGCTGCGGTGGGTTCGTCAAGGATGATGACCTTCGATCCAAAGGCTGCAGCCCGTGCAACGGCAACACCTTGTCGTTGACCGCCCGACAACGTTTCGACCGCCTGATTGATGTTCTGGATGGTCATCAGACCCAGTTCGCTCAGCTTGTCGCGTGCGAATTTCTCCATCGCGGGCCGATCGAGCATGCGAAACAGCGACCCCATCGGGCCCTTGCGTCGAATTTCGCGCCCCATGAACATGTTGTCAGCAATTGACAGGGCAGGGGACATGGCCAGCGTCTGATAAACCGTTTCAATCCCGGCTTCGCGCGCATCGATGGGTGAGTGAAAATGGACCTTCTGCCCATCCAGCCAGACATCGCCTTCATCTGGAGTGACCGCACCCGAAACCGCCTTGATCAGCGTGGATTTACCTGCGCCGTTATCCCCGATCACCGCCAGAATCTCACCTGGCATCAGGTCAAAGTCACACTGGTCCAGTGCTGTGACCTTGCCGTAGCGTTTTACAAGGTTGCGTCCTTTGAGAATGGGTTCCATCAGGCTGATACCTTTCTGATCCATTGGTCGACCGCGACCGCTGCAATGATGAGGATACCGATCAACAGGAAGGTCCATTGCGCATCCGCCCCTAGCAGGCGCAGACCCAGCGTGAACACCCCAACGATGAGCGCCCCAAATAGCGATCCCAAGATCGAGCCACGTCCGCCGAACAGAGAGATGCCACCAATTACGACCGCTGTTATGCTTTCGATATTCGCGAGTTGGCCCGAGGTCGGCGATACGGAACCGATGCGACCAATCAAGGCCCAGCCCGCGAAGGCGCAGATCAAACCGGATAGCATATAGACGGACATCAGGGTGCGATGCACATTCACGCCAGAAAGCTCAGCCGCTTCAGGATCATCGCCCACTGCGTAAACATGTCTCCCCCAGGCCGTATGCCTGAGCGCGTAGGCCAGCACCAATATAAGCACCAACATGAAGACCACGCCGACCGTAAAGACGGCACCGCCTATGTTGAACTTTTCGCCAAATATTTGAAGGATTGGCGCGTTTGCCTCAATCTCTTGCGAGCGGATTGTCTCGTTTTGAGAATACAGAAAATTTGCTGCCAATACGATCTGCCACATGCCCAGCGTTACAATGAAAGGCGGCAGTTTGATCCGGCTGACCAGATAGCCATTGATCGCGCCGATCATCGTCCCTACCGCCAGGCCACAAACAATCGCGACTGTGGGTGGCAGTCCATAGCGAAAGGTAAATTGCCCCATCACCACCGATGACATGACCATGATCGCACCCACGCTCAGGTCAATGCCGGCGGTCAGGATGACAAGGCTTTGCGCAGCGGCGACGATGCCAACGATTTGAACCTGCTGCAGGATCAGTGTCAGCGCGAAGGGTGAGAAGAACTTCGAACCCAAAAGCAACCCGAATATGATAATGGCAACCACAAGGACGATCAGCGGAACAAGTGACGGGTTCACGTGCAGGAAATGCTGAACCGTCCCGACAAATCCCCGGTGATGATCTTCAAACTCAGCGACCTGTTCCGGGCTGCCCTGTGCAGCAGATTCGAAATCATCGGAGTGTCGTGGCGTATCGGACATAAATGGATCCCCCAAGCGTCAAGAGTCCGTCTGCGGACCATTTTAGCAAGTTTTTTGGGTGAGAATGTGATGAGATGGCAGGAGGCCACTTCGCAGCCTCCTACATGATCAGTTTAGCCCCAGCAGAGGTTCATGCCTTCTTCGACCGTGATGGACTCGACCCCATCCGCAGCTGCGCCCGTGACAAGTGCGACGCCGGTGTCAAAAAAGTCCTTGCCCGGTGTGTTTTCAGGTTTCACGCCTTCATCGGCCCATTTCTTGACAGCTTCAACACCAAGTGAAGCCATCAGCAGCGGGTATTGCTGCGATGTTGCGCCGATCACGCCATCCGCCACGTTCTGAACGCCGGGGCATCCACCGTCGACAGAAACGATCAGCACGTCATTCTCACGTCCAATGGCTTTGAGCGCCTCATACGCGCCCGCGGCGGCTGGTTCGTTGATCGTATGGACCACATTAATCGTCGGATCTTTGGCCAGCAAGTTCTCCATCGCGCGGCGACCGCCTTCTTCGTTGCCAGCGGTCACATCGCTGCCAACCAGACGCGGATCATCTTCATCACCGATCACGTTGGGATCGGCCAGATCAACACCAAACCCCTGCAGGAAACCCTGATTGCGCAGCACGTCCACTGTTGGTTGGCTTACAGCCAAATCCAATGTGGCGATTTTGGCGTCATTTGCGGCGTCGCCCAGTGTTGCCTTGGCCCATTGGCCGATCAGCAGACCCGCCAGGAAGTTGTCGGTGGCAAAGGTGGCATCCGCCGAGTCAATGGGCTCCAGCGGAGTATCCAGTGCAATCACTAGGACACCCGCGTCCCGCGCTTGCTGTACGGCGGGGACGATCGATGAGGTATCCGAGGCTGTGAGAAGAATACCTTTGGCCCCGTCCAGAATACAGGTTTCAATCGCCTGAACCTGGGTCTCGTGGTCGCCATCAACCTTACCCGCAAAGGCTTTGAGCGTCATGCCAAGTTCTTCTGCTTTGGCAGTCGCACCCTCTTTCATCTTCACAAAGAAGGGGTTGGTATCGGTCTTGGTGATCAAACATACGGTGGTATCTGCAAACGCACTGCCCGCTGTGACTGTCAACGCCAAAGCTGTCGCGCCTGCGAAAGTCGCAAGTTTCATGAAGTATCCTCCCAGTTTCTCCCATGCCGTGCTGGCATATGCGCAATCGGCCGGGTTGGGGCTGATCACACCCGAAAACCATCACAAGAATCTCAAAATGAGTCAATAAATAAATCACTCTTATTTATTATTGACAGCATGACCGCTTATTCTCATCCTTTGAACGGGGAGGATCATTCGTGTCTGTTGAAGCGTCTCAGGGCGGTACACCTTTGGATCGGGTGTCAGAGGTGCGCGGCACAAATCAAAGCGGGATGCGCGCGCGCAATGAGCGTTTGGTCCTGACGTTGGTCCGCAGGCACGAAGCACTGGCAAAGGCCGAGATTGCGCGAATGACAAGCCTGTCCGCCCAGACCGTTTCGGTGATCATGCGACAGCTTGAAAAAGACGGGCTCTTGCTGCGGGGTGAGCCTTTGAGGGGCAAGGTAGGCCAGCCATCAATCCCGATGCGACTCAACCCGGATGGGGCTCTGTTTTTCGGGCTGAAAATCGGGCGACGCAGCACTGAGCTGGTATTGATCGACTTTCTGGGCCGGGTGCTCATGCATGAGCGGCAGACCTATGAATACCCGCAACCACAGGCAACGTTGAACTTTGCCAAAAAGGCCTTGGACCAGATGATGTCCGCGCTGACATCTGAGGCCCAAGACCGCATCGCCGGGCTGGGAATCGCCATGCCGTTTTATCTGTGGGATTGGGCCCAGACCTTGCAGGTACCGCAGGAAGAAATGGATCCTTGGCGCACAGCCGACATCCAGTCGGAACTGGCGGATATCTATGATTTTCCGGTGTTTCTGCAAAACGACGCCACCGCCGCCTGCGGGGCCGAGCTTGTATTTGGGCCAACGGGTGGCCCGCGTGATTTTCTGTATTTCTACGTCGGATACTTCATAGGCGGCGGCATAGTCTTGAATGGCGCGATCTATTCGGGCCGTGGAAATGCGGGCGCTTTGGGTCCGATGCCAGTCTCTATCGGGGCCGGTGACGTGAAGCCTTTGATCGACCTCGCCAGCCTCTATACGCTTGAACGTACCATTGCGGTGGCGGGTCAAACCGCCGGTCTGATTTGGGAGACCACCGATCACTGGGACATCCCAAAGGAGGAGCTGAACAGCTGGCTGCACCATGCGGCGATTGGGCTGGCCCATGCGATTGTGTCGTCATGCAGCCTGATCGATTTTGAATGCGTCAAAATCGATGGCTGGATGCCCGCCGATGTCAAAGAACAGCTGATCACCAAGGTCGAATCACAAATCCTGCGTCTCAACCTTACTGGCTTAGAACGACCGGTGATTGCAGCTGGTACCGTGGGTCCGAATGCGCGATCGCTCGGTGCGGCCAGCTTACCTTTGTCCGAGCGATACTTGGTAGAAGCCTAGACCTGCCAACAAGAAACCAGACTGAAAGCGACGCGAAACTCACACCAAAAGAGTCGGTTCCAAGATTCATCTTGATCATTATGGAACGTTCCAGTAAGCATACTTCTGGAACGTTCCAGTAATGAGGGCTGCAATGAACTGGGTATTTGTGGGGGCAAGCACGATTGCGTCACAATACATGTTGAACGCCGTGCGAAAGCAGCCTGGCAATGATGTCACCTGGGTTGTCAGCACATCACCCGATCGGGTGGGGGTCTGGGCCAAGGATCAAAGCATTGCAAACGCCACGACCAATCTAGCCGAAGCGCTCGCTGACCCGGACATACAGGCGGTCTACATCTCATCAACCAATGAAAAGCACCATGCCCAGGCTATGGCTGCGATTGCCGCAGGCAAGGATGTTCTGTGTGAGAAGCCCCTTGGCATGACGCAGGCTGAAGCGGTCGAAATGGTCCGTGCGGCTGACACCGCTGGTACTACCTTCGGAACCAACCACCACCTGCGCTGCTCGGGCACCCACCGCGCGATCCGTGATCTCATCGCAGCGGGCCGAGTTGGCAAAGTGCTGTCGCTGCGCATTCATCACGCGGTTCACCTGCCGGGTCATCTTCAGGGCTGGCGGATAAACGACGCAGGTGCTGGCGGCGGCGTAATTCCTGACATCGTCGTGCACGACGCGGACGTAACCCGGTTCTTGCTACAGGAAGACCCGGCAAGCGTCGTGGCACAGATGACCAGCTCCGGCATGGGGCAGGGGGTCGAGGACTCCTGCATGTCAGTCTGGACTATGCCCTCGGGCGCGATGGTGATGAGCCATGAGAGCTTTACGCACCCCTTCGCCGGCTCCGGGCTTCAGGTGCACGGGACAGAAGGATCGATCTTTGCTAACGGCGTAATGACCCAGCAGCCGGTTGGTGAAATCACGCTCGTTACCGGCGCGGGCACCGAGGTCATTCCCTATTCCAACCATGACCTTTACGTGCAGGGGGTTTCGGACTTCGTTGCCGCCTCGGCAGGGCAGGGGCGCCCTGCCGCAGATGGCTCGGATGGGGTCAAATCCCTGTCCGTCGCGCTCAGCGTGCGCGAAGCGGCAGCAACCGGTCAGCGCGTTGACATCGACTATGGTGGCTTCTGATGAGCAAGCTAGTTTCTGCCTCTGATGCCGTCTCCCGCATCCCGGATGACGCGATTATCACGGTTTCTTCCTCGTCAGCTCTGGGATGCCCCGATCTGGTTCTGAAGGCCATGGGCGAACGGTTCCAGGCAGAAGGACACCCGCGCAATATCACAACGATGCACCCGATTGCGGCAGGCGACATGTACGGCGTGAACGGCATGGAATATCTAGCGCAGGACGGGTTGCTGACCCGTGTGCTGGCCGGGTCTTACCCTTCGGGACCGTCCAGCCTTGAGATGCCCGATATCTGGAAGATGATCGTCGAAGACCGCGTAGCCGCCTACAACGTACCCTCGGGCATCATGTTCGACATGCACCGCGAGGCCGCAGCGCGGCGTCCGGGTGTGCTGACTCAGGTCGGGCTGGATACGTTCGTAGACCCGACCCGTGAGGGTTGCGCGATGAATGAACGCGGTGCTGCCGCACCCATCGTGCAGCGCGCCGAATTTGGCGGCCAGACCTGGCTGCACTTCCCCAACATCATCCCGACTGTCTGCATCCTGCGCGCCACCACGGCGGATGAATTCGGCAACCTGACTTATGAGCATGAAGGGGCCTATCTGGGTGGGCTGGAACAGGCCATCTGCGTGCGCAACCATGGCGGTCTGGTGATCGCTCAGGTTCAGCGGGTGACCGCCGAGGGCAGTCTGCGTCCGCATGATGTGCGTGTACCCGGCCATCTGGTCGACTTGATTGTAGAGGACCCGGATCAGAAACAGACCACTGAAACGCCCTATGACCCGGCCATCTCGGGCCAGATCATGCGCCCGTGGGACAGTTTCGCATTGGCCGAACACGGGGTTGAGAAGGTAATCGCACGCCGGTCTGCGATGGAGTTGCGCTCGGGGATGAGCGCAAATCTGGGCTTTGGCATCAGCGCCATGGTGCCCCGCATTCTGCTGGAGGAAGGGCATCCCAAGGCAGTCACATGGGCCATCGAACAAGGGGCTGTTGGCGGAGTACCGCTGACCGGATTTGCGTTTGGCTGTGCGTCCAATGCACATGCCTACGTGCCCTCGCCGCAGCAGTTCATCTACTTCCAGGGCGGCGGGTTCGACATGTCATTCCTGTCGTTCCTCGAGGTTGATGTCGAGGGCAACGTGAATGTCTCAAAACTGGGCAAGAAACCCTATCTGACTGCCGGATGCGGCGGGTTTGTCGACATCACCGCAGGCGCGAAAAAGATCGTGTTCTCGGGCTGGTTCGAGGCCGGGGCCAAGATCGCTCTGAGCGCCGACGGGATCTGCGTCGCAACCCCCGGTAAGTTCACCAAGATGGTGAATCAGGTGGAACACGTCACCTTCTCGGGCCGCCGGGCGCGCGAGCTTGGGCAGGATGTGATCTACGTGACTGAGCGCTGTGTCATCCGCCTGACCGATCAGGGGCTGGTCGCCACCGAGATCATGCCGGGCATCAACACGCAGCGGGATATTGTGGCAGCCTCGGACGGGCGCGTGACCGTAGCCGAAAACGCAGCCCTGATGCCGAAGTCCCTGTTCACCGAAGGCCCGATGGGAATGGCAGTATGAGCGGGATTGGCTTTCATATCGACGGGGCCACCGCCATCCTGACGCTGGATAACCCGTCCAAGCTGAACGCGTTGACCATCGACATGCTGGATGCGCTTGAAGCGCATGTGCAGCAGATCGAGCGGGACAATGCGATCCGGTCTCTGGTGCTGACCGGGGCCGGAGAACAGGCGTTTTGCTGTGGCGCGGATATCGGTGCCTGGGGGGGGCTGAGCCCAGCAGAGTTTGCTCGGCACTGGGTGCGGGGCGGGCACCGGATTTTCGACCGCCTCGCACGGCTTGGTAAACCAACAATTGCCGCGATCAACGGTCATGCCTTTGGCGGCGGGCTGGAGCTGGCCAGCTGTTGCGACCTGCGCCTGATGGCCCCTCGCGCAACTCTGGCCTTGCCCGAGGCGCGGATCGGCATTGTACCGGGTTGGTCCGGGACGCAGCGACTGGCGCGGTTGATGCCTGAAGGGGCCGTAAAGGAGATGGCTCTGTTTGGTCGTCGCCTTGGTGCCGACCGCGCGGTGGCCCTCGGCTACGCCGCCGAAATGGCCGACGATGTCCTGGCCCGCGCTCGTGAGATCGCAGCCGAGGCGCAGGACCTGTCCCCGCGTGCAACCGAGATTGCAAAGAACATGATCCATGCAGCGGTCGGTGAAGACTCGGCTGCGGCAATCGAGGCGCTTGGCAGTGCCGCCGCTGCCGCGTCTGCCGATCGTGACGAAGGCGTGGCGGCCTTCATGGAAAAACGTAACCCTCAGTTTTCAGGGCTCTGAACACAAATGAAAGACCTCACGATCAACCCAGCGATCCCCTTTGATCTGCCCCAATTGTTTGAGGGTCGCCACCTGATCAACAGTCAGTGGCAGGACAGCGCGTCGGGTGAGACCTTCGAGCGCCGCTCACCCTCTCATGGGCATATTGTAAGCCGATCAGCGCTTGGTTCTGAGGCCGAAGCCGAAGCTGCGATCCTCGCGGCGCGGGAGGCTTTCGATAGCGGCGTTTGGAGCCGCGCTTCGGGAAAATACCGCGCCGAGGTGTTGCTGAAAGTGGCCGATCTAATAGAGCAGAACGTCGACCGCATCGCCCTGATCGAGACACTGGAAAGCGGCAAGCCAATCAGCCAGTCCAAAGGTGAGGTAGGAGGTGCCGCCGATCTGTGGCGCTATGCGGCCTCAATGGCGCGCAGCACCCATGGTGACAGCCACAATACGCTGGGCGCAGATATGATGGGCGTGGTACTGAAAGAACCCATCGGTGTCGTGTCTATCATCACGCCGTGGAATTTCCCGTTCTGGATTCTCAGCCAGAAACTGCCATTTGCATTGGCGGCTGGTTGCACGGCGGTGGTGAAACCCTCCGAAATGACGCCTTCGACTACTCTAATGCTGGGAGAACTGCTGGTGGAGACTGGATTGCCTGCAGGTGTCTGCAACATTGTGCTGGGCTATGGCCAACCGGTCGGCAGTACACTGTCCAGCCATGAGGCCGTAGACATGGTCAGCTTCACGGGCTCGACCGCGGTGGGCAAAACCATCAGCAAAACCGCATCGGACACCTTGAAGAAAGTTGCGCTGGAGCTGGGCGGCAAGAACCCGCAGGTGATCTTTCCTGACGCCAACCTTGATTCAGCCGCAGATGCGGTGGTGTTTGGCGTCTATTTCAATGTCGGCCAGTGCTGCAACTCCAGCAGTCGCATCATTGTGCATGAGGATGTCGCGCAAGCCTTTGCCAACAAGGTGATTGCGCTGTCGCGGAAGGTGAAATTTGGCGATCCGTTGGATCCGAGCACGCAGGTCGGGGCGATTGTCACGCCCGAACACAACGCCAAGATCGATGCTTATGTCAAAGAGGCTCGATCCGCAGGCGCAACAATTGCCTTGGGCGGCGATCCTTTGAACGTTGAGGGGTTGGGCAACCAATTCTACCAACCGACCATTATCACCGATGTGCAACCTGATATGCCCATCGCACGCGACGAAGTCTTTGGCCCCGTGCTGTCGGTACTGACGTTCAAAACGCTGGACGAAGCCATTGAGATCATGAATGATAGCGCTCTCGGTCTTTCGGCAGGGGTCTGGAGCGAAAATGTCCATACCTGCCTCGACTTTGCCCGTCGCGCCCAGGCGGGGACGGTCTGGACCAATACCTGGATGGATGGGTTCCCCGAGGTGGCCTTTGGTGGCTACAAACAATCCGGCCAGGGCAGAGAGATCGGGCGATACGGGTTCGAGGAGTTTTTCGAGGTCAAATCCGTGGTGATGCGCATCGGCGACAGCCGGGCGCCCTGGGTGCCACAGGATTGAAACACGCGCCACGCGGCGCAGGAACAACAAAGATCGCATTAAGGGAGGAAACGAAAATGCGTAACATGCTGAAAACAAAGTCGGTCATCGTGGCCGGGCTTCTGTGCACATCCAGTTTAGCACAGGCGGAAGAGGTTGAGGTTCTGCACTGGTGGACCTCGGGTGGTGAGGCCGCAGCGCTGAACGTCCTTAAGGATGACCTGTCCGGTCAGGGCGTTGGCTGGACCGACATGCCCGTCGCCGGTGGTGGCGGTGAGCAGGCGATGACTGTTCTGCGCGCCCGTGTGACTGCTGGAAACGCTCCAACCGCCGTTCAGGGTCTGGGTTTTGACATTCAGGACTGGGCCGCACAGGGGGCCTTGGCCGACCTGAACGAAGTGGCCGCGCAGGAAGGCTGGGACGCGGTCGTACCAGATGCGCTGAAGGCCTTCGCTAAGCATGACGGCAAATGGGTTTCGGCCCCTGTGAATGTGCATTCGACCAACTGGGTCTGGGCCAACAAGGCGGTTCTGGACGCAAACGGCATCGCGCAGCCCACCAACTGGGAAGAGTTCGTGGCTGCTGTTGAAGCGCTGAAAGCGGCGGGTGTGACGCCAATTGCCCATGGCGGTCAGGCCTGGCAGGACGCGACAGTGTTTGATGCCGTTGCCATGTCGACCTTAGGCCCGGATGGCTACAAGGCGGCTTTCATCGATCTGGATGAAGAAACGCTGGGCGGCGATGCCATGAAAGAGGCGTTCGACCGCATGGCCTTTATCCGCGACAATGTTGATGAAAACTTCTCGGGCCGCGACTGGAACCTGGCGACTGCAATGGTCATCAATGGCGAGGCCGGTTTCCAGATGATGGGCGACTGGGCCAAGGGTGAGTTTCTGAACGCAGGAAAAGTGCCCGGTCAGGACTTCCTGTGCTTCCGCTTCCCCGGCACGGCAGATCAGGTCACCTTCAACGCGGACCAGTTCATGATGTTTGATCAGGGTGGTTCGGTTTCGGCAGAACAGGCGGCTCTGGCCAGCGCGATCCTGTCTCCGTCGTTCCAGTCGGCCTTTAACGTTGTGAAGGGCTCGGTTCCCGCGCGGACCGATGTCAGCGACGCCGACTTTGACGATTGCGGCAAACAGGGAATGAAGGATCTGGCGGCGGCTGCATCCTCGGGCAACCTGTTCGGATCGATGGCCCATGGTCACGCAGCCCCTGCCTCGGTCAAGAACGCGGTCTATGACGTTGTGACGGCGCATTTCAACGGCGAATATGACAGCGAAACCGCTGTAGTCGAACTGGTCGACGCCGTGTCCATCGCCAAGTGATCACCTGATCCTCCCGACGGGGCGGCGACCGTGCCGCCCTGTCACCAGCGGGCACACCCCGCGCCTCAGACACTTCCCCACTTGCAGGAGGGCGCGCCATGGCTGGCTCAGCCGACGCGGATTTCAAAACACGCCTTCAGAACTGGATCCCCAAGCTGGTCCTGTCACCCTCGCTGGCGATGATGCTGGTCTTTGTTTACGGGTTCATCCTGTTCTCGGTCTACCTGTCCTTTACCGACAGCCGAATCCTGCCAAGCTTTGGCTGGGTCGGTTGGGAGAATTACGACAAGCTCTGGCGGCTCAGTCATTGGGAAACCTCACTGATCAATATGGGCATATTCGCGGGTCTTTATATCGTGATCTGCACCTGTATCGGACTGGGTCTGGCGATCTTCCTTGATCAGAAAATAAGGGGCGAGGGGCTTTTGCGCCCGATTTATCTCTACCCAATGGCGCTGAGTTTCATTGTCACCGGCACTGCCTGGAAATGGTTCCTCGACCCGGGTATCGGCCTTGAAAACGTCATGCATACTTGGGGTTGGACCAGTTTTGAGTTCGACTGGATCAAGAACCGCGACTACGCGATCTATACGGTTGTTCTGGCGGCCGTCTGGCAGACCAGCGGCTTTGTGATGGCGATGTTTCTGGCCGGTTTGCGTGGCATCGACAATGAAATCTTGCGCGCGGCGCAGATGGACGGAGCCTCGAATTGGAACCTCTACCGCCGGATCATCATCCCGCAACTGCGTCCGGCCTTCCTGTCGGCCTTCGTGATCCTCAGCCACCTTGCGATCAAGACCTTCGACCTTGTCATCGCCCTGACCGGAGGGGGGCCGGGCAGGGCAACGGAACTGCCGGCGACCTTCATGTATTCCTACACCTTCACGCGAAACCAAATGGGGATCGGCGCGGCCTCGGCCACGATCATGTTGATGACCATCGCGGCGATCATGATCCCCTATCTGTACGCTGAACTGCGGGAGAAACGCTGATGGCCCAGGCAACTCAGGATACCGCAATTAGCACAGGCCGGATCACGCGCACACTGATCTACGTAGTGCTGATCCTCTTCTCGCTGTTCTACCTGCTGCCGCTTTACGTCATGCTGTCGAACTCGGTGAAACCGCTGGAAGAGATCACCGGCGGCGGCATGATGAACCTGCCGCAGGTCTTCACGTTAGAGCCGTGGATCAAGGCGTGGTCGTCGGCCCAGATCGGGGTCGAGCCAACCGGACTGCGGCCGTATTTCTGGAACTCGATCAAGATGGTGGTCCCGGCCGTCATTGTCTCGACCATTCTGGGTGCGCTGAACGGCTATGTGCTGACCAAATGGCGTTTCAAATACGACACCATCCTGTTCGGTCTGATGCTGTTTGCCTGTTTCATCCCGTTTCAGATCGTTCTGATTCCGATGGCGCGGATGCTGGGCCTGATGGGTCTGGCAGGTACCACTTGGGGTCTGGCGCTGGTGCATGTGGTCTATGGGATCGGCTTCACCACGCTTTATTTCCGGAACTACTATGCCGTCTTCCCGACTGAGTTGATCCGGGCGGCGCAGATCGACGGTGCAGGGTTCTTCCAGATCTTCTGGCGCATCCTGCTGCCAAGTTCCGGGCCGATCGCAGTGGTATCGATCATCTGGCAGTTCACCAATATCTGGAACGACTTTCTGTTTGGTGCCTCCTTCGCCGACGCCAATAGCCAGCCGATGACGGTAGCGCTGAACAATCTGGTGCAGTCATCAACCGGTGTGAAGGAATACAATGTTCATTTCGCAGGCGCCATTCTGGCCGCCATGCCAACTCTGCTCGTCTACATCGTGGCCGGTCGATACTTCGTCCGCGGCCTGATGGCGGGTTCCGTGAAAGGATAAGGCCTCATGGGTTTTCTGGACATAGACAACGCAACCAAATCCTATGGGGCGGTTGAGGTTCTGCACAAGGTCGACATCTCTGTGCAGGAGGGAGAGTTCCTGGTGCTTGTCGGCCCTTCGGGCTGTGGCAAGTCGACCCTGCTGAACATGATCGCGGGGCTGGAAGAAATCACCAGCGGAGAGATTCGTATCAAAGATCAGGTGATGAACGGGGTGCACCCGTCGAACCGTAACATCGCCATGGTATTCCAAAGCTATGCTTTGTATCCGAACATGACGGTCGGGCAGAACATCACCTTCGGGCTTGAGATGCACGGCGTTCCAAAGCCCGAACGCGACAAGGCGATGCAAGAGGTCGCCACCCTATTGCAGATCGAGCAGTTGCTGGACCGCAAGCCCGGCCAATTGTCAGGCGGTCAGCGTCAGCGCGTTGCCATGGGGCGCGCGTTGGTGCGGGAACCGGATGTGTTCCTGTTTGACGAGCCTCTGTCCAACCTCGACGCCAAGCTGCGTGTCGATATGCGGACCGAGATCAAGAAGCTGCATCAGAACCTTGGCACCACAATCGTCTACGTGACCCATGACCAGATCGAGGCGATGACCCTGTCCAGCCGCATCGCCGTGATGAATGGCGGCTATGTGCAGCAACTCGGAACCCCGCAGGAAATCTACGACACCCCGGCCAATATCTTTGTGGCAACCTTCATGGGCTCACCCGCAATGAACGTGATGCCCGCGAAAGTGGCCATGCTGAACGGTCGGCCCCATGCCGAGGTTGCCACCCATGATGGATCAATGGCGCAACTGCCGTTCAGCCAAGACAACCTAGCCGCTTGGGATGGGCGCGATATTCTTTTGGGTATCCGACCGGAAACCATCACCGATATGGATGGTGCAGACCGGAAATCCTCGAACATTGCGCAGATGGCCAACCGGATTGTTGTTACCGAACCCGCAGGCTCGGACACCTTTGTCTCGATGCAGTTGGGGGGCCGCGATGTGATTGCCCGGATGCGCTCTGACGCTGAGGTTGCGGCGGGACAGGATTTCGACTTTGCCGTCAATATGGAAAAGGCCGTGGCCTTTGACCCGGAAAGCGAGATGCGGATTGTTCCGTGACAAACCCGGATGTCATAATCATAGGATCTGGGATCGGAGGGGCTACGCTAGCCGCAGCACTTGCCCCTACGGGCTGCCGCATTCTGATCCTTGAGCGGGGAGAGCATCTGCGCCCGTCGCCCGTGGATCGGGATCCGAAGGCGATCTTTGCGGATGGGCATTTCCGCCCCGATGAAACATGGCTGGATGGCGAGGGGCAGCCCTTCAGTCCCGGCAACTATTACTGCGTTGGCGGCAACTCCAAATTCTACGGTGCCGCCCTGATCCGCTACCGGGCCGAGGATTTTGAACAGCGCCAGCATATGGGGGGTCGCTCTCCTGGCTGGCCTCTCCGTTACGAAGAACTGGAACCGGACTACACGGCGGCCGAGCAGCTATATGCAGTGCGTGGAACCACCGATGAGGACCCGACCGAGCCGCCGCATAGCGGCGCATATCCGCATCCTCCCGTGGCCGATGAGCCTGACATCGCGGATCTGCGCGCGCGTTTGCGTAGCGTTGGGCTGTCGCCTGCATCGGTCCCTTTGGGGGTGGATATCGACCGCTGGCTCTTGGCCGGGCAAACCACGTGGGATGCGTTTCCGAACACCTGCGGTGGCAAAATGGACGCGGAAACCTGCGCTCTGGCGGACGCCCTGAAGCACGAGAATGTCGAACTGTTGACCAACGCACCCGCCGAAAAACTGCTGGGCGACAAGGACGGACACATCACAGGTGTTGAGGTCGCGAGGCACGGCACGCTGCACGCGCCGGTGATCGTGTTATCTGCCGGGGCGGTTCAGTCCGCCGCGCTGTTGTTGAAATCCGCCAATGACAATTGCCCCGCCGGATTGGCGAACCGATCCGATCAGGTTGGGCGCAACTTCATGAACCACAATTGCTCGGCGGTTCTGGCTTTGCATCCGCTGCGCCGCAACCGCGCGGTCTATCAGAAGACGTTGATGTTCAACGACTACTACAATGATGACGGGCAGGGCGGTGCGCCCTTGGGCAATATCCAGATGCTGGGCAAGATCACCGGGCCGATTTTGGCATCCCAGCCCGGTATACCCGGTCCGATTGCGACAATGATCGCAAACCGCAGCTTTGATTTCTATGCGATGTCCGAGGACCTGCCCAATCCGGACAGCCGGGTAACAGTCGAAGGTGATCAGATCCGGTTGGACTGGAAACGCTCGAACTGGCAGGCGCATGAGGCACTGGTGGCCAAGCTGAAACAGCACCTGCGCCGGGCTGGGTTTCCGATTGTCCTGTCGCGGCCCTTCGACCGGCGCACGCCCTCGCACCAATGCGGGACAGCCCGGATGGGGCGCGATCCAACCAGCAGCGTGGTGGACCCGTTCTGCCGCAGCCATGACCACCGGAACCTGTTCATCGTTGACGCCTCGGTCCTGCCGACCTCGGCTGCCGTCAATCCGGCCCTTACCATCGCGGCGCTGGCCCTGCGCGCCGGTCGCCACATCATTGAAACGGAGTTTGCAGCATGACCGGAGTGGCTTTGATCACAGGCGGCCAGCAAGGCATCGGACTTGGAATTTCGCGCGCGCTTATCGACGCCGGGTACAAGGTGGCACTGGCGTCCCGGTCCGCGCCGGACAAACCTGCGGTGCAAGCAGCCTTGGCCGAATTGGGACCGGGTGCGGTCTATGTGCAGCATGATGTGTCAGACATCGATCACGTGCCCACGTTGCTGGATAAGGTCGAGGCCCAACTGGGCCCGATCACCGCACTGATTAACAACGCAGGTGTCGGGGCACCTGTCCGCGGTGACATGTTGGATCTGAAGCCCGAGAACTGGGACTTTGTGCAGAACATCAATCTGCGCGGCGCGTTTTTTCTGGCGCAAGACGTCGCGCGGCGCATGCTGGCCGACCCGCAGGACAGCTACCGCTCGATCACTTTTGTCACCTCGGTCAGCGCCACGATGGTGTCTATCGAGCGCGCAGAATACTGCGTGTCCAAAGCCGCCGCCGCGATGATGGCACAGCTGTTTGCGGTGCGGATGGCCCCGCATGGGATCGGCGTGTTCGAACTGCGCCCCGGCATCATCGCCACCGAAATGACGGCTGGTGTGCGCGACAAATACACCGACCGGATCGAAGGCGGGTTGGTACCCGCCGCGCGGTGGGGTGAGCCGCAGGATATCGGCTCGGTCATCGTTCCCATCGTGGACGGCCAGATGCAATTCGCCACCGGGGCCGCAATCCCCGTGGATGGCGGGCTTTCGATCTCGCGCCTGTAAGGAACTCAGAGGACAAGATGTCTGAAGGATACGATTTCATCGTGATCGGCGGCGGCTCGGCAGGTTCGGTCATTGCGGCGCGCCTGTCCGAGGAACCCGAGGCCAAGGTCCTGCTGTTAGAGGCCGGGTCTTCGGACCGCCATCCGTTTTTTCACCTGCCTGCGGGCTTTGCCAAGATGACCAAAGGTATTGGCAGCTGGGGCTGGTTGACGGTGCCGCAGAAGCACATGCAAAACAAGGTGTTCAACTACACCCAGGCCAAGGTGATCGGCGGCGGGTCGGCAATCAATGCCCAGATCTACACACGCGGTGCTGCGCAGGACTATGACGACTGGCGGCAGATGGGGTGCGAGGGCTGGGGCTATGACGATGTCCTGCCCTATTTCAAGAAATCCGAGGATAACGACAGCTACGACAATGAGTTCCACGGCAAGAGCGGTCCGCTGGGCGTGTCGATGCCCGCCGCCCCTTTGCCGATCTGTGACGCCTATATCAGGGCCGCCGGGCAGGTTGGTATTCCCGAAACGCGGGATGTGAATGGCGCGAAACAGGACGGGGCGGGGTATTACCAGCTGACCCAACGCAATGCGCGACGGTCCTCGGCAGCGATGGCGTTTCTGGCACCCAATCGGAACCGTCCGAACCTGACCGTGCGTATGGACGCTCAGGTCCGTCAGATCATGGTCGAAAAAGGCCGCGCGACCGGTATCGAGATGATGAGCGGCGAAAAGATCACCGCTGCGCGTGAGGTGATCCTGTCGTCCGGTGCCATTGGCTCGCCCCGCCTGCTGCAACTGTCCGGGATCGGACCGGCGGATCATCTGGAAAGCCTTGGGATCAAACCGGTTTATGATCAGACGCAGATTGGTGAGAACCTGCAGGACCACCTCGATCTCTATTCGATTTGCGAAGTCACCGGCCCGCACACTTACGACCGCTTCGCCAAGCTGCACCTGTCAGCTTGGGCCGCGCTGCAATATCTGTTCACCCGCAAAGGGCCGGTGGCGTCCAGCCTGTTTGAAACCGGCGGCTTCTGGTACGCCGACCCCGAAGCGCGTTCGCCCGACATTCAGATGCATCTTGGGCTGGGTACGGGGATCGAGGCCGGGGTCGAAGCGATGCCCAATGGCGGTGTGACCCTGAATGCGTGTTTCCTGCGGCCCCGGTCTCGGGGGACGGTGCGGTTACAAAGCAGTGATCCAGCAGCGATGCCTTTGATCGATCCGAACTATCTGGCCGATCCCTATGACCGAGAGATGTCGATCCGGGGTCTGAAACTGGTGCAGAACATCCTCGCGCAGGATGCGTTGAAGCCATACGTTCTGGCGGAACGTCTGCCCGGTCCAACTGTAAAGACCGAGCAGGAGTATTTCGACTTTATCTGCGTGCATTCTAAAACCTCGCACCACTGCGCGGGCACCTGCCGCATGGGCAATGACGCCGAGGCCGTTCTGGACCCGCGCCTGCGCTTCAACGGGATCGAGGGTCTGCGCGTGGCCGACGCCTCGATCATGCCAACGGTCAATTCTTCGAATACCAACGCGCCTACGATCATGATCGGCGAGAAAGCCGCCGACATGATCAAGCAAGATCAAGGATTTACGCAATGATCCGTCATATCGTTCTGACAAAATTCCGCCCGGATGTGACCGAGGAGACGATCGCCCAAATCTACAGCGGGCTGGCCAAGGTGGCCGAAGCTCTGCCCGGTGCCCAAGGCTTCACCGGGGGCCGCAGCCAAAGCCCGGAACAGATCGAGCGCGGCTATATGCATGGGTTTGTGATCGATTTTGACGATTGGGACGCCTTGGCGACCTATCAGGCGAACGAGGATCACAAGGCTTGCGGTGCGCAATTGGTGGCAAATGCAGAGGGTGGCATCGACGGCATTCTGGTATTGGATCTGGAGGTCTGAGGCGATGACAATAATCTTGCCAAACCGCCACGGACAGTTGGAAGGTTACACACTGACCGGAACGCCTTTGGTCGCTCGCGCGCCACGGGTGGCTTTGACACGTACCGCTTTCGCGGCCGCCCATGTGGTTTCTGACCCGATAGCGGAGCGAAACCCGTGGGATGGCCGCCCGGCGGTGGATTGGGACGCGACCCTGAGTTTCCGCCAAGGCTTGTGGGACCAGGGACTTGGCCTGGCTGAGGCAATGGACACCGCGCAGCGAGGGATGGGGGTAGATTGGGAAACAGCGCTGGAATTGATCCAACGCACTATGGTGGCCGCCAAAGCGCACCCTCTGTCGCCACGCGTTGCCTGCGGGGCCGGGACGGATCATGTACCTCTTAGTGCCTTGAACACAGACGGGGAAATCCTGTCGGCTTACGAGCATCAGGCCGAGGCCATAGAGGCCGCCGGTGGTCAACTGATCCTTATGGCCTCACGCGCCTTTCCGGCCATCAATGCCGAACCGGACACGTATCACGACGTCTATCGCGCATTAATAGATGGGGCGGCGGAACCTGTCATTCTGCATTGGCTGGGCGATATGTTCGACCCGGCCCTGACCGGCTATTGGGGCAGCACGGATGTGGATCAGGCCAGCGATTTTGTGCTGTCTTTGATCGCTGAAAACCCCGGCAAGGTCGATGGTATCAAAATTTCACTACTCGATCAGGCGCATGAAGAGGCGTTTCGCAAGCGCCTGCCGGACGGTGTGCGCCTCTATACCGGGGATGATTTCAACTATGCCGATCTGATTGCTGGGGATGGGAGCCGCTATTCTCATGCCCTGCTAGGTATTTTTGCAGCCATCGCCCCGGCGGCCGCTCAGGCGCTTGAGGCCCTGGCGCAGAATGATATGGATCGCTACCACGCGCTGTTTGTGCCGACTGTGCCGCTCAGCCGTGAAATCTTCCGCGCACCGACGCAGTTCTATAAGGCCGGGATTGCCTATCTGGCTTGGCTGAACGGCGCGCAGTCCCATTTCATTATGCCCGGCGGGTTCCAATCCAGCCGCGACATCTGCCATTACGCCGAAGTGTTCCGGCTTGCAGATCAGGCGGGTTTGCTCTCGGACCCGGATCGGGCTACAGCGCGGATGACAACATTGCTGAAGCTGCATGGGGTAGATCAATAGACTGAATGCGCAGACCGACGATCATAGATGTCGCCAACAAGGCGGGCGTGTCGAAATCCACGGTCAGCCTTGTGTTGCAGGGCAGCGCGCAGGTCAAAGCGGAAACCCGAACGCTAGTTCATGCAGCGATGAAAGAGATCGGTTATGTTTATAACCGATCCGCGGCCAATCTGAGGTCAACCGGGAACGCGCTGATCGGGCTGGTGATCAACGATCTGACCAACCCGTTCTTCACCGAATTCGCCACATCGCTGCAAATGGCTTTGGGGTCGCGGGGCTATGCGGTGGTGGTCGCCAACACCAATGAAGACCCCAATATTCAGGACCAGGTGGTCACCGCGATGTTGGAGCACGGTGTTTCAGCCCTGATCCTGTCCCCTGCTTACGGGGATGTCTCAAAAACACTTGAGGCTGTCGAGCGTGCTGGTATCCCGATGATGCAGGTCCTGCGTCAGGTCGAAAACGAGACGGGCAAACACCCCTTCGTCGCCCCTGACTATCGCGCGGGGGGGCAGGCCGCTGCCCAGCACCTATTGAACGCCGGCGCACGCCGGGTTGCCTTTGTGGGCGGGCTCGAGGGGCGGCAGGTCACCCAGGAACGCTTCTCAGGCTATCTCGAGGTTATACAGGAAAGTGGTTTGGACCCGATTGTCATGACGGGCAAAACCAGTCGCGCGTTTGGGCACTCAGCAGCGATTGATCTGTTCAGGAACCACCCCGATTGCGATGCTGCACTGTGTTTCAACGATTTGGTGGCCTTCGGCATGATCAACGCCTGCCACGAGGCCCGCGTTGAGATCGGAAATTCCTTTCAGATCATCGGGTTCGACGACATTCGCGAGGCGTCAGAATGTTGGCCCGCGCTATCCTCGGTTCACTGCGGCGTTGAGGCCTTTGGGCGACAAGTGGCAGATACGATCTTGTGTTGGCTGCAAAAGGACGAGATGCCCGAGGCCGAAACCCGAACTGATGTCCGCCTGATAAACCGACAAACGACAAAAGCGCTCGGCTGACAGCACAACGAAGGCGTTTGGCCAGAACCCGGAACAGGTTTTGGGATGACATGCCAATGTATATCGGATTGTAATGAATCAACCGCGGCTATGCTGCCTCTGTCATCCTCGGATAGGCTGGTTCAAACATGAAGATTGTCTCGCAATTCCCTAATTCTGTTGAAGAAATATATCACGTCGAGATTCCAATGTCGGATGGCTGCCGACTGGGTGCGCGCATCTGGATGCCTAAAAGCGCCCCGTCACAGCCGGTGCCTGCGATCTTCGAGTTTCAGCCCTATCGCAAGAATGACATCATGGCCGAGCGGGATGTGACGCTTTATCCCTATCTCGCAGGGCACGGCTATGCAGTTGTCCGTGTCGATTTGCGCGGCAGCGGCGATTCCGAAGGCGTACTGACCGATGAATACACCCCTCAGGAGCTGCAAGACGGGTGCGAAGTGATCGCTTGGATCGCTGAACAAGACTGGTGCGATGGCAAGGTCGGGATCACCGGGAAATCGTGGTCCGGGTTCAATGGGTTGCAGATCGCAGCTCTGCAACCGCCTGCGTTGAAGGCCGTCATGACCCTGTGTTCAACCGATGATCGCTATGCCGATGATATCCACTACTCCGGTGGCTGCGTGCTGGGCGAGCAATTGACGTGGTCCTCGATAATGTTTGGCAAGAACACCATGCCGCCAGACCCGGCAAATGTGGGTGAACGCTGGCGCGAAATGTGGTTGGACCGCCTGCGTGGCTCGGGGCTTTGGCTAAAAACCTGGATGCAGCACCAAACCCGCGATGCGTTCTGGAAACACGGATCGGTATGTGAAGATTTCTCACGCATCAAAATCCCAGTCTTTGCAGTCTCAGGCTGGGCGGACGGGTATTATCCTGCGGTGTTTCGCATGATGGAACATCTGCAAGGGCCGCGCAAAGGGCTGATCGGGCCCTGGGCACATCTGATGCCAAATGCCGGCTTGCCCGGTCCTCAGATGGGGTTCCTGCAAGAGGTTCTGCGTTGGTGGGATCATTGGCTGAAAGGGCATGACACCGGCATCATGGATGAGCCAATGCTGCGCCTTTACATGCAGCACAGCACCGAGCCGAAGGAAGCGATGACCCACCGCGACGGGCACTGGGTGGCAGAAAGCAACTGGCCATCGCCAGCCATAGGGTCATCTGACTGGTACCCAAGCGCCGAAGGTACCTTGGCGACCGATGCCCCCGGATCGGGAACAGTATCAGTGAACTCACCTGTCATGTCGGGTGGTTATGCTGGGTTCTGGTGCGCCTTTGCCAGCGATGGGGACTTGCCCGGCGATCAGCGGCATGACGATGCGCTGTCGGCCTGTTTTGACAGCGCACCGCTCATGGATTCATTCGACATTGTGGGCCAACCGGTGCTGCGACTGGCCTTTTCATCCGACAAGCCGGTTGCACAAATCGCCGTGCGCCTGAACGAAGTTTTGCCCAGCGGATCATCATCACGCGTGACCTATGCCGTTTTGAACCTGACCCACCGCAATAGCCACGAAACTCCCGAGGCTTTGGTGCCGGGACAGAACTATGAGATCGAGGTTCCATTACGCGCCATCGCCCACCGGTTCGGCGTCGGCAATCGCATCCGCGTTGCGCTTTCCACCAGCTATTTCCCATTGATCTGGCCAACACCCGAAGCGGCGACCCTGACGCTCAATCTGGATCGTTGTTGTCTGACGCTGCCAGACCGGCAACCAAGCCCGTTAGATAAAACGCTTCACGCCTATCCAGGGCCCGAGCAAGCCGCACCGCTTGAAACAGTGACGTTGGCGGAAGGTGCAGGCGGCCGAAGCATCACTCATGATGTGGTCCGCGATATTGTGATCGTCGACACAAGACATGAGACGGGCCGTTACAGGATCGTGCAAAATGGCCTTGAGATCGAGGTGCAAGGCCGCGAAGTCTTTAGCGCTTCCGCTCAGAACCCGGCGGGCGCAGAAGGCAAGACGCGTTGGGTCTACCAGATGTCACGCGGCGATTGGTCGATCCGAACCGAAACCGAAGTTTGCATGACTGCTTCGCCGAAGAACTGGCAGATCACCGCAACCCTGCGCGCTTTTGAAGGCACCGAATCTGTCCATGAACAGCATTGGTTTGAAGAGCTGCTGCGCAATCTGAACTGAACTGGCGGCGGGTCAGAGAAGGCCGCGCTCCTCTAGCACCTTGCGGGCAACGCGGAAACACTCCAGCGATTGCGGCACGCCGCAATAGATGCCAATCACGTGGATGATTGCCTGAATCTCTTCTTTGGTGACACCATTGTTCAAAGCGCCTTTGCAGTGAATCTCCCACTCGTGCATCTTTCCCAGCGCGCCGATCATCGACAGGTTCATCATCGAGCGGGTCTTGGCATCAATCGTGTCGTCACCCCAACCAAAACCCCAGCACCAGGCGGTCATCGCCTCTTGAAAGGGGCGGGTAAAGTCATCGGCGGCGGCCAGGTTCTTTTCGACATAGTCGGCCCCCAGCGTCGCCTTACGCTGCTGTAGCCCCTTTTCGAACAGATCGTTGTCCATCATTTTTCTCCTGTTTCAATACTTTGAAGGCCACGCGACCCTTTGCCCGCAACCAGACCACAATTCCAGATTTTCACATAGATCAATCGACCGCGTCGCGCATCCATTGCTGTAGCCGAGCGATCGAATGCTCGCTCATCACCCCGCCATCAGGGTCTAGAACCAGAGGCCCGGGAACATATCCCTTGGATTTCAGACCGCGATATACGGATTCGACCAGGCGGATATCTTCGGCCACGGTTGTCTCGCGATCCTGAACCGCCAGCCCGCGGATCACATCGCTTTCATGTCCGCCGGTCGTGTACCAGCCGCGCCAGACCGTACAGGTATCAACGGATTCGGCGCGCCAGTGATAGGTGTTCAGCACATTGCCTGGATAACACTGGAACGAGAACATCGGCCACAGGAACCATGACTGGTAGTCGCCCGCATGTGGCACTGACATGTCGATGGGATAAGTCATCTTTTCCAGGCTCTGACACTCGGTCGTGTGGCGCAAAACATAGCCACCACCCAGATCGGGCTGAATATCGTAGGTTTCGGGTTTCACTACGCCTTCTGCAAATGTCGGGTGGTTGGTCGGGCAGTGGTAACATTCCGAGTAGTTCTCGACCGAAACCTTCCAATTGCAGTTCTCCGGGATTTCAACCCATTCCAACGGTGCCAGCTCATCAATCTGAGGGACAAACGCGGCGATCTCTTCCCGCACACCGGGATACCAGTCATCCATTGGCGCGGCGTCTCTGTCCAAATTGACAAAGATAAAGCCCAGGAAAATTTCGGTCCGAACCTCAGTCAGGCAGATTTTCTCACGATCAAATCCGGGAACCTTTTTGATATTCGGTCCGGCGCGCAGCCCGCCGGTTAGCTCATAGGTCCATTGGTGGTAGGGGCAAACGACCACACGAGTGTTGCCCGTGCCCGTCACCATCTCATGCGCGCGGTGCTGGCAGACATTGTAGAAAGTGCGGATCACCTCATCCCGGCCACGAATGGCAAACAGGTTCTGCCCGGCGATCTGAAAGGCAAAATAGTCACCCACATTCGGGATGTCTGCCGCATGCCCTGCAAATTGCCAGGTACGAGACAATAGCCCGTTCATCTCATTCTGGAAGACGGCTGGATCGGTGTAGTAGTTGGCCTCCAGCGAATGGGTGAGCGGTTTATTCATTCCCTGACCTCGTAACAAAGCCCTAGCGATAAGCAGCCAATTCGGTCTCGAAAACCTGTGCCGCAATCATTTGTATCATTTTTCATTGACCGTGGTACATTTGTTTGAATATCAAATCCACAGAAATCTGCGACTCTCGAACAGGAATTTTGTAATGTCCAAAAAAGAACTGCCGCAGCGTGCGAAGGTCGTCATTGTTGGCGGCGGCGTTATGGGCTGTGGCCTGGCCTATCATCTGGGGCATGAAGGCTGGGGCGAAGACACGATCCTGCTGGAAAAGGCCGAACTAACCAGCGGGTCGACATGGCACGCAGCCGGGCAGATCACCCATTCCACCAGCTCCTACGGACTGGGGCGGATGGTCGATTACAACATTGGCCTGTATTCCAAGACGCTTGAGGAAGAGACCGGGCAAGCAGTCACCTGGCATGGCTGCGGTAGCTTCCGTTTGGCCTATACCGAGGATGAGATGGACTGGCTGCGCCACACATTGTCTGTCGGTCGCTCGCTGGGGTTCAATATCGAGCTGGTCGGGCCCGAATTCATCGCGGAAGAGCACCCTTTTTATAATCTGGATGGCGTTCTGGGCGCGCTTTACACACCGGATGATGGCCATGTGGACCCGTCGAACGTGACCATGGCGATGGCCACCGGCGCGCGTCAGAAGGGCGTGAAGATCTTTCGCCATTGCCGCGCCACCAACATCACCCAGAATGATGCGGGCGAATGGGTGGTTGAAACCGAAAAGGGCACAATCATTTGCGAGCATGTGGTCAATGCCGGTGGCACCTATGCGCGCCAAATGGGCGAATGGTCCGGCTTGCAACTGCCGATGACCTCGATGACCCATCATTATTTCGTGACGGAGAATGTGCCCGAGTTTCAGGATCTGGACACTGAACTGCCCGTGATCCGCGACGACAAGATGGTCTCGGGCTATATCCGGATGGAGCAGAAAAAGGGCCTGATCGGGATTTACGAAAAAGAGAACTCAAACTCGGTCTGGCATGACGAATGCCCTTGGGAATACGAGAACTGGCTGTTCGAGGCCGATTATGACCGCGTGATGCCATGGTTGGAGAATTCTCTGGAACGCATGCCGATCTTTGCTGAGCTGGGTATCACCCGTGAAGTGCATGGCGCGATCAGCCATCCGCCCGACGGCAACCCGATGGTTGGCCCCGCGCCGGGCGTCAAGAACTATTGGTGCTGTTGCGGCACTCAGATCGGCATCGGCTGGGGCCCCGGCCTGACCCGCGAACTCGCCAAGTGGATGGTCTACGGAGCGGCTGACATTTCGATGCGCGACTACGACCCACGCCGCTTTGGCAGCTATGCCCAAAAGGACTGGCAGGTCATCAAAGCGCATGAGGATTACAAGCTCCGCCACGAGATTCCCTTCCCCCATTTCAACCGACTGGAAGGTCGCCCGATCAAGCCGTCGCCGCTCTATGAAATCCTCAAAGACAAAGGCGCGGTCTACGAAGAGGTTTATGGGTTTGAGCGCCCCCGCTGGTTTGCGCCGGAGGGCGTCGAGCAGCGCGATCATTACAGCTTCCGCCGCAACGTGGTGCATGATGTGGTCGGGGCCGAGGTGAAAGCCGTGCGCCAAGGCGTTGGCATTATGGACGTCACCGCCTTCACCAAGGTCGAAGTGTCGGGCCCGGACGCTTATGCTCTGCTGGACCGTCTGACCGCCAACAAGATGCCGCAGAAAACCGGCTCGATCACGCTGACCCATATGCTGAACCGCCGGGGTAGGGTCGAGTTGGAAACCACGCTGGTGCGCATGGCGGATGATCGGTTCTATCTGGTCTGCGCCGCCTTCTTCGAACAGCGCTTGCTGGACCATTTGAACCACAACCGCGCCTATGAGGACGTAACCATTACGGCGCTGTCTGCCGAATGGTCGGCCCTGTCGCTGAACGGTCCGAAATCACGCGATGTTCTGGCGCAATGCACTGATGCGGACCTGTCCAATGCAGGGTTCCGCTGGCTGTCGGCGCAGGAAATCACCGTTGCAGGCCATAAGGTCTGGGCGTTTCGGATGTCTTATGCAGGCGAATTGGGTTGGGAGTTACACATGCCCGACGCGGCTTGTGTCGACGTGTACACCGCACTTTGGGCCGCGGGTGCGCCATATGACATCGTAAACTATGGTTCTTTCGCTATGAACGCGATGCGGATGGAAAAAGCCTTCCCCGGTGCAGGTGAATTGACCAACGAGGTCACGCTGCCCGAGGCCAATGTGGGCCGCTTCATGAAGCTGGACAAAGACTATCTGGGCGTCGAGGCCACGCGGGTCAGCGCGGAACAGGCCGAGACAGGCGAAATGCCGTGGATCTGTTCCTATCTGGAGATCGAACCGGACGGGGTCGAGGACGGGCATGGCGGCGAAGCCGTTGTTGTGAATGGTGAAATCGTGGGCGCCACAGCCTCGGTCGCTTATGGCCATACGGTCGGTAAAATCCTGGCCTTTGCCTATATCAAACCCCACGCGCATCTGCCCGGCACCGAGATCGAGGTCATCATTGCGGGCAGGCCACGCAAGGGGCGCATCCTGACGGAACCGGCCTATGACCCGGCCAGCCTGCTGCCGCGCACCGACGCCCCACAGCTTGAGCAAGTAGAGGAAGCCTGACGTGAAGATCACGCGCATCGCGCTGTGGGAAATCCCGCTGACGAGCCATGAGACCTATTACATGGCAGATGGAAAGACCTGTGACACCACCACCTCGGTGGTGTTGCGGATCGAGACGGATGCCGGGCTGCAAGGATGGGGTGAGGTCTGCCCGATTCCTCACTACTTACCAGCCTATGCCAAAGGCGTGGGCCCCGCCGTCCTAGAACTGGCCCCGGTTTTGATCGGGGCCGATCCGGTCGGCCCCGAGGCGTTGATGGAGCGCGCGAACACCTATCTGTATGGCCATGGTTATGCCAAATCGGCCATCGATATGGCCTTGTGGGATTTGACAGCACAGGTGGCGAACCTACCACTGTACTGTCTGTTGGGCGGGCGACAGGTCAAGGACATGCCGCTCTATCACTCGATCACCTGCGTCGCGCCGGATGAAATGGCGCGAATGGCACGGGACGCTTACGACAACGGCATGCGCCAGTTTCAAGTGAAGCTAGGCGCGGACGACGACTGGCAAGCGGATGTGGAACGTCTGGCCAAGGTGCGCGAAGCCGTTGGGGCAGGTCCCTTGGTGTACGGCGACTGGAATTGCGGTAGCGATGCGTTGACAGCCATCCGGGTCGGACGCGCCGCATCCCATCTGGATGTGATGCTGGAACAGCCCTGCGCCACCCTGCAGGAATGCGCCCATGTCCAGCGCGCAACAGGCCTGCCGATGAAAATCGACGAAAACGCCCATGACATCACCTCGGTGCTTGAGGCGCACCAACTGGGCTGCATGCAGGCGGCGGCGTTGAAACTGTCCAAGATGGGGGGGCTGTCCGCGATGCGGCAAATCCGTGACCTGTGTCTGACGCTCGGCACCCAGATGTGTATCGAAGACACTTGGGGTAGTGACATCACAACGGCGGCCGTGCTGCATCTGGCAGCATCGACACCCGCGCGCGGCATCATGAATACTTGCGACCTGAGCCACTATGTCGGACCCCGCTTGGCTCCGGATTGCCCCGTGCGTCAGAATGGCCGCATCACTCCGCCCGAGGGCCCCGGTTTGGGTATCACGCCCAATGCTGACACGCTGGGCCAGCCGATTGCAATCATCGACTGATCCAATTCATCGCGTGCTCAGTCTTGTCGTTGGCACCGCGCGATCCTAGGGTGACCCGATCAGCCACGGATCGTAAGTGGCGCAAGCTTTAGGCTTACTATGCCAAATACTTTCGACAGTTGGATCGGGCGCAGCGAAAGCCACAGCGACATCCTGCGTCCCGAACCAGCGCGGCTTATGCAGGCCACGCTGGCGCAGGAGCCCAGCTTGGGGATTGGCGATTCGCTCCCCCCGCTGTGGCATTGGCTCTACTTTCTCGACGCCAAACCTCTGGGTCAGCTGGGGCGGGACGGACACCCGAAGAAAGGAAGTTTTCTGCCCCCCGTCACACTCCCCCGGCGTATGTGGGCAGGGGGTCGATTTGCGTTTCATGCACCCTTGCTGCTGGGGGCGTGTGTCAAGAAACGCTCGACCATCAAAGCCATCACTGAAAAAAGCGGGCGCAGCGGGGAACTGTGCTTTGTCACGGTGATGCATGAGGTTCTGGCCGAAGAGGGCACGCTTGCCCTGACCGAAGAACATGACATCGTTTATCGCGAAGATCCGAACCCCAACGCACCAAAGCCCGCGCAACCTGTCGCGCCTGCCGACGCAGAGGTTTCGGAAATTGTTACGCCGTCCGAGGTCATGCTGTTCCGCTATTCGGCCCTGACTTTCAATGGCCACCGCATCCACTACGACGTGGACTATGCCCGCACCGTCGAAGGGTATAGTGGGCTGGTTTTTCACGGCCCGTTGACAGCGACACTATTGGCCGATCTGGCCAGTCGGAGCGTCGGTAAACCGCTGAAAACATTCGCATTAAAAGGCCTGTCTCCCATCGCCGGGATGGAAGCGTTTCACCTTGAAGGCCGGGCGCACGATAATGGTTTGGACCTTTGGGCCCGCCGCCATGACGGGGCCAACGCGATGCAGGCCCGCGCGACGTTCTGATCCTCAGCTGTTAACCGCACTCAACACCGCGCCTCAAGCAATTCAACAGCCTGATTGAAGCTCGAGGTGTTTTCCTCGGCCCGTGCGGTCAAATGTGCCCCTTCCAACAGGGCAAGGGCCGCGCGGGCCTCAGCTGGGGCGGCGCCCAAAGATGAAATAGACCCATCCTGCGCCGCCAGTTCGAACACTCGGATCAGCCAGTTCACCATCATTGCTCGGAACTCAGATATCTTTTGGATCACCTCATCCGACAAGCTTTCGCGGCTGCCGATCAAGGCCACGCACAGACACAACGTTTTGCCACCGCTTAGCGCGTCCCGATAGATATCGATCAGCGCCAGCAGACGCTGGCCCGCAGTTGGCCAGGCGGCATCGATCCGATCACAATCGGCCTTCAGTGCGTCATGGTATCGATCCATCAACGCGGCAGATAGTGCTGCCTTGGTCGGAAAATGATAGTGGATCGATGCTTTGCGAATGCCGACCGCATCGGCCAGATCTGCATAGCTGAACCCATCAAACCCACGGGTGCGCGCGGCCTGCTCGGCGACGTTCAGAAGGGCTGTTTTCGTATCGGTCATCATGAAAACTCAACCTTTTGGTGAATGATATGCCTTGCGGCCTGTTCCGCGGCTTCCAATGCACCTTCAACGTATCCACCGAACTGAGGGGCAACCTCGGTCCCAGCAAAAATCAGCGCCTGGTCCCAAAGACCCTTCAGGGGTGAGGGCAGGCCATAGGTTGGGTGACTGAATTGCGGCTGCTGATCTTCCAATGTTGCCGTGAACGGATCATCGGCCCAGTCTTTGACAAACAGGTCCAGTGGCTGTGCAGCCTCTGGCCCGAACAGCCGCACGAGTTGATCCAAGACCAGCTGGCGCAGACGCACCTGATCTTGGCGCGCCTGCGGCGGCACTCCGACAAAACCGAATAGCGCATAAGGCCCGTCTTGGGCGGGCGAGGCATCATGGATTTCAACCATCGGACCCCGACGGCTTATCGCGTCGCCGGACAGTCCGGCGTTGCGCCAGAAGGGTGATGCGTAGAGTGCAACAGCCTTGGCCTGACCCGCCATCCAAGTAGGAACCGCGAGCATCGCGCTCAGCGCTTTATCAGGCAACGCGGGCATAAAAGACAACTGCGCAGCAACCCGCGGGGGCAGGGCGAGCACAACCCGGTCTGCGTGAACGGTCCGGCCATCGGCAGCTGTTGCAATCACGCCATCTTCGCCACGCGCGATCTGTTGTATTGGCATCGACAGGTGAACCCGGTCCGGGTTGACGCTTGCCGCCAAAGTATCGATCAGCGCACCAAAGCCGCCGTCCAATCGCAGTGATCCCCGCATGGATGAAAATCCAAGGCCCCGCGACACGCTGCCATGTTCGTCCTCATAGGTCAGCTCGCCTGCATAATGCTGATCGAACCAGGATAGACCAAGCTGGCCGATCAAGTCTGCAATCCTTGGTTGACCGGGCCAGAACCAGGCAGGACCCAGATCATAGCCGGTATCGCCAATATGCCAGGTCAGAATACGACCGCCCAGGCGATCCCGAGCCTCGGCCAGAACAAAGTCATGCCCTTGTCGCGCCAGCTCTGCCGCGAGGCTCAGGCCCGAAAGACCGCCCCCGATGATCAGGGTCTGCGTCCGAAGTCTGGGTCGAGAGCTCATGTGCACGGCGCGATCAAGCCGCAGGCGCTTTGGCATAGGGCAGATGGCCGGTCTTCATCCAGACCTTTGCACCATCAGGACCTGCCAAAGCCGTCAGGTTTTCGCCGTCAGGCAACCGAAGCCATGCGTTTTTAGCCAGAGTATCCCCGCCCGAAGTGATCTGGCCACCTATGACCAACAGCTCGTGCCCACCAGCTGCATCTGAGGTCAGTTCCGCACCCGGATCAAGATGGCTATAGGTGACGCGTTCGCGGGGATCTTCGTACAGTAGCGCTGTCGCAACGCCCTTCACTGGTGAGCTAAGCTCCTCCGCCATGGTTTTGCGAAACTGCGTTCGATCCTCCATGTCAAACTGCCAGAGTTTGACAAAGATCGTACATCCCGGCTCTGAACCCGGCGTGTGGGATGAGGTTGGTGGATTGCGCACATAGGTACCTTCAGGGAAATCGCCGTGTTCGTCTTGAAACACCCCGTCCAGTACGATGAATTCTTCGCCTCCGGTATGGGTGTGGGCCGAGAACGAACTGCCCGGTGCATAACGCACAATGGTGGTGGCACGGGCCACTTCGCCTCCGATCCGGTCCAGCATCCGACGGTCAACGCCCTTCATTGGCGAGGGCAACCAGTCTAACTGATCCGAGTGGACAACGACGCGGGCGGAGAAATCGGAGTTCAGTTCCATAGGACGTTCCTTCTCGGGAAAGGTAGAATAGAATATCAGTCTCTTTCTGTATATCTACTATTAGGTAGGCTAATTTCAATACCAAGTTTCAAATAGCGGTTTTATCAAACGTGCCACCAGCATTTAACCCTCGAAACCGCTATGAACGCGCCAGAGCGGTCACCAAATAGTCGATCAAAGCGCGAATTCTGGCGGTCAAGTGCCGGTTCGGCGGGTAGGTTGCGTACAGGCCTAGCACTCGGGTTTCATAAGATTCCAAGATCAATTTGAGCTGTCCTTCCGCCAAGAACGGTTTTGCGGTGTACAAAGGCACCCGCCCGATTCCCAACCCATCGGCGGCCATGTTCGCAACCGCGCGGGGCGAATTGGCGCGGAAATTGCCCGAGACTGGCACAAAGAGCTTTCCGTCCGAGGTTTCGAAATCCCAACTGTCGATCACATTGCCCGTCGTTTGCAGCAGGCAATTGTGCCGTGACAGATCTTCTGGTGTTTCGAGAGGGCCCATGCGATCCAGGTAGTCCGGCGCAGCACAGCAAACGATACGCATATCGGTCAACTTGCGCGCGACCAGCGAGGAATCTTTCAGAACCCCAAAGCGAATGGCCAGATCAAACCCTTCATCCACCAAGGACACATGGTGATCAGACAAATGCAGTTCGATCAGAACGCCGGGATGTTCATCCTGAAAGGGTTTGAGCAGGTGGACCAACTCGGCCGATCCATAACCGGTTGGGGCCGTGATCCGGATGCGCCCAGCCAGTTCGGTCTGCCGTTGCTGAACCAGCCCTTCCAACTCATCGAATTGTTCCAATAGCGGTAGGCAGCGTTCGAAATAGGCCGTGCCGGTCTCGGTCAGGGTGACGCTGCGGGTGGTGCGATGAAGAAGCTGAGCATTCAGACGCTGCTCAAGTTGCCCTATGTATTTGCTAGCCAGTTTCGTGCTGATGCCGACCTGTCTGGCACCGTCTGTAAACGATGCGTGGCTCGCGACAGCCACAAAAACCCGCATTCCTGCGATGGTGTCCATTATCTACGCCATGTTCATAGTCATTCAATAAGTGAGTATATTATCGCCTAACCCTCAGCAAGTTATCTATGGCTCCAATGCAATCGAAAAGAAGGAGCCATCTGATGACACATCCTCTCCGCATTCACAGCTTTCCACTGTCTGGCCACGCCCACCGGGCAGTTTTGTTCGCCAGTCTAGCCGATATCCCTCATGAGGTTGTCAATGTGGATTTGGCGGGCGGGGCGCATAAACAGGATGCGTTTCTGGCCTTGAACCCTGCAGGGCAAGTGCCGGTTTTAGAGGACGGCGATGTTGTCGTGTGCGACAGCAATGCAATCCTTGTATATCTTGCCCGCAAATACGCCCCAGACTATCTGCCAAATGATCCGGTGCTTGAGGCTGAGGTTCAGAAATTCCTGACCCTTGCCGCTGGCGAGATCGCCTTTGGCCCCGCAGCCGCCCGGTTGATCAATGTGTTCAACGCACCATTAGACAAGGCGTTTACCCATGCAACAGCAGCCAAAGTGCTGGGCAAACTGGACGCACATCTGGACGGGCGCAATTGGCTGGTCGGTGATCGGCCCACAATCGCTGATGTGGCCATCTACAGTTACACCGCCCACGCCCCCGAAGGCGATGTTTCGTTGGAACCCTACCCGAATGTGCGGCGCCTGCTAGCCAATATCGAGGCGCTGGAAGGTTTTGTACCAATGCCCAAAACCGCAGCCGGGCTAAACGCCGCCTAAAGCAGAATCTGAACCCAAAAGACACCGCGAGGTCCGCCATGAACGCGCCCCTTCAAACCGAGCACTCTCCGTTTCACCGCGGCGAACGCGAGATGCAGAGCCGCATCGGAAAACAAGACACAATGGAAAAGATAGGTCGGACGGTGATCCGCCCGTTCATGCCGGACCAGCATCGTGAATTCTTTGCACAGCTGCCCTTTGTTTTTCTGGGCAGTGTCGATCAAGATGGCTGGCCCTGGGCATCGATCCTGTCGGGCCAGCCTGGATTTTTGTCCTCACCGAATGACAGACAGTTGAGGGTGCAGGCCTGGCCTCATCCCGATGATCCATTGGCAGACACTGTGGTTCGTGACGCACCAGTGGGTTTGCTGGGGCTCGAGCTTTCGACGCGGCGGCGGAATCGTCTGAATGCAACGATCGATGAAGTATCAGAGACCGGCATACTGTTGGATGTGACGCAGTCTTTCGGGAATTGTCCGAAATACATTCAAACGCATGACGTTGACTTCATCCGAGAGCCGGGCAGCGACACGAAGCACTCAAAAATTGCGCGGTTCAATGAACTGGACACCGCCGCGCGCGACATGGTCGCCTCAGCAAATGCGTTCTACGTCGCAAGCTATGCAGACACCGATAAGGTTCGCAGCGTTGACGTTTCGCATCGCGGTGGGCGGTCGGGATTTGTGAAGGTGCAAGGCAACAACCTTCTGGTGCCGGACTTTCAAGGAAACAACTTCTTCAACACGCTGGGCAACTTTCTTGTCACGCCGCGTGCAGGTTTACTATTTCCTAACTATCAAACCGGCGATGTGCTGATGCTGACAGGAACGGTAGACGTTCTGCAGGAACAGCATCCAGACATCGCGGTGTTTCAAGGTGCACACCGTGGCTGGCGGTTTGAGTTGGTCAGCGGCATTCGGATACATGACGCGTTGCCGTTTCGTGCGGAATTGACCGAATATTCACCGAACAGCCTCAGCACGGGGAGCTGGACGACAGAAGCAAGGTAAGTGGTGGATACCCCGTTGGGTATGTCGCTCCGGGTCAGATGTGTCGCAAATGCGCTAGTTCTGGCGGTTATCCAGCGCAACAAATAGATATGCGCAGTGTTTTGTTAACCAACCCATTGGACCGCCGGGCTACCGGCTGTGATCTCGTTGTGATGTGCCAATAGAAGCCCAAGGGGCGTTCTGATTGATCGAAGTCACATGCAAAACGAGATGAAACATGACATATGCGCTGCGCCTAGCCATAGATATTGGCGGCACCTTTACCGACACGGTTCTGGTCGAAGGCGATGAGACCATACTGGCCTCGACCAAAACCCTGACGACCCATCAGAACCCGACGGACGGGGCGATGGAGGGGGCGCGGAGGGTGATGGCCGCAAGCGGGCGATCTCTGCCGCAGGTGACGGGGTTCATCCATGGCACCACCCTGGCAACAAATGCGCTGATCGAACGGCGCGGGGCCGTGGTGGCGACGATCTGCACCGAAGGGTTCCGAGATATCCTCGATATCGGGTATGAGAGGCGCTATTCCCAATACGATATCAATCTGGAAAAGCCTGATCTTCTTGTCCCGCGTGAGCGGTCCTTTGTGATCCGCGAACGTATGTCCGCCGAAGGCAAAGTGCTGATCCCGCTGGACGAGGCGCGGTTGGATAACCTGTTGGCTGAATTGGACACCTGCGGGGCCGAGGTTGTCGCGATCTGCCTGATGCACGCCTATTCCAACCCTGCGCATGAACAGCGTCTGCGTGATGCTTTGGCTGAGCGCCGCCCAGACCTAACCGTCTCGATCTCATCAGATGTCAGTCCCGAAGCCCGAGAGTTCGACCGGCTCTGCACCACGGTCGCAAACGCTTACATCCAACCCCTGATGCAAAGCTATCTGGCCCGGTTCGCCAAGAAATTCGCAGCCGAAGGTGTGACATGCCCGATCTTGATGATGACGGCAGGCGGAGGCATGTGTACGGTCGAAACTGCAGCCCGCTTTCCAATCCGTCTGGTCGAATCCGGCCCAGCGGGCGGGGCCATTCTGGCCGCACGCATCGCCGCGCAAGCAGGGCTCGATCAAGTTCTATCCTTTGACATGGGTGGCACGACCGCCAAGCTGTGCCTGATAGACGATGCACGGCCACAGTCTTCACGTTCTTTCGAAATCGCCCGCGCCGCGCGTTTCATCAAAGGCTCGGGTATGCCGGTGCGTATCCCGGTGATCGAGATGATCGAGATTGGAGCGGGTGGTGGCTCGATTGCCGGTGTGGATCGTTTGGGCCGCCTGACCGTCGGGCCGCAATCTGCAGGGTCAGAGCCCGGGCCGGTGGCTTTTATGCGTGGTGGAACGGAACCGACGGTGACCGACAGTGATATTACATTAGGCTACATTGTACCGGATACTTTTGCCGAAGGGCATATCCAGTTGGACGCTATCAGCGCCGAGGCGGCGTTGGCCCGTACAATTGGGGAGCGGTTGGACTTGGATGCGGTCGGTTCCGCAGATGGGGTCAGCCGCATTGTCGATGAAAGCATGGCCAGCGCCGGACGCATGCATGCGGTCGAGTCGGGGAAAGACCTCGGCCCACGCACAATGATCGCCTTTGGTGGGAACGGCCCGTTGCACGCCAGTCGCGTCGCCCGTTCTGCCGGCGTGTCTCGCATCGTGATCCCACCCAATCCGGGCGTCGGATCGGCGGTGGGCTTCCTGTTCGCGCCGGTCTCGTTCGAGATTGTGCGCTCACACTATTCGCTTCTGAACAGCATGGACCTTGATGGGGTGAACGCCTTGTTTGATGCGATGATTTCCGAGGCGGAAGAGGTCGTGGCCAAAGGGGCAGGCGATGCGCAAACTCAAACCCGGCGCACGGCATTCATGCGCTATCACGGGCAGGGGCATGAGATCGAAATCCCCCTGCCTGATCGTGCGGTGATGCCCGAAGACATTGCCCCGCTGACCACCGCGTTTGAGGAGGAGTACCGCAAGCAATTCTCGCGCCCCGTGCCGGGGATGCAGATCGAGATCTTGAACTGGGCCGTTAGGGTAGCGACGTTGGACAACACAGTTGCACCTGTGCTCGATACGCCCGACCGCACCCTGTTCAACGCAACCGAGACGCGCCCAATCACCTGCGATGTAGACTGCAGGGCGAAAGACGCGGCTTTCATCGCACGCGTCGATTTGAAGCCCGGTGATCACGTACCGGGGCCAGCGCTGATCCATGAACCTCAGACCACCACGCTCGTATCCGCAGATTTCTCGGCCCATATGGATGCAATTGGCAACCTAGTGCTGATCCAACATCAGAAAGGAGGCGCATGATGAAACCCGATCTTTCTCCCGCTCGACTGCAAGTCATGTGGAACCGCCTGCTGGCAGTGGTTGAGGAACAGGGCCAGACCCTGATCCGCGCTGCCTTTTCGCCCATTGTAAGAGAATGCGGCGATATCTCTGCCGGAATCTTCGACGTCAATGGCCGGATGGTGGCCCAGGCCGTGACTGGAACGCCCGGGCACATCAACACTATGGCCGAGGCGGTTTTGCATCTGTGTCAGCGCTTTACCATTCAAGACATGAGGCCCGGTGACATCTACATGACAAACGACCCCTGGCTGGCTTCGGGTCACCTGAATGACTTCCTGTTGATGATGCCCGCGTTCAAGGATGGCAAGGTGGTTGGCTTTACCTCCTGCACCTCTCATCTGGTGGATCTGGGCGGTCTGGGCATGGGGCCGGAAGGATCGGATGTTTACGACGAGGGCCTGCTGATCCCTCCTTGCAAACTGGTCGAAGAAGGCACGCCGAATGCGCTGCTGATGGACATCATCCGCGCCAATTCGCGCGAGCCGATCGCCAATGAGGGCGACATTTACGCCCTGATCGCCTGTTGTGAGGCTGGGGTGAACCGTCTGGTGGCGATGATGGATGAGTTCGGGGTCGACGATCTAGACCATTTGGGCAGCTATATCATTGACACGTCGCGCAAAGGCGCGCTGGAGGCCATAGCCGAGGTGCCTGAAGGCGTCTACAAGAACGTGCTGCGCATGGACGGTTACGAGAATGAGCTGGAACTGCACGCCACGCTGACCGTTAGCAGCGACGGCATGCATGTGGATTTCACCGGCACATCGGGTTGTTCCAAGAAAGGCATCAACGTGCCGCTAAACTACGCTACGGCCTATACGGTCTTTGCCCTGCGCTGCATTGTCGGGCCCGATATTCCCAACAATGCGGGATCGCTGGAGCCGTTCACAGTGGATGGCCCAAAAGGTTGCATCCTGAACGCACAGCGCCCGGTTCCGGTGGCGATGCGTCACACACTGGGGCAGGTGACGCCCGACCTGGTTCTTGGCTGCCTGCATCAGGCGCTGCCCGACAATGTTCCGGCCGAGGGGGCAAGCTGCATGTTTGACCTACCCATGCGCCACGCGCCTGAGGTTGCGGCCAATGGCGGGCGCGAGTTTGCCATTGAACCCGTGCACAATGGCGGCACCGGTGCGCGGCCTCATGCGGATGGGCTGTCGGCCACGGCCTATCCTTCCGGAGTCTTTGGCTCACAGGTCGAAATTACCGAAAGCGTGGCTCCGGTGATCATGTGGCGGCGCGAGTTGCTGCCGGATTCGGGCGGTGCGGGCAAATATCGCGGCGGGCTGGGGCAGAGGATCGAGATGACCTCGTCCAATGACGCGCCCTTCATCGTGTTCCTGTCGGTTGAGCGATTGAAATTCCCCGCTTTGGGTCGCATGGGCGGCCAACCCGGTGCGCCGGGACGTATCCGGTTTCGGGACGGGGTCAGCGACATCCCCGGCAAGGCCGAGCTAAGGGTCGAAGGCGGAGACTATCTGATCTTTGACACGCCCGGCGGTGGCGGGTTCGGCGATCCGGCAGATCGGGACCCGGACGCCGTAGCGCTGGATCTGAGGCGCGGATTGGTAACACCCGAAGGGGCCAAGGCCTATGGGGGCAAGCCATGATCCGAGCGGTCGACCATATCCGTGCGATGGCTCCTTACGCTCTGGCCGATCTTGGGGATGCAGACACCGTTTCTCTGGCACAGAATGAAAGCGCCTTTCCGCCCAGCCCAATGGCCGTTGCAGCGGGGCAGGCGGTGATGAATCAGACGCTGCTCTACCCTGATCCGGACTGGTCCGATTTGCGTGCAGCGATTGCCGAGGTGCATAACCTCGACCCTGAAATGATCCTGTGCGGGGCAGGGTCGATGGAGTTGATCGGTTGCCTGATCCGAACTTATGCCGGGTCGGGGGACCGGGTGTTGGGCACCGATTACGGCTATGCCTATGTGGCGTCTGCCACCGCGCAGGTGGAGGCGGATTATGTGCAGGCGCGTGAGGTCGATCTGACCGTTTCGGTCGATGATGTCTTGGCCACTGTCACACCCAAAACGCGGATTGTTTTTGTTTGCAACCCGGGTAATCCGACAGGAACTCTGATCCCGAACGCCGAAATCATCCGTCTTCGCGACGCTCTGCGAAACGATGTGCTGCTGATGATCGATCAAGCCTACGCAGAGTTTTCAGATACAGACCAGAACCCGGCTGAAATTTTCGCCTTGGCGAAACGTGGTGATACGGTGGTATTGCGCACGTTCTCAAAGGCATATGGGTTAGCGGGCGCACGTGTGGGCTGGGGTGTCTTTCCGCCAGAGACTGCATCTGAGGTGCGAAAAGTCCTGAACCCGAACAACGTATCGATTCCCTCTCAGATCATGGCAGCGACAGCGATGCGGGATCAGGCGCATATGCAGGAAACGGTGAACCGAACGGCTGCGATCCGAGACCGCTTTGCCAATGACTGCAGGGCGCTAGGCCTGACTGTGCCGCACAGCCATACGAATTTTGTGCTGATCAGGTTTGCAGATATCGAAACCGTTCGGAAAGCCGATCAAGCCCTGCGCGCCGAAGGTTTGCTGATGCGAGGCATGGGTGGCTATAGGCTGGGCGATTGTTTGCGGGCAACGATCTGCCCGCAGGAGATCATGGATCGCTGTTTAGCCGTGCTCAGAATGGTGACGTCATGACCCACGAGACCCGAACACGGGCAAAGATCGGTGTGTTGGTGCCCTTCACCAATACCAATCTGGAAGCCGACATGATGCTGATGCGCTGCCCGGATACGACAGTGCATTTTCAGCGCATGGGAGGGTATGACGTCGATGAAATCCCCGGCTCTGATCAGATGGCGGGGCTGGGTGTCTCGGATATAAGCCACGACCTGAGAATGATCGCTGGTGTTCGGCCTGATGTGGTTCTGTACGGTTGCACCTCCGCCACCTTAACCCTTGGGCCGTCTTTTGACGCGCAACTTGCGCGGGATATCAAGGCCGCATCCGGGGCGATCTCCTTCACTGCTGCCGGGGCGCTGGTCGAGGCGATCAGAGCATTGGGTGTGGCTAAGGTCGGGTTTTCGTCACCCTATCTGGGTGAGATCAATACGCAGGCCGTAAACTTTCTGGCGCATAACAGCATCTCAACTGTGCAGTGCGCGGATATCGGACGCGCATTGGGGAACTATGGTCAGGGTGAGCTGACGCCAGATGAAGTCTATGATCTTGCTTGTCGCGCAGATCACCCCGAAGCAGAAGCCATCGTGCTCAGCTGCACCGATATGCGCGCGGTCGAGGCGGTTGAGCGGATCGAACACCGACTGGGCAAACCAGTGCTCACATCGAACCAGGCGATGATGTTTGCGCTTGTCCGGGCATTGGATTTACCACGGCATCCCGGCCTTCCCGGTCGTTTGTTCGATCTCACCCGTTGTTGAACACGCCGACTCTGACGCAGGTGTGGCAAAAAGTCAGTGTCGGTCCTCTTGTGATCGACAATCCTTATTACTATTGTCAGGTTTAAATTTGCAACCCAATCACGCAGACGAACAGGTTTCAGCCAACTATGCACGCAGTCGTTTATAAGGCGGTTGAAGAACAGCGCCTTGCGCCAACCCCGCACATGGCGGATCGGCCCTTGGCGATCATCAACCACTTGCGAATGGTTGCGCTGCGCTGCCGTTCTGCTGCGCGGGTCGATCTGGATCAGGCCTGTGCCTTGCTGTTGGCTGATCCTGCAGACTCGCAGATGCGGCATGCGGAGACTTTGATGCGCGGCTTCCGTCAGGCGGTTGAAAAACGCCCCATCTTTCATCGCCCGGGTTCGTCCGAACTATCCTTTGATGAGGCCTGGCTAGCGCGGTTGTTTGATGCCATCGAGCGCGAGGATGATGATAGTTTCCAGTTTCTGATCCAGTCCCGCGTTTCCCGTTGGCGGCAACGAAATTTGGCTTTTTTGGTTCGGGCTGTCTCGGACCAGTTCTAACTTTTTTAGAATAGTTCTAAATAAGTCTTGGAATCTCTGCCTGATCCTTTAGATAGGGGTAAGATCCCTGTTCTTGATCGACAAAAACATTTCGAACCCCAGGAAAAAAGGTGACTTCCATGACACAAACAGCCGTTGATCTGACCACCGACGCCCGCACCGCCATCGCAGATGCGTTGAACCAGTCAGTTGCTGAAACAGCCGTAACAACCATGTTGGCGCAGAATTTTCATTGGAATGTAACCGGCATGGCCTTTAGCCCGATGCATGAACTGTTCCAGAAAATCTACGAAGATCACTTTGTTGCACAAGATGATCTGGCAGAACGCGTAAAGGCGTTGGATGCCCATGCAGAAGGAACGCTGGCGGGGATGCTCAAGCGCTCGAAAGTTGAAGAACATGACGGCCACGCCACCGATAAAGAGATGATCAAGCTCATGCTGGACGCTCAGGAAACACTTGCGGCTACTCTGGCCGGTGCAGGCGAACTGGCGGCCGAGCACGGTGACACCTTAACCGAGGATCTGTGCATCGGTCGTGGTCAGACACACGAGAAATTTGCGTGGTTCCTGCGCGCCATGCTGCGCTAAGTTATTTGGCCAGGGGAATATTGATCTTGGCCTTCTTCTTTCTTAGCTTTTTCAGATAGGCCGGTCCCCAATGGGTGTACCGGCCCATTTTTTCCTGCTGGCAGATAAGCATCTGCACAAATGCCTCTTGCTGATCTGGACGCTTGATTGACTTGAACAGCTTCTTCTGAGGTTTCGTCATCGAGCAGCCGATGCAATGACCCTCGCGCCGGAATTTGCAGACGTCGATACAGGGCGAAGGGACTTTCTTGCTCATCAAGACTACTCATTGAATAGGGCCAAGGAATCGCCCCTAGCTGGGTTTGCGACTGCTACGGTTCACATAAGGCGATCTTCTGTTGATTTCGAGAGATGCAGGTTCAGAATTGCGCTCTATGGTCGATCAGCACCATTGCTAAGTTGATCCAAGACTGTTTGCGGCCCTTTCCCCGCGCAAAATGTCGTGGAATAAACCACTGAAACAGGTCCGGTGTGCTAGTTCTTTATGGGCCCACAGATGAGCAGCGACAGGAACCCCAAATGATCAAAGACAATCCCGATCTGATCGCGGCCATCCGCGACCGTTTCGCCCATGTCGAGAGCTGCCCGTTTCAGGGAGAGCGTATCTTCTTCGAAAACGCAGGTGGTGCGCTGACATTGAAAAAAGTGGCCGAGACCTCGGCTTTCTATGCAGCGATCCCGGACAATCCGGGGCGGATCAATCCGGCAGGGCAGGGCACCCAGAACGTGATCAACAAGGCCAAGGCCGATCTGGGCGTTTTCATGAATACCAGCTCAGGTCAGTTCTTTGCCGGTGAAAGCGGGACCGAGTTGCTGTTCCGGCTGATCCGCACAGCTTGTCTGGTTGCGCCTAAAGGGGCCAAAGTGATCGGGTCCTCGATTGAACACCCCGCTACCCGCAGCGCCGCGCGCCGCTGGGCCGGGATCGCTGGGCTAGATTACGTGAACGTCCAGCATGACGATGCAAGCGGGCTAGTCACCGCTGAAGACTATGCCGCTCTGATGACCCCGGATGTGGCGGTGGCGACAATCCTGCATGCCTCGCCCGTGACGGGTATGGGCATGGACGTGGCCGCAATCTCAGCCGCGGTCCGGGCCGTTTCACCCGACTGTCTGATCATCGTTGACGGTATCCAGCACGCGGCGCACGGGCAGTTGGATCTGGATGCGTATAATGTCGATGGCTATGCGATCTCACCTTACAAAGTGTTTTCGCGCCACGGCTATGGCATCGCGTGGATTTCCGACAAGCTGAGCGCGCTGCCCCATGACATGCTGATCGACGCGCCCGCGACGGGGTGGGAGTTCGGCACCCGTGATGCCGGTTCTTACGCCACCATGTCTGACGTGATCGACTATTTCGTCTGGCTGGGCGGAGAAGTCTCGGACGAGGCAGAACCGCGGAAACGGATCGAGGCGGCGGGTCGCGCCATCCATGCCTATGAGACCCACCTGACCAGCGCGATGATCAACGGGGTTGGCAACCTGCCGGGGCTGCGGGATATGGATCATATCCGCATTCTGGCAGGAGCAGACAACACCGCGCGGGAAGGGCTTGTGTCAGTTGTGGTGGACGGCATCCCATCCGAGCAGGTGGTCGAAACCCTCAACCAGCAGGGCATTCGCACCCATGTGCGCAAAGCGGATCATTATTCGGGCAATGTACTGACGCCGCTGGACCTGTCGGACTGCATTCGCATCTCGCTGTGCCACTACAATACCGAGCAGGAAGTGGCCCAGTTGTTGACGGTGTTGAAAGACATCGCGGCCTGAGCGCATGAAAAAAGCCCGACCGATGGGCCGGGCTTTTCTGCACTCAGATCACATCTCTAGAAATGAGCGGAATTGGTCGTCGCAGGTGCCTTTACCGGCGGCGCGAATTTGGTCAGATCTATGCCTTCGACGGCAGTCTTGTATTCCTCAATGGTTGGCGTGCGCCCCAGAATGGCCGACAGCACCACAACCGGGGTTGAGGCCAGCAGGCTTTCACCTTTCTTGTCCGGTGCATCGGCGACAACACGGCCCTGGAACAGACGGGTCGAGGTGGCCAGAACCGTATCGCCTTTGGCCGCTTTCTCCTGATTGCCCATGCAGAGGTTACAGCCCGGACGCTCAAGGTACAGGATGTTCTCGTATTCTGTGCGGGCTTGCGTTTTGGGGAACAGGTCGTCGAACTCGAAACCAGAATAGCGTTGAAGGATTTCCCAATCTCCCTCGGCCTTCAATTCATCAATGATGTTATAAGTTGGTGCAGCCACAACCAGTGGCGCGTTAAACTCAACCTTGCCTGTGTCCTTTTCGAGGTTACGCAGCATTTGAGCGACGATCTTCATGTCGCCCTTATGCACCATGCACGACCCGACAAAGCCCAGATCCACATGCTTTTCGGCATTGTAGTACGAGATCGGGCGGATCGTATCGTGCGTGTAGCGCTTGGAGACATCGGCGTTGTTGACATCCGGATCGGCGATCATCGGCTCGACGATTTGATCCAGATCGACAACAACTTCAGCAAAGTACTTCGCGTTGTCATCAGGGCGCAGCGACGGTTTTTCACCCGACTTGATTTCGGCAATGCGCGCATCGGCGATATCGATCAGCTTTTGCAGCATGCCGTTTTCATGCTCCATGCCCTTATCGATCATGATCTGGATACGCGACTTAGCCAGTTCCAGCGAACCGATCAGGGTCTCGTCATTTGAGATACAAACCGAGGCCTTGGCCTTCATCTCGGCGGTCCAGTCGGTGAAGGTGAAGGCCTGATCCGCCAGCAGTGTGCCGATATGCACCTCGATCACGCGGCCCTGGAAGACGTTGTCGCCATGCTGGTCCAGCATCTGCGCCTGGGTTGCGTGGACCACGTCGCGGAAGTCCATGTGATCGGCCATGCGGCCCTTGAAGGTCACCTTGGCCGATTCCGGGATCGGCATTGAGGCTTCACCGGTTGCCAGCGCCAGTGCCACAGTGCCCGAGTCTGCCCCGAAGGCGACGCCTTTGGACATGCGGGTGTGGCTGTCGCCCCCGATGATGACAGACCAGTCATCGACGGTGATGTCATTCAGCACCTTGTGGATCACGTCGGTCATCGCATGATAGACGCCTTTCGGGTCCCGACCCGTTACAAGGCCGAAATCGTTCATGAACTTCATCAGGCGCGGGGTGTTGGCCTGTGCTTTTGCGTCCCACACCGAAGCCGTGTGACAGCCCGACTGGTACGCCCCATCCACGCTGGGTGAGACCACTGTCGCAGCCATCGCTTCGAGTTCCTGCATGGTCATCAAACCGGTGGTGTCTTGTGAGCCAACAATGTTGACCCTGACGCGCACATCAGACCCGGCATGCAGCGTCTTACCCGGCGTGGTGCCCAGAGCGTTTTTGTTAAAGATCTTCTCAACAGCGGTCAGGCCCTGACCGTCATGGCTGATCTCTTTGGACGGCGCAAAAACAAGGGGGGCTTCGACGCCCAGTGTCTCGGCCGCGATGGTCTGCAGCTTTTTGCCAAAGACAATCGCATAAGAGCCACCGGCCTTCATGAATTCGACCTTCTGCGGCGTGAAGGATGCCGGTACATCGACCAGTTCTTCGCCATCCTCGCTAAGCAGCTTGTGGGTTTTGGTATTGATCTTCAGCACCGTACCCGTGGCAACCGAGTATTTCTCTTCAAGGATCGGATTGCCGTCATTGTTCAGGATCGCGTTGCCGTCTTCGTCGACCTTTTTGACCCAGTTCTTCAGGTCAAGGCCAATGCCGCCAGTCACGCCCACGGTGGTTAGGAAGATCGGCGAGATGCCATTGGTGCCAGCCACGACCGGAGCGATGTTGACGAAGGGCACGTAGGGGCTGGCCTGCTTGCCGGTCCACAGCGCCACGTTGTTCACACCCGACATACGGGACGAACCCACACCCATAGTGCCTTTTTCCGCAATCAACATCACCCGCTTGCCGGGGTGTTGTAGCTTCAGCGCCTCGATGTCCTGCTGAGCCGCCTCCGAGATCAGGCATTTGCCATGCAGTTCCCGATCAGCACGCGAATGCGCCTGATTGCCGGGCGACAGCAAATCGGTCGAGATATCGCCTTCGGCGGCAACATAGGTGACGACCTCAATCTCCTCATCGATCTCGGGAAGCTTGGTAAAAAATTCAGCTTTGGCGTAGCTTTCAAGAATGTCTTTCGCGATCGGATTGCCGGCCTCGAAGGCGGCCTTCAGACGGTCGGTATCAGCGTCATAAAGGAACACTTGCGTCTTAAGAACTTCAGCCGCTTCTCCAGCAATCTTTGTATCTTCGCCCAAGGCCAGATCCAGCAGCACCTCGACCGAGGGGCCGCCTTTCATATGCGACAGCAACTCAAACGCAAATTCCTGCGTTATCTCTTCGACATCCGCATCGCCAAGAATGATCTCCTTCAGAAAGCAGGCCTTTTCACCGGCGGCACTGGTTGTGCCAGGCAGCGTGTTGTAGATGAAATAGTTCAGTGAATCGGCGCGATATTCGTTCTGAGGGTCGCGGATCTGATCGATGATCTCTTTCACCAAAGCACCATCATCAATGGGCTTGGGGCTAAGGCCCTGCTCTTTGCGGGTTTCGATTTCACTCAGGTAATCTGTATAGAGGCTCATGGCGTTTTCCGACGATTGGGGCGAGAGCGCGAGGTGTGAATTCTACCTCGCCATTCAATTTGTATGCGGCGGTATACGAAAAGCGCGCGAGTTGCAAGAGTAGCAGGTGTGGCGCCATGTCTCGGCTTTGTCATTCAACGAATGACCGCGATCCAGACATCCCCAACACGGAACTGACTGACAGGGCCAAGCCGCACTGGTTTATCCGGTGCAATTTGCCGCCCACGCACCCAGGTTCCGTTCGAAGACCCCATGTCCCGAATCTGAAGCTGGTTGCCTTTGGCAATCTGCAAGATGCAGTGTTTGCCCGACGCGCCCTTGCTGCGTGTCAATGCCAGATCGGCCCAGCCGGGATCGCGCCCGATCTTAATCTGCCGCAAGGATTTGAGGCCCTTGACCTGATTGAACACCAGGCTCTTTCCACGATCCGGTCCGGATTGCACAACTAACCGCCACAGAGGCACCGGCCGCGGCGCCATCGGGCTGAACCAGCGAATTTCGGCAGCCCTGTCATATCGTGCGGCAGTGTTTGGGTTCAGACCCGTCATTCCCAGCGTCATGATCTTTTTCATGGCGCGTGTGGATCGCCGCACGGGTGAAACCGGCTTGCCGCTTTTGTCACGCATCGTCAGGCGCAGGACAAAGCGACCAAGGGTTGCGCCGCTCAGCACGCCTTCACATATCAACCAGTAGATGAGGACCATCGCCAGATACAGCCCTGCCGAAAGAGCGGGGCCCGCACGCAGCAGGCCAAGCTCTTGCCGCAACACGGGTTCGATAGTGGCGCAAACAAATGCCAGAAACATGAAATCGAACAGCGCAGCTGCGCTGAGCAGGCGGGCGGCGTTTTTGTCGTCCAAAGGGCCCCCGATCGCCATCACCGTGCCCCCAGCATTGTCAGAATCATGAACAGCGCTGCTCCGATTGAGCACAGCATGAGCGCATCACAATGAAGCCGCAGCGCATGTTTCCCGGCTGCGTTGGAGTTGCGGAAATGAAACCCGGCGACCCACAAGGCAAGGCCCATCCCGACAATAGTGAACAGCAAGGTCTCAGACAGGATTTGTCGGTTCATGGCAACCGCCAACCAGTCGGCAGCACCCACAATCAATCCACCCCACAGGATGGCAACAACATAGACAGCAAAGCTCAACGCCTCATTCCGGGAACGGCTGAGCCAAGTCACCAATGCCCCTAAACCCCAGCCCAATGCTGCGGCGATGAGAATCACCAAAATCATCCGAACGGGCAGCGAAAGTGTTGCCACCTCAACATTAAAGACCAGCCTGGAGGTATTGTTCGCGAAATTAGAACTAATGCCCAGAATAGCTAATAACGCGCCAATACCGGCGCCAATATTTCCGGCAAATGCAAAAACCTCATTCGCCAGAACCATCTTGTCCCGTAAACCAAAGGGTAATCTCATCTTAAAACTCATCCTATGATCGAATGTTCAAAAGTATTTGGTCGAATGCCAATCGAATCAGTATTCTATCTTTGCAGGTCATTTGCGAATCGTTGATTGAAAATAAAAAATATGTGAGTTCTTAATCAACTAAGAAGAAAAATTGTTTTACGGAGTAACGAGATGCGTACAGTTGCGGTGTCATTTTTTGCTGCTATTTCCCTTCTACTGACAGCTTGTACCGATGAGGCGTTCCAATCTGCTTCATCATCTTCAGTAGCTGGAAAAACCCAACAGGAAAAACAGCTGGAAAAGCAGGTTAAAAGCCTGGATCAGGTGTCCAAGGACATCATTGTTAACAATACGGTTCAGGGTGCGCTGGCTGGCGCGGTTGTCGGTTGTGGTCTCGGCCTATTGCTAGGCGGCGACGCCGGGGATTGTGCGGCTGGTGCCGCCGCAGGTGGCCTGATCGGTGGTGTCGGCGGCAACCAGGTCGGCCGTCAGGCCGCTGCTAAGAATGTTGAAATCGTCAACAGCAAGCAGGTTCTGGCAAACCTGTCGAATGTCAGCAAACAGCTGAGCTCGGTCGAAGCAAACCTGCGTTCGGTATTGGCCTCGCAAAATGCAGAACTGAAATCGCTGCGCCGTCAACTGGACGGCGGTCAACTGTCTCAGTCGGCTTACAATCAGCGCGTCAACGCGATCAAATCCAACCGTCAGGTTGTGTCGAACGAGTTGAAGCGCAGCGAAAAGAACATGGACAGCACCATCTCGGAGCTGAAGACGGCGTCAAGCAAAGGCCAACCCGGCTTGGGCGGCGCCACAAATGCGGCGGTCAGCAACAAGAACCGGCTGGCACGGACGCGGGCATCCATCAACCTGCTATAAGTTTCAATAGCCCGCGCCTAACCTTGGGCGCGGGTTTTCAATTGGTAAGAGTGAGAAAATGACTTCAGATCTTCTTCGTTTTTCAAGACCTTTCGCCCTTGTCGCCGTTACCGCTGTTGCGGGATGTACTGGTTCAACAGATCCAACAACGGCAACTTTGTTTGACAATATTGCTAACCTGAATTCCGGTGAATACGACCGCCAGATCGCCAATAACAAAGCGCAGGCTGACGCTATTATTGCGCAGAACAAAGCGGCCGAGCAGCGCAATGCGCAATTGGCGGCGCAAAGCAATGCCAACAAAGCCGAAATCGACTCGCTGCGCAGGCAGATTGCTGATGTAAAGGCTCAGGGTGCGAAGGCGCGCGCTGCCTCGGCCTCGGACCCTGTGAAACTGCAGCAGGTTCAGGCGCTGGACAATCAGCTGAACGCGGTCGAGCGTGACGTTAACAGCGGTGCAAGTTCCGCCGCCATCTCGTCGGAACTGAGCCGGATCAAGTCGGCGTATCGCGCGCTGTCCATATAATTCTAATCACGTCAGGTCGGCGCTTGTCGGCACATGCGACGACCGGGACGTCTTGCCTGAGGGGGGTCTTGGGATCGTGACCTACGGATTTTCACGCAGATTGGTGGCGCTTGCCGCTGCTTTGGTCATTTCGGGCGCAGCCCACGCGCAAGAGGGGAAAACCCGCGCGCCAGCCACCGGGCTAGCAATCTTGGATTGTGCGCCCGCTGATCCCGCACCCGAGGACAGCTGCCTCGTTCGCGTTCCGTCCGGCAATCAGCGTGGCGATATGAGCTTTCGCTCGCTTGGTGACGCGCAGGCCGATTTCGAGTTCGTCAAATCTCTGGATGACGTCCCAGGCAACCTGACCCTTTCGGCGACAATGGTTCTGATTGACCTGTCCGTCGGTGAGCGCAGCGCGCGTGTGCGCAGCTGGAACCGCGAGCGTGAGCTGATTTCGCGCGTCGTGACCAACCTACCGACGGATGAGAAGGTGGCGATTTATGGGTTCGGCAATGACATTGTTGAATTGTCGCCCTTCTCCACCAGTCGGGCCCAGGCCGAAGACGTGGTTGAGGGGCTTGAGATCAAGGAACAGAACACCCGTCTGGTCGCCAACGCCACCCGCGCCATCGAATTGCTAAGCCAGCAAGATGACGTGCTGCTGAAAAACCTGATCCTGATCACCGACGGAGATGAGGAAGGTCTGGCCACGGTCGAAGAAATCACCGAGGCCGCCGAGCGCGAAGGCGTATCGGTCTCAGCCCTTGGCATGTTCTGGCGGGCACAGGGCAATGCGCGCACCACACGCGGCATTGATGTGCTGAAACGCCTGACCGATCCGCAAAATGGCCTTATGGAAGAGGTCTTTTTGCAAAATCAGTCTGACGCCAATGCCGTGGTATCGGATTTCATCCGATCCTATGGCAATTCGGTCAAAGGCTCGGGCCTGATTGTGCCGGTCGGAGATCCAGCACCCGCTCGCATTACCATCGAAATGATCGAACCGGTTGTCGGCCAACCAGGACAAACCCAAACCAAGAGCTATTCCGCCGAGTTCCAGCCCGTGGTTGACCCGACGCCGGAACCGGAACCAGAGCCTGCGCCAGAACCGGAGGACGAGATTTTCGGTTTCCCGGCGCTTTATGTCTACATCGCGGGTGGCGTTCTGTTGCTGCTGCTTCTGCTGCTGGCGGTGCTACTGGCGCGGCGTGGTTCGGGGGGTGAGCCCGAGGATGATCTGGAGGCTGGCGATTTCGACGATGGCGACGCAACAGGTATGCCACCACCGCAAGATGAGACACGTACGGTGGCAACCGCCCCTCCCCCGATTGCCTTTCTGGTTCGGGTGGACAACGGGCATCGTTTCCCGGTGCCAGCAGGCCGCTCGACCATTGGACGTAGCAGCACAAACGGGGTCGTGATCCCCGATGGCGGTGTGTCGCGCGTGCATGCGGAACTCAGCGGTTCGCCAGACGGACGGTTTACCATCAGCGATCTGGACAGTCTGAACGGAACGCTGATCAATGAGCGCAAGATCAAAGGCGCGCAGAGAGTAAATGTGGGTGACACAGTGGGCCTTGGGTCCGTTCGCCTGAAACTGGTCCGGGCATAATCCGGGACCATACACACAGGAAAGGTGAAGACATGGGCAACGACAACAAGACAAGCTGGCTGTTCGACAAGGACGACGAAGAGCTGAACGACGATCTGGATTTTGGCGCAGATGACGGGTTCACCGAAAGCATCTCGCCCTCGGATGACGAGGCGACGCATGCCATGCCAAGCGGATCATCCTTCAGTGAAGCGCCGACTGAATATGTCGAAGACGAAAAGACACAGATTTACCATGGTGGTATGTCCAAGAATTTTTCGGACAAGGCCGAATTTGATCCGATGGTCGACCCGATTACCGGCTGGTTGGTTGTGGTCAAAGGGCCAGGATTGGGTCAGTCTGTCAATCTGGGTTCGGGGATGAATACATTGGGCCGCGACAGCGGTGAGCGTGTTTCGCTTGATTTTGGTGACAAGATGATCTCGGGCAAGGATCATTTGCGGGTGATCTTTGACGATGCCAACCGCGTATTCTTTGCCGCCCCCGGCACGGGCCGCAATATCAGCCGGATCAATGGTCAGATCGTTGCAACGACCATGCCCTTGGAGAACTACGCACTGATCGAGCTGTCGAAACAGACGCATGTGCGCTTTGTCGCTTTCTGTAACGAGGATTTTGACTGGTCGGAGCTGGCCGAAAGCTCTGACGACTGATCCCGATGACAATCATCAGCGGCAAACAAAGCCTGGGCCAACGCGAAAATCAGGAAGATGCGTTCGATCTCGTCTATCAGAACGAACGAGACCCGAAATCCGACATTCTGATGCTGGTGGCCGATGGGATGGGCGGCCATGCAGGGGGCGAGGTTGCATCCAACTTGGCCCTGTCGGCGTTCAAGAAGCATTTCATCGGGGGCTCGGAGGCGCCGCGCCCGCGGGATCGGTTGCAGGAGTCGCTGACGGCGGCAAATGATGCTTTGCGCCAGCGCATTGCCAGCCAGCCCGATTTGAAGGGCATGGGATGCACTCTGATCGCAGCGCTCAAGCTGGGCGATCGACTGGTTTGGGTTTCGGTTGGTGACAGCAGCCTATTTCTGTTGCGCGACGGGCGCCTGAAAAAGCTGAACGCAGATCACTCGCTTTACGGTGAATTGTTGCAGATGGTTGCTGCGGGCAAGATCACGCAGGAAGAAGCGGACAGCCACCCGCGTCGCAATGCCTTGCGTTCAGCGCTGATGGGGGATCGGATTTCTCTGACCGATGTCAACGCCATCAGCCTGAAACCGGGTGATGTGGTTCTGTCCTGCTCGGATGGGTTGGATACCCTGTCGCATTCAGAAATCCGGGATATCCTGCAAGGCGGCAAAAGCCGTGATATGCGCGGTGTTGCCTCGGATCTGTTGAACGCGGTCGAGGCGAAAGGAAAGCCGAAACAAGATAACACAACCGTCGTCGTCTACGCGCATGTCCAGGACGGCATGAGCAGCATGCTGCGTGGCAGCCAATGGGCGTTTCACAACACCGGCGGCAATGGGAATACGCTTAAATATGCAGCGATTGGTCTGGGGGCTTTGGCCCTTGTTGCGGCGGCTGGCGCATGGCTGCTGCGGCCTGATCCAGTCGAAGTCACGCCAGAGCCTGAACCTGCCACGACCCCACCCTCGCAAGAGGAACGCAGCATTGGCGACAGCACGGTCGATGATGATCCAATTGTACCTGACCCCAACACCGATGGGGAACCGCTGACTGAACCAGAACCAGAGGCCCCCGAAAACGAAGAGACCGAGACGGAGACCCCCACGCCGGACGAGGTGGCACCGGGACCTGCGGAACCGCCAGCATCGGAAGCGCCGGAAGGCACCGCACCGGTGGACCCGGCAACGCCTGCGCAACCTCCGGAAGAGGATGATGTTTCACCAGAAAATCCTAGTGGCGAAGGAAGGTAGTTCTGACCGTGTCGGTGCATTTGCCAAAAGGAGAAGCCTTCGCCGGATACGTTCTTGGAGACGTATTGGGGCAGGGGGGTTTTGGCATCACCTATCGTTCGCGCAATCGCGAGACCGGCGAGCGTTTTGCGATCAAGGAGTATTTCCCCGCTGACTATGCGGACCGAGGCCCCAACAACGCTGTTTCACCAACGTCCGAGGGGCGGCAGCTGTTTCACATGGGGTTGGAGGCGTTTCTGCAAGAAGCCAATCTGCTGCGTGATCTGCCACAGCAACAGGGCCTGATGCGCGTGCGGGCTGCATTCCGCAAACACGGCACGGCCTATTGCGTGATGGAATACATCCAGGGCGATCCGCTGGATCGGATGATGGCGCGCATGATTGATGCCCGCGGATCGGTGCCGCCCGATCTGGTCACCACTTTCCTGCACTCGATGCTGAATGCCCTGGATGCCGTGCATGATGTCGGTGTGGTTCACCGCGATATGAAACCGGCAAATGTCATGATCCGCAAAGACGGGCAGCCCATTCTGATCGATTTTGGCGCTGCTCGCCTAATGGGTAAATCCAGTGGTCTGGCGTCAATGTTCACGCGCAAATACGCGGCGATTGAGCAGTTTCCGGCGGATAAGACCGGATTGACCGGCAGCGTTCAGGAAGGCCCTTGGAGCGATTTGTTTGCCCTGTCGGTCATCCTGTATGAAATGGTCTCGCAGAGCCTTCCGCCCAACGCCGAAGAACGTTGGAAGGAAAAGCGGGCGACAGGTCGTGACCCCTACGTCCCCGTACGCCACAACCTGAAACGCAATCGCGTTCAGGAAAAATATGATGATGCCTTGCTGAATGCTATCGATCTTGGCTGCAAGTTGCTGCCGCGTGATCGCATCCGCACAGCGCGTGACCATGCGCGGCTCGTGGGCATTGATCTACACGGTGCAGTGCCCGGTCCTGACCGGCCAGAACGAGAGTCCCGTGCGAAACCTGTTAGCCGTCCGAGGCCGCGCCCAAAGAAAAAAACCGGAGGCCGCAAGGCTTCGATACTAGTGTTGCTATTGATCCTGATCGTGGCAGGGGCCGTCATTGCATATGGAATACTGATGTGAAGATTGTAACTTTAACTCGTTCCCTTTGTCTTACGGCTACCTGGCTGATCGGTATAGCCTGCGCTGCCACTGCGCAAATCGCGCCGGACATCGTTGCGGAAACGGACAAGGCGGTTGGACGAGCGGTCGTGGACGTCAGCGGCGGGCAAGCAACTGGATCAGGATTCGTCCTGTCAGAACTACCCGAAGGTGGCGGTTACTACTACATCACCAACCATCATGTGATTAACGGTGGCCTGAACATACAGGTCGGGTTCAAACAGGATGACCGAGTTTTTCTGTATGATGCGAAGGTTCTACATGCCTCACGCGAACTGGATTTGGCCGTACTGCGCATTGTCCCGCAGGAATCCAGCGGACATAGGCCCGGATTTTTGTCTTTGCGCGAAGGCAAGGCACTGAAGGGTGAACAGGTGGCTGCCATCGGCTATCCCGGTTCCTCGGACCAGATCAATGCCGGGCGGGATATGTTGCCTTTTTTTGAAACGACATTAACCCAGGGTGCGATCAGTAAGGTTGCTCCGGGATCATTCAATGAAACGGGGCGGACCCTCGAAATTGTGCAGCACACCGCATCGGTCAATCCCGGCAATTCGGGCGGACCATTGATCGACTATTGCGGATCGGTACTGGGTATTAACACCGTCATCTCGGTCTGGAACTCGGATGGTCGCACGCCAACGAACAACACATTCTGGGCCTCGTCAGCGAACCCAATATCCGGCTTTTTGCGGGATGCGGGCATTCCCTTTAACGCGCACCAGCAGGAATGTGATCCAGACAACCCGGACTTTGTAGGCGGTGGTGCGAAAGACAACAGCCTGCTGATCATCTTGGCCGTGTTGGCTGGCGCGAGTGCAGCCGTGATCGGCGGTATCTATTTCGTAGTTTCGCAAAGCAAAGCTGATGGCGGACCAAAATCCGCGCGCGGGGGTGGGTCGGCCAAATCTTCGGGCCGGGCCATTCTGGCCGTCAGCATGGATGGAAAATCCGAACGGTTCAGCGCCGCCCAGCTACAGTCGGGTGTCACGATTGGCCGCGCCAGCGAAAACACGCTGACCATCACCGATCGCAATCTCAGCCGCCGCCATGCCAGCCTGTCGTTGCAGGGGCGCAAGATGATGCTGACCGATCTTGGCTCGTCCAATGGCACCAAGGTTGATGGCCGCCGTCTGAAACCGAATGAGCCGGTTCAGATCAACACCAAATCGAAGGTCGAACTTGGGGGGGTTGCGCTTGTCCTCAGACGCCCCTGATACGGTCCTGTCGATCCGCAACCTTGGAATCGAACGTGCGCCCGGTTTCTTCGTGGTGATTGAAGAGCTTGAGTTGAGCGCAGGTGAGACCATCGTTCTGGACGCGGTCAGCGGGGCGGGCAAAAGCACAGCGCTTGGGCTGATTGCCGGGGCGCTACCGCTGACGGACCTGCCGGATATGCTGCATGTGATCGATGGGGTGACGGTCACGCCTGAAACCCCGAGGGCTGAATTTGCCGGGCCGGACAAGCTGGGCTTTGTGCTGCAAACCAATACGCTGGTGCCGTATCTGAGTTTGCAGGAGAATATTGAACTGCCCGTTCGTGTCGCCGGGCAGGTACCGGATGCAGAATGGCAGGATCACCTGATCCGCGCCATGGGGTTGCGGGACCTGACGACGCGCAAACCGGGTCAACTGTCGGTAGGCCAACGTCAACGTGCCTCGGTCGCGCGAGCTCTGCTGGGGCAGCCCGCGTTGCTGTTGCTGGACGAACCAGTCTCGGCGCTCGACCCCGCCAATGTGGCCGAAGTCGAAGGGTTGATCGTACATCTTGCTGCCGAAGCTGGGTCAGCCGTCGTGCTGGCCAGCCATCAGGCGCAAACCGGTGAGTTTGCGGACACCCCCCGTGCCGATCACCGCCTTCTGGATCATCGGGGGCAATCCTATTCGATCTTCTCAACAGCGGGCCGCGCGGCGGCGAGGGTGGCGTGATGGTTCGGATACCAGCCATGTTGGCCCTGCGCGAATTGCGCCATGACTGGCAGTCGGCATTGTGTTTTGTCGCCGCGCTGGCGGGCGTTCTCGGCCCTCTGCTGATCATTCTGGCGCTGAAGAACGGGATTATCGGCACCATGGTGGGCCGGTTGATCGAGGACCCGTCGAACCGCGAAATCCTGGCCATCGGGGCCGAGCAGCATGATGCTGCCTTCTTCGCCGCCCTGGGCGCGCGACAGGATGTGGGGTTCATCGTGCCCGCCACCCGCTCGATCAACACATCCGCCAACGCGGTCCGGCATGAGGCTCAGCGCAAACTGGAGCGCGCGGTGCCCCTGATCCCCTCAGCCGCGGGCGATCCGCTGATCGACGGCGAACCCGTTGCGCCGGGTCGCGTGTGGGTCTCGGACAAACTGGCGCAGGATCTTTCGGTCTCGGCCGGAGATACAGTTGATATGATCATCGGGCGCGAGGTAGATGGCCAACGCGAAAACGCCCGCCGCGATCTGCAGGTCATCGGCGTGCTGCCGCCCGAGATCTGGCCCCGCCCAGCCATCTTCCTGTCGCTACCCGATCTTCTGGCGGTCGAGCGGTTCCGCGACGATCTGACCTCGACCCCCGCAAACTGGACCGATCCGGTTGCTGAGCCCGAAACCTATGCCAGTTTCCGCCTCTATGCGCGTTCGCTTGAAGATATCGGAACCTTGTCTGCCCATCTGGCCGAACAGGGGCTGCAATCGCGCCCTCGGGCTGAGAACGCAGCCCTGCTGCTGTCCTTCCGGCGCAATCTGAACATACTGTTCACCGCCATCGCAGCACTGGCCATGTTTGGCTTCTGGGCGGCAATGTCTGCCAATCTGCGCGGAATGGTCGAACGTCAGCGGGTCATTTTCAGTCTGTTCTCCATGCTGACTATGCCCGACCGGCAGCGTTGTGTAATCCCGGTGGTCCAAAGTCTTGCGTTGGTACTGGGTGGCGTGATCGCGACGCTGATCATCATCCTGCCCTTCCTGTTGGCCATCAACGCCACGTTCGAAACCGCCCCCGGCGAATCCGTCGCGCGCCTTTATGCGGGCGATGTGTTTGCAACATTGGTTCTGGGCGCCGTGACGGCGGCAACCGCAGCGATCTGGGCCGTATTTGCCGTGCGCAATGTCGAACCTCAGGAGGTCTTGACCCATGCCTAAACTGACCCGCCTTGCCCTGGCTCCGTTGATTGGTCTTCTGGCCTTATCTGCGACCGCGCAGGCACAAGACATCAGTTGGCGCGAGAAGTACTATAATCCGCAGCCTGCCGACGGCGACCTGTCCCTGCCCATGCCTTGCGGCGGGGCGATGACCTTCCGCAAGGTGGCAACGCCCAACACCGATGGCGTAATCGGCGATGTCTCGGTCGTGCTGGGGCAGGAGGGCAGCGATCAGCCCTATCTGAACGGCCTGCGCCGGGCCTTTGTCTCGGGCGCGTTTGCCGACCCCGAAGGTGCGGCCAAGGGCTATTTCTACATGGCCAAGTATGAGCTGGCGCAGGCGCAGTGGGATGTGGTCATGGTTGGCTGCCCCGACAAGGAACCGCGTCGCCGGGGCTTTGTTCCGGCGGTTGGGAATACCAAGCTGGACTATCAGCGCTTTGCAGAGGCCTACACCCTGTGGCTGATGGAGAATGCACCCGACAGCCTGCCCCGCGTCGGCGATACGCGGGCCTATCTGCGCCTGCCGACCGAGGAGGAATGGGAGTATTCTGCCCGTGGTGGTCTGACGGTGGACCAAGCGTTGTTCCGTGCCCCAATGCCACCGGTGCCAGAGGGTACGCCACAGGACGAATACATTGCCCATGGCGGCACTGCTTCTGCGGGGGGGAAATTGCAGGTGGTTGGTTCTCTGAAGCCCAACCCGTTGGGTCTGCACGACATGCTGGGCAACGCGGCCGAGATCGTGGGGGATCCGTTTGCTCTGGTCCGTCACGGGCGATTGCATGGTCAGGCAGGGGGGTTCGTGAAACGCGGTGGCGATGCCCGAACGCCTTTGGCAGACATCACATCCTCGACCCGGTTCGAGGTTCCGCCCTTTGACATACTGTCCAATACCGCCTCGGCGGATCGGTTCACCGGCACCCGGTTGGTGCTGCAGGGCCTGGCCATCACCTCGGCGGATCAGGATCAGGCGCTGAAGGACGGGCTGGACCAACTGGCGCGCCCGGATGAAGCGCTGGCTTCGGCAGCAAGCGAACTAGAGGCGATGGAACTGCTGGATGAGATTTCAGCAGAATCCCTGTCGGATCGAACCAAGACGCAACTGGCGGTGATCAAGGACACCCTGAATCGGGGACGAGTTGAGCGCAACGCGCAACGGGATCAATCGGTCAGACTGATCCTCACCTCGGGCGTTCTCGTCTGCGGTCAAGCTCTGCGCCGCTATCTGAACGCTCTGATCTCAATGCTGACAATCCAGCCCGAGCTTGATGCCATCGAACGCGAGGCGCGCGCCGCCGGGGATCAGGAACTGCTGAAAGAAATCGAGATCGCCCGACAAGAGGCTGCGGCGAAGCTCAGGGAAATCGAAGAGAAAGCCAAGGCAGATGTGGTTGAATATGCCAATCTGATCGAAGGGCTGGTCGATCAATACTCGCCCGTGCTGCTGCGCAAACAGATCGATTTCATCTACCCCACCGAAGAAAGCCGGGGGCGCGAACGGGCAAACTGCCTGGCGCTGGTGCAAGATCACATCGGCGCGCGCAGCGTCGCGGGATATTCGGATTTGGATCAAATCGCGGACGATATTCAGGGGCTGGCCCTATCGTTCATGGAAGACTGACTTGGAAAGGTTGAAGAATGCGGGATGTATTGAACAAATCGCTGGAGGTTCTGGTTTGGATCACCACCGCGCTGTCGATTATCTTTTTCTGTTTCACCGCTGTGACCATGCTGCGCCTGTCGCCGCTGGGTCCGGATACAACCACGATCATCGCCGCCTTCCTGACGGTGGTGTTCGGGATCACTTCCTCGCTGGTATTCGCGGGCATCTGCTTTCAGATCATGGATATCCGCACCTTTAGCAAACATAGCGCCATCAGCCTGAAAAACCGGAGGTAAGGACACCCATGGAACACTCGGTACTTGGCCTGAAACCCGGCAGCGTTCTGCAGGATACATATGAGATCAAATCCCTGCTGGGCGAGGGCGGCATGGGGGCCACCTTTCGTGGCCTGAACCGGGCCAGCGGGCATGAGGTGGCGATCAAGGTCATGACGCCCAGCTTTGCCAAGAACCAAAAGGCCGTTGATCTGTTCCGGCGCGAAGCGAACCTGCTGCGCACCGTGCGCAGTGATGCCGTGGTGCGGTTCGAAACCTCGATGCTGGACAAGGATGGCCGTCTGTTCCTGGTGATGGAATTTGTGCCCGGTCATCCATTGGCGCACTACCTGAAAAAGGGGGCAAGGCTGTCCTCGGATGATGTGTTGAAACTGGGTCTGCGCCTGTCGCAAGGGCTTGAGGCCATTCACAAGCTGGGCATCGTCCACCGCGATGTGGCGCCGGATAATGTGATGATCTCGCATGATGATATCAATCAGGCCAAGTTCATCGATTTTGGATTGGCCTCAGACAGTGTTGGGACGGACAAGTCCATTATCGGTGACAGTTTTGCCGGCAAGCTGCGCTATTGCGCGCCGGAACAGTTGGGCCTGTTCGGCAATGAGGTGTCGACCGCCACAGATGCCTATGCACTGGGGCTAGTCTTGATGCGAACCTCGGGGCTGGAGCTTCCGGGTGAAGGCAAAGGGTTCGCAGCCGTCGAAGATCGGAAGGCGGATGTCAAAATCACCGATCCCAAGGTCGCCCCTGGTTTGAAATGGGCGCTGGAGCAGTTGCTTAAAGCCAACCCAAAAGACCGCCCCTCCGACCTGCCAGGATTGTTCCGTCAAGCGCTGAACGGCGAGGTAAAAAAGAAACCCTCAGCAGGCGCGGCCCAGCCCAAAGGCGCAGTGCCGTCCAAGGAAAGCTCTGGCGGCAACAATGTGCCCATGATCGCGGCTGGAATCGTCGCTCTGGCCGTCATAGCAGGCGCCGCGTGGTATTTTCTTGCCGGCCCCGGAGGTCAGTCGGCCAAGGTCAACGAGTCCGTTTCCGTCGCGCAAGAGGCGGTCGCTGCGGATAATCCGCTGACCGCAGCACGCGAGTTGCTGGCCGCCGGCGGGGCGCAGAATCTGGATGCGGCCCTGGGTGCTTTGATTGCGATCAGCAATGATCAAGAGCTGTCGGAACAGGATCGGGCAGACGCCAATATCCTGATTGCCGAAATGTATGACCCCGAAACCCATAGCACAGTGACTTCCCCTTTTCCGCGCCCCAACCCCTCGGCGGCGCGGCGATATTATCAGCGCGCCGCTGATCTGGGATCAGACCCGGCGCGCGAAGCCCTGAACAGATTGGGCGAGTGAGGAGACGGATATGATGTTGAAACGGATACTCCTTCTTGTAACGGCGCTGGTGCTGGCCGGACCGCTGCTGGCGCAATCGAAATCACCATTGCCTATCGAGGGCAAAACCAGCCTTTTCCAGCGCGTGCTGATCCGAGAAAGGATCGAAGCGCGCGCAGAACCGGAAAGCGAAAGCCCCGGCACGGCCCTGTCGCCGCTGCAGGTGTTCTTTGTGTATGACCGCAATGGTGACTGGATGCAGATCGGGGCCACTGATCAGGGAGACGACCTGATGTGGGTGCCTCAGGCCGCGACGGTCGACTGGAACCAAAACATCGTTGCGACGCTGGAAGGCAGTGACAATGTGGGCCGGGTTTTGTTCTTCAACGATATCGACCCGATCTACGACATCATCGAAAGCGAAAATCCCGCCGATCTGGCCGCGGATGCTCGGGATGAAGCTCTGTCGGCCGAGCAGGGGGGAGACCCATCGGAAACCGTAATCGCCCTTGGTCCGCGTGAGACGATTGATCAACGGCAGAACCTGTACGTGATGCCGATCCTATCGACCGAAGAAGCGGTGTTTGACATCGGGCCCTTCGTAAATTTGCTACAAGTCGCCGTTGCCAGTGCCAATGCACCGAACCCACCAGCCGCCCCAAGTGGTCAGGCTGCGGGTGATCTAAAAACCGGGGTGGTGTTTGTCGTCGACACCACCATTTCCATGGAGCCCTACATACGCGCCACCCGCGATGCGCTGCAGGAAGTGTACCGCGAGGCTGCATCCTCGGACGCCGCCGACGCAGTCAGCTTTGCTCTTGTTGGCTATCGCGACAGTCTGCAAGCGGCGCCTGATCTGGGATATGACGTCAAGACTTTCGTGGATTTGCAACAGGGGCTGGATGTCGAGAATTTTCTGGCCGGGATAGACCAGATGCAGGAAGCGAAGGCCAGCAGTAAGAACTTCCGCGAAGACAGCTATCGCGGGATCGAACATGCCCTGCAGGATATGGATTGGAGCGATTTCGGAAGCCGGTTCATCGTTCTGGTGACCGATGCGGGTCCGCGCGAATTTGATGATGAATATTCCTCGACCGGTCTAAGCGCTGAAAGCCTGAACCGCCTTATTCGCGAGCGGATCGGGGGCGCCATGGCCGTCATGCATCTGCGCACAGCACGCGGGTCCAAGGATCATCCCTCGGCCGAGGCGGCCTATAAGCAACTGACCGCCTTTCCCAACTCTGCCCCGCTGTACTTCCCTATCGAAAACGGCGACCCTACCATCTATAAGGACACCGCTCGCCAGCTCGGACAGTTCGTGGCGCAACAGGCGTCGTCTTATCGTGGCAGCGACGGCGACGCGCTGCTGGATGAAGATGCTATCGTCGATGAAGCCGAAGGCGGGTTGTTCAGTGGCCTCAATACCGCCAGCCGTACCATGCAACTGGCCTATCTGGGCCGGACCGAAGGCGCGCAAGCACCCGATCTGTTCGAGGCTTATGTGGCCGACCGGGATTTCGACCGCACCGGTTTGAAACCACTGTCTATCCGTCTACTGATCTCCAAAGCCGACCTAAGCAATCTGGAAGAGGCGCTGCGGATCATCGTGGATCAGGCTGAACGCAACGTGGTGAACCCTGATCAGTTCTTTACTCAGGTTCTTGGTGTGGCCGCTGATATGAGCCGTCGGCCCGACCAGGTGTCACGCCAATCCGACCCAAGCCTGGCCGAGGCTGTGGCTTTGGACGAGTATCTGGCGGACCTACCTTATAAATCACAGATCATGGCCATTACCGAAGATGATTGGGTGCGCCTGCCCATTTCGGAACAGCAGACCATCGTCAATGGCCTGTATGACAAGATTGAACGCTATCGCCGTTACAATGAATCGACGGATCAGTGGGTCGATTATCTGGGTGCCGGGCCACAAGCGGGCAACCTGCTGTATCCCATGTTGCTGGACGATCTGCCTTAGAACAGGTGAACAATCCGAAAAAACCAGGGCATCGGGATCATACCGCTGCCCCGGTTTTATTCGGCAACCTCGGCTTTTTCAGCACCTTTTTTAAATTGTTGGTCATAAAGTCTGCGGAAGCTGCCGTTTCGGGCGATCAGCTGATCCAGATTGCCTTGTTCGACAACGGCCCCGTCTTGAATCACCATGATATTGTCCGCCTCAAGGATCGTGGACAGGCGGTGCGCGATGACGACCACTGTCATGTCCTTTGTCAACGCATCCAGCGCTTCGCGCACCAGGTTTTCGGATTCTGCATCCAGGGCGCTGGTGGCTTCGTCCAGCAACAGGATCTCAGCCTTACGCAAAATCGCGCGGGCAATGGCCAAACGCTGTTTCTGACCCCCGGAGAGGAAGGCACCGTTCTCACCGACAAGTGTGTCATACCCATTCGGCAGTTCGGAGATGAAATCATGCGCATGTGCGGCGCGGGCTGCGTCGTAGATCTCCTCATCCGTCGCATCAGGGGCTGCAAAGCGCAGGTTCTGCATCACTGTAGTTGAGAACAGGAAGGTATCCTGGCCCACGTAAGAGATTTTCTTGCGCAACGACGCGAAACTCGCATGGCGTACATCCTGGCCGTCGATTTCGACCGACCCTTCGTTGGGATCATAAAACCGCATGATCAACCCAAATATCGTTGACTTGCCACCCCCAGACTGACCGACCAAAGCAGTGGTTTGCCGCGCTGCAAAGGTCAGGTTCATATCTTCAATCACAGAGATTGAACCCTGATAGCCAAAGGTCACGTTGCGCAGTGTGATCTCACCCTGACCATCTGGAATATCTTCGGCATCTGGGCTCTCGGTCATAGTGTCTTCCTGGTCCAGCAGACCGAACACAAGGCTTACGCCGACCATCGCTGCTTCGATCTGGACGCGCATTTTCGAGAGTCTTTTTGCGGGTTCATATGCCATCAAAAGCGCAGTAATAAATGACATCAACTGGCCTGCCGTTGGTTGCTCGGAGCCGGCAATCCCCAATGTGCTGACCACCAAAACACCCGCGATGGCGAGACCCGCCAGAAACTCCATCAGCGGGCTGGCAATGGCTTGCAAGCGTGCGATATCGTTGGATCGCGCCTCAACTTTCCTGATTGCCACATCCATCCTATTGGTCATCAGTTCTTCGAGCGAGAGGACCTTGATAACCTTGATACCGGCAGAGGTTTCCTGAAGTACCCGGATAATCTCGGCAAGCGATGTAAACTCCGCCTGCATGATTTTTCGAACGCTCTTCAACAGGTAGCGAACCCCCAGTAGCGCCACGGGGCCGACAACTAAAAACATAACAGACAGAAGCGGTTGCTGGTAAACCATTACCGCGATCAAACCGACAAGTGTTAGCAAATCCCTTACAAAGCCTGTCACCAACACATCAATCAAGGTGCGGGCAGCTTGAGCGCCATGTGTCGTCCGCATCAACAGTTCGGATGACTCGTTCTGCCCAAAAAAATCAACCCCATGCCGAAGAAGCTTGCGGTAAACCTTGTCCTGTTGCGCGGCGACAATCCGGTTTCCAGCCCGTGCCAAATAGATGGCCTGTATGTAAGTTGCCGCCGCTTTTGCAAGAAACAGGCCTACAACAGATAGCGCGATCAACGGCGCCCAGCCACGCATCTCGGGGCTGGTCATGGCATCGACGATGTACTCCATCATATAGGCCGCGCCGGCAGTGGTGGCGGCGACCAGTATCATCGCAACGATTGCGATCCCGTACATCCAGCCTTGTGCATAAAAGCTTTCGCCAATCAGGCGGCCCATATAACCAGACCGCCAGTTATCCCAGGCGCGCTTAATCATTGCATTCTCCAGATCATGAAACCATGCGCTCGCTCAGATAACCTAAAATCATTTTGGCCAAAAGGGCAGATACCCAAGCGTGACAGAGTGACCTTTCAATTGATCGCGCATGGGCGACGGCAACGCACCGTCGCTCAGGCGTGCACAGGTAGGTACGATCCAGGCACGATGCAACAGCAAGCGCAACAATTGGAGGCAATCCGGTGCTTCGATAACCCTGATCCCAACGGTTATATCATTGAGGGAATTCAGAGTTTCTCCAGCTGAGCGGATATTTGCCACCAGAGCGCCGCTGACAGCTGGCACAGGGCTAGGCAGCGTTTACTGCTTGTGATTGTTATACTTGACCCTTAGAAACCTGCCAGATTTTGTTTAGGTAAGCCGCCAGTGTCGATCAAAGCCGTCATTCTAAACCTTCCAAGGGACATTGATCGGCGCAACGCATGTGAGGCGGAATGTACACAGCTGGGGTTGTCGCACTCTTTTTTCGACGCCATCTACGGCGATCAACTGTCAGACGAGGATGTGTCGCGCGTTTACGATGCCAAAAGGAACCGGCGCGCGTTCAAGAGACCGCTTAGCCGCAATGAAATAGCCTGTGCCTTGGGCCATCTGAAAATCTGGCAAGCAATCGCTGAGGCTGAAAATGCCTTGACCCTTGTGCTGGAAGATGATGCGACATTTCTTCAGAACCCGATGCCATTTCTGGATGCATTGTCCGAGTCATCAGAGCGCTATCAAGACGTTATGATCAAACTGGATGGCTTGGCAGGTAGCGGCGGGCAGGTTTTGGGGTCGGTCGCAGATCAAAGCCTTGTCCTGTCGGATCGGCTGCCCCCTAGAACAACAGGCTATCTCATTGGCCGCAAAGCGGCGACGCATCTGGCCGCTGTCCATGCCCCGTTTGCCCGCCCCGTCGATATCGACCTCAAGTTCTACTGGGAACACCAAGTGCCAATTCTGACGTTGGCGCATCGAATGGTTGCAGAACGCGGAACTTTTGACAGTACAATCGAGGCGAACCGCAACAGCAAGAAAGCCGGTTCTTCTCTGGGGCGCTTTCTAAGCAATGCGCTATACCAACTCAGATATAGTTATGGGCGGTTTAGTCATCCGCTCAAACCTGCCGAGATTGCGGGACTAACTCCCCTTCTAGACAACCGAAGCGGGGCTCAGGACAGATCATGAAGAAAAACCTCGTTGTTGTCCGGGCAGGCGGAAAATCCTTGCATCCCCGCTGGCAAGAGATTTCGTATGAAGATCGCAACTATGATCTGCTGATCAGCTTTTTCTCGGATGAGGCATTTGCTGCGTTCAAGCCCGAACCCGGGGTCGAGGCCGTTCTGGTCAAGGGCGGGAAATGGGACGGTCTGTTTCTGACGCTTTCGGGCAGGGATCTGGAAGCGTATGACTATGTTTGGCTGCCAGATGACGATCTAGATATTGCAGCACAGAATGTGAATGACTTGTTCAACGCCATGGATTCCCATGGGCTAAGGATCGCACAACCATCACTGACACCCGAAAGCTATTTCTCGCATTTTGTCTTCAGCCAATGCCCCGGGTTTGTGCTGCGATACACCAACTACATCGAGATCATGGCCCCTTGCCTACATCGCGATGTCCTGAAAAAAGCCTTGCCCTTGTTTCAGTCCACCATGAGCGGTTACGGCCTGGATTACATCTGGTGCCGCTGGCAAGAGGCGGGCGCGTTTCGCACCGCCATTCTGGATGAGATCGCGATGCATCACACCCGCCCGGTCGGCAAGAACCTCAAATCCGCTATGGCCGCAAGCGGCAACCAAAGCTCGGAAGAGGAAGAGGCGGTTCTGAAAGAGATGTTTGATCTTTCGCGCCGCACGGTTCCGATTGTATTTGCTGGCATCTTGAACAGTGGCCAGCCAATCTCGGGCCGGATGCAAGTTGGCTGGCGTATGTGCCGTGCGTGGTGGGCGATGCTATCGGATTTCCGAAGCAAAAGCGAGGCCCGCGCGGGAATCATCAAGATCGCCCGCCGTCAGTTGACCAAACCACTTGAGATGGAGGAGATTTAGACTAGCTTTCCCCAAATATAGGATTTGGGATTTGATGCCAAAGTTGATGGTATGTGTATTGTTGATACTCGAAACTGATGACGACTGTGACTGAAATGATACCTGTGCATTCAAGGAGTTCTGAGTAAGCTAGTTACTGAGGTGGTGAGATGAGAGCACCAACAACTTTTGAGAAGCTACCAACGATAGCTGCATTCCGCTACAGAGCTTATGTTATCGACGATAGCCGCTTCTGTATTGCGCCGATCTGGCACCCGGCCACGGCAAACCCAGCACCTTGATCTTGCAATAGCAGCGACGCAGTGGCTTCAAGACTGTATCGTTTATTGGCAATCTCAGCCCCTCAATTTGAGGAGTAGTTTGTCACTCGACAGACCTCTGAAAACAAGTGAGCTGCGCTGATTCGCTCGATCAAATGTTTCGATTTGTCGATTTGACCAACCAAAGATGACCTCTGTTCTGTGTCAACTTCACGGAGGGTCTAATAGACTCCCGGCCTCAGAAACGTTCATCTGAGACAGAGCCTCTTCACGAACAAACAACCCGATTCTGTCTGTTTGGCGCGGGAGTGAAGCAAACTGTTCTAGGCTTCTTGATCTCGTCACTTGTGGAAAACCTTTTACTCATCTAAGTCGATGACCGATGAGACGCTCGGATATGCACACGCTGGAGCTAGACGAATGACCAACCCAAAGTTGTCAATAATATTGCCAGTCTATGAAGTAGAAAATTTTATTCAGGAATGTGTACTTTCAATAAGAGCGCAAACGCTTAAAGACTTTGAAGTGATCTGTGTCAATGACGCAACAATGGACAACTCGATTCCATTGCTGAAGCGGGCAATCGGAGATGATCCTCGCTTCAAAATCATCCACAACAAAACCAACCGCGGATTGGGCGGAGCTCGAAATGCTGGTCTTGATGTTGCGCTAGGTGAGTTTGTCCAATTTGTCGATTCGGACGATCTGCTACGACCCAACACATGTCGGAAGCTCGTTTCTCTAATTGAAATGAACCACGCAGACTGGGCCATATGCTCATCTTTAACGTGTGCAGACAACGGCCCTATGTTCATACCGCCGTATCACGCTAAATCCGCGCGATACGCGGCACAATCAGGCGTTGTTGATCTTGAGAACGATCGTAGCATCTTGTTCGATATCTGGCCTTCTATGTGGTTGGGAATTCGGCGGCGCAGTTTGATTGGCGACCTGCGCTTCGATGAAAACCTCTACTACGAAGATCATCGTTTTCATTTTGAGTTTGGCCAGCAGGCCAGATCCCTGGTCGCCACCGAAGAACCTCTATATCTCTATCGCGAACATGAGGGGCAGATCACTAAGGACAACTCTGCGCGATGCTTCGAGATTTTCCCAGTTATTGACAGCGTAAAGAGCATAGTTGCAAACGATAAAAAACTGCAATCTGATAGAACCGCATATGCGCGTTACCTAACCCGCGTGCTTTTGGAACGCTTCTGCACTCTGGATATTGACTCCGAATTCGCGAATTCATTCGTTCAACATTCTCAGAGTGTTGTAGAAGATATCTGGGAAGCCTTTGGTAATTCCCACGCAAAAGACAATGAAATGGTTGAAGTGCTGAGGCCCGCTTGGGCAAGCAAGAAATATGCTCAGCGACTTCTTCTTAACACACCTGTCAGAACAGGGCTTCGGTCCCGCAGAGTCTCTGATGCAATCAGAAAATTCAAAGACCGTCACAAACGCCGGCGCCGCCGCTTAGTCTCAGAAATCTTTGAAGATGTTAATGTAGAACTGACAAAACGAAAATTGGCAACTCCGTTGCCAGAGAAGGCCAAGCAATCTCAGCTCAATAGCTCTGACTTTCAACATATGGTGTTGATCAATTGGTTCCTATCGCAAGGAGCGGGCGGCCCCCCGGGTTATCTGGCGAACTTACGTAGAGGTACAGACCGGCTAGCAGGAGAGACAACACACCCAATCTTCATTCAAAGATTGACTAAAAGCGTGTCAGACTATGAGCCGGAGTATGGTGAAGAAGATTTGGTCAAACTAGCAAATTGGTTTAGCAACGCCGATAATCTGAGCTTACCGGAACAAGCAAAAAGTAAAATCGCGGAACTAGCTCCAAAGAGTATTCATGCCCATATATGCACTGACATGGTGGCACTGTATAATCATTTTGATCGCATGGGTGAGCCACGTCCGCTTACGATTTTCTCGAGCCATGCACCAGAAAGCTGGGGCAAGGAAGTCGCGGACATCTGGCGCTCAAAAGGACACTCTGGTGAACATGTTGATAACCTAGAACGTGTGTCCCGATTGATTGAGGCTAAGGCGTTTCGCGAGGCAGACGTTTGGATTTTCCCAAGCGAAGAAGCAATGGATCCCTATTTCGCAACGATTCCTCGTTTCGAAGAGTGGTCAGCAAAGAAAGATATCCGCTTCGTGCGCACGGGTTCGCCGGAGAAAGTCTGCAATATGACAAAAGAAGCTGCAAAGCTGGAGTTTGGTTTGTCCGGACAGCGTGTCATCAGCTTTATCGGTCGGCACATTGAAGCCAAAGGCTACGATTTGATGAAAGAAGCTGGAGCTCAGTTGCTGGCGGAGTTCGAAGACATGACCATTCTTGTTGCTGGAAAACAGGATGGATTGCCCGCATTGGATCATCCTCGCTGGAAGGAGCTCGGGTGGTATGATAAACCAGAGAAGGTGATCCGCGCGTCGGATGTTTTTGTGCTACCGAACAAGAATACCTATTTTGACCTCGTATTGCTTGAAGCTATGTCGCTAGGTGCAACGGTAGTCGCGAGTGCTACCGGCGGGAATAAAACCGTTGCCAAAGACACCGACCACGCTGTCGAACTGGCTGAACCTTCTGTCAGCGCACTGTTCAAAAAAATCCGAGAGTTGCTAAGCAACGAGGAGCGCCGCACCGATTTGGGAGCGAGGGCCAGACGTTCTTATGAATCGCTTTATACTGAAAGCACTTTCGCCAAAAACTATGCCAAGCTTGTTTCCGAAATCCAAAACGACTACGGAGTGGTTCAAAACTGACCGGTAATATGATCTTGAGCATCAGAAGAACTCTGATCTGGGTTTTATCTTTTTTGTAGGAAAACTTGTGCAAGCGCTGTTACCGGCTACGATTTGATTCAGTTTATGGGAATAGACTGAAGAACGTCGATTGGTTCTGGCGGCGGCACTGCAGCATACCTCTATCGTCGGCATTCCCGCCTCCTATTCCTTGATCATTCCCATGGTCTGCACTTTCCTGAAACAGCTCTTTCGCGTTCGTTTGCTTCTCCCAAAGGTTGAGCAAACTCAAGCTAACAAAGAGGGAAGTTCCAGGAGTCAAGTCAAACCAAGACCGTTGACCAACCTTACCCCGGCTATGTCATTTTATTGGCCAGGGTCAGCGCCCATTAGTCCCGCGACACCGGCACGCAAACCGCGAGAAAGCAGTGACTTTGAGCGCGTCGAGACTGAAGCCGTCAATCTCAAGCGACTGTAACGCAGGTCAAACCTAAATTCAGACAAACCAGTGGTGTGGGATTAATGGGTCCTGCCCCTAGCGGACAGAAACGCAGAAGGGATCTAATGTCTCCCCTTTGGCTATGGCGGACAGCGCAATTTCAGCGGTATCTAAAGCTTCGCGAATAGTAACGTCCATATCCAAATAGCGATATGTGCCGAGCCTTCCAACAAATGTAACTTTTTGCGTTTTCTTAGCCAATTCAATATACTTACTTAGCAGCGCTTTCTCTTTTACCTGCCGGATTGGGTAGTACGGAATATCACTCGGTCCGGCAGCGCGGGAATATTCACGATAGCAAACTGATCCTTCGTGGGTCTCCCAAGGAGCAAAGTGCTTGTGTTCGGTAATACGTGTATAAGGCACAGACTTCTCTCCGTAGTTCATGACCGCACAACCTTGGAAGTCCCCATCATAGGTGAACTTCTCAAAATCTAATGTACGATAGCCAAGATGGCCGAGCTCATAATCAAAGTAGCCGTCCAGTGGACCAGAGTAGAAAACATGATCAAAACCATCGGCCATTCTGCGATCGAAAACCGTGCCAAGCCGTACCTTGATCGCAGGGTGATCAAGTATACCCTCAATCATCTTGGTGTAACCATTTTCAGGCATTCCTTGAAACTTGTGGAAGAAATAGTTGTCGTCATAGTTAAAACGTACTGGCAAACGTTTGAGGATCGAAGCTGGTAGCTCAGACGGGTGGCAACCCCACTGCTTGATAGTGTAGCCTTTGAAAAAAGCTTCGTACAATTCGCGCCCAACGAACCGAAGTGCTTGTTCTTCAAAGTTCTGCGGGTCTGCTATTGAGGTATCAGCCTGCTCCTCAGTGATGAAAGTGTAAGCTTCGCTCGGGCGCATAGTTTTGCCAAAGAACTGATTGATGGTGTGTAGATTGACCGGCAGTGAGAAGACCTGCCCCTTCGAAGTCGTTTTCACGCGGTTCTTATATGGCAAAAACCTAGCGAACCGGTTTATATAGTTCCACACTTCTTGGTCATCTGTATGAAAGATGTGCGGCCCATAAACATGAACCATGACGCCTGTATCCACGTCTCGTTCCGTGTGGCAATTGCCACCGATGTGATCGCGACTATCGACGACGACAATCTCATGTCCTTCCTCAGCCAACTCGCGACCGATAACTGCCCCGGACAACCCTGCACCAACCATCAAGAACCGACCTGTCTTCATCTATTCGCCTTCCCGGTTATGCGTCTGTCAGGTTTTAGGCTGTGAGTTCGTCAACCTAAACCACTCGGCTGGTCTGCCGCACCACGCTCTGTTTTGGATCGCATCCGGATTATAGTTTATCAGTCTGGTGTCAAGCGGCTTAACCGGGTACGAAATTGTGATCGGAGGTAGTCGCTGAAAACCGAACCCGTGTTTACGTTGGATTGCATGATGAAGGAGACGATCCAAAGCCAATAACAAAAAAAACAGCTCGCAAACACAGCTCGGGCTTGGGATTTTTGGATGTCTAAGTCGCTTCACTAAATTGGCCTTACGGCCAATTAAGAAAATACCAAAATTAGCGCTTCCACTTTACCACTCAGGGAATAGCTAGGGTCAGGACCCATTGATTTCCGCTTGGCTGCGTGATTCACGGTCGGAAAGCCGAGCGGTGACCATGTCTGATCTTTTCTGGCTAACGGACACGCAAATGGCGCGTCTTGAGCCTTTCTTCCCGAAGTCTCACGGTAAGCCTCGCGTCGATGATCG